>DASXUZ010000022.1:0-24258 GCA_036504555.1 Prolixibacteraceae bacterium | reverse complement strand
TCCTCGGGACTATGTGTTCTATGTGTCTATGTGTTTAAAAAAATAAACAGATAAAAAGTGTCCCAGAAGGTTGAGACTTCCTGGTAATACTGTTTCAAGTATCAGATTATAAGCATGAATATAACAAGTTAACGCCTATCCAAGTACCCGGAATCACTTTGGTTCACTTTATCCCGAGTACTCGGGATTGGTTCACTTTAAGTACTTCAATTTTTTTATACCTTTATTGCTGTTCTCTATAACACCTCAGCTTGCACAAATCCTATGGACCCGACCGACGACTTACTTCTGTTTCGAAAACTCAATGATGGAGACCAGCTTGCATTCAAGGCGCTGTTTCAAAAATACTATCCAGCCCTCTGCCATTTTGCCGCTCAATGGCTCCATGACCCCGATCTGGGCGAGGAAACGGTCGAGGACCTCTTTGTTAATCTCTGGGAAAAACGTGCCTCACTGAGCATCGAATCTTCTGTGAAACACTATCTCTTCCGCTCGGTCCGCAATCATTGCCTGAACCATCTCCAGGCTCAAAAGATCCGTCAGCAATATGCCAGCCGAATGATCGAATCGCCGCAGCCTGACTTCGATCCCGAACAATGCTACCTGGATCTTGAGCTGACCGACCGCATTGAAATGTGCATTCGATCGCTCCCCCCCAGGCGTCAGGAAATCTTCAGGCTCAGCCGCGAACAGGGTTTCAAATACAAGGATATCGCCGATGAACTCAACATTTCGATCAAAACCGTCGAAGCTCAAATGGGTCTGGCATTGAAACACTTACGCGAGAACCTGAAGGACTTGAGCAATCATTGGACTTTGCTCTTCATAATTTTTAAAAAATAAGCCCCTTCCCAATAGGGGTATCGTCAAGCGATGAATGTCATGCTTGTATATGGATGCAAATCAAAACATGGAAGAGGAAAAATGGGCTGTGCTGGCCAAATCAATCTACGACCACGAGCCTGGCCCGACAAGCGATGAACAAAATTCAAGGCTTGATGATGGTCTTGTTGATTCGATGGAGAAGGAACAGCTTCAGCGGATGACCAGGAAAGTGGACTTATACTTTGAATTGAAAAAATACCCCGCTGATCAGGCCTGGGAAAAAGTACAGCAACGGATTCATAATCAATCACAAGGTAAGTTGGCAAGGCTCAGATCGCTCCTGTCAAAGCCCCTGATGCGCCTCGCCGCCGCAATCGTGGTAACTGCCTTGCTGGCTCTTGCAGGGTATGACATTTTTTCCAACTGGGGGGCTTCGGGCTCAATGATCGAATTATCAGCTTCCAACCTGGGAGTAAAGAATGTCACCTTGCCTGACGGGACTTTGGTGAGCCTTAACGCACATACGCACCTGAAATATCCAAAAAGATTTGCCAGAAACACACGCGAAGTCTCGATGGAAGGTGAAGCTTTTTTTGAAGTAAGGCCTGATAAAAGCAAACCGTTCATCATTCATGCCCGGAATGCACAGATTAAAGTGCTTGGTACCAGCTTTAATGTGAATGCATATCCGAATGAAAAATCAATGGAAGTGATTGTTAAAACCGGAAGGGTAGAGCTAATCAACAAGGCACCTTTCGCACAGCAATCGAATGAACTGATCCTGAATCCAGGCGATAAGGGAACGCTGGTGTGCTCAGGTCCCGATGGTTCGGCACTGAAATCGACCAATGCGGATCCTAACTTTTTGGCCTGGAAAACCCGCATCCTGATCTTCAGGGCCACTCCCATGGACGAAGTGATCCGAAATCTTGAAAAAGTGTACCAGGTAAAGATCCGTTTAGCCGATCCAAAACTAAACGGACTTCTGCTCACTGCCCATTTCAATGATTATTCACTCGATTTTATTCTCAAAGTGCTTGAGTCTACTTTCCAGATGGAAACACAAAAGATGGACGGACAGTATATCTTAAAGCAAAAAGAAATTAAACACATAGGCATAAAGGAAAAGAAAATAAACACATAGGCATAAAGAAAAAAGAAAATAAACACATAGGCACATAGTTCACATAAACTTTATATCCCAAGTGCCTATGTATTTAAATATTATGAACTTATAAACTATGTTCCCTATGTGCCTATGTGTTTAAATATTAGTCCCGAGGCCTCGGGATAAACTATGTGTCCTATGTGCCTATGTGTTTAAATATTATAAACTATGTGTCCTATGTGCCTATGTGTTTAAATATTATAAACTTATAAAAACGCCATGAAAACAATTAGAAACATACCGCATTATTTATTTCTCCTGCTGGCTGTATTGCTGGTTTCAATTCCACTGTCATCCATGAGCCAGAAAGTAGTTAGAAAACAAGGCCTCCGGCAAAATACGAAACAGGAGCAGAAAAACGATCAGACGCCCAACGTACTGGAACAAAACATCAGCATATATGCTGAAAATGAACCCCTTTCTACGGTCATTGAACGAATCTGTAAATACCTCAAGATCGACTATTCATACAATTCGAAACTCATGGAAGGGAAAAACATCAACCTGAACGTATCGAATCAGCCCATTAAGTTCGTTCTGGACCAATTGATGAAAGATTTTTACCTTCTTTTCGAAATTGAAGACAACATACTGGTGGTCAGAGACTATGTGCCGATGGATAAGAGCCTGGAATACGCCAAAAAGAATCGGAAGTACAGCGGGCAAACTGGCTTTATTTTTGACAATCCCAAAAAGAAGTCAGTCACCATCGATTTCAAAACCTCCAGTAACCTGATCATCATCCCGGTTGCGATCAACAATTCAGATACCTTAAACTTTATCCTCGATACCGGGGTCAGTTATCCGATCATTACTGAACTTCCTTTCGTGAACAAACTGAGCCTGAACTTCCTGCAACCGATCAACATCAAGGGTCTTGGAGAGGGTGAACAGCTCACTGCCTACAAATCGGGCAACAATGTGATCAATCTCAATGGACTGGTGGCCTACGACCAGGAAATTCACATGGTGATCAACGAGAACTTCCAGATCTCGCAAATTCTGGGCATCCCTGTTCATGGAATGATTGGCTTTAACCTGTTTAAAGATTATGTGGTCAAAATCGACTATGAGGCCCATAAAATCACTTTGATCAAACCCGAATATTTTACTTACAAGGAAAAGGAAAAGGATATCATCCTGCCGCTGATTTTTGAACAAAACAAACCCTTTGTAAAAACGAGCATCGTGACCGATAAGAACCAGGAAGTGCCTGTCAAGTTGCTGGTTGATACCGGTGCCAGTGATGCCCTGTGGTTATCAACCAAGTCGGATGACCGGATATCGCTTCCCGAGAACAACATTGAAACCTTTTTGGGCCGGGGCTTAAGCGGCGATTTATATGGGAAGAAAGGCCGTATAGGAGCCATCTGGGTGGGGCCATTGGTGCTCTATGAGCCCATTGTCGCTTTTCCCAACGATGAATTGGTGGATCAGCTGATTGGTAAAAATGACCGCAATGGAACCCTTGGAGCTGAAATCCTGCGCAGGTTTTACGTCACCATGGATTATCCCGGCAAGCGACTGATCCTCCGGCCAAACGCTAACATCAAGGAAGAATTCAACTACAACATGAGTGGTTTGGAAGTGACCAATCCAATGCCCGGGGCCCCTATTTTCCTGATCAGCAACATTCGCAAGAACTCGCCTGCCTATTATGCAGGAGTCCAGGAAAATGACCAGATTATTGCTCTCAACAACAACAGCCATCAGACCTTGACATTAAATGATATAAATTTGCTGTTTCAAAGCCATGAGGACAAGAAAATAAAAATGACCATTCTCAGAAATGGCGAACAGGTAAAAACTGAATTTTACCTGAAAAAAATGTTCTGACAAGAAAACAATGAATATTTACAATTTGACAATTTACGATTTACTATTTATGCGGAGTACTAGGATGGACGTTAACTTTGATTTTTTTGAAAAATCTTACTTTTTTCAATTTAATCTTAGTAACCAAGCAATGAGCCACAGATCTCAATCTTATCAATCTTATAGTTGGCTTATTTCTGAGTAATTTGGAAAAAATTTCATAAGATTGATAAGATTGAGATCTGGGCTCATTGCTTGGTTACTAAGATTTTATAAAAAAGTAAGATTTTTAAAAACATATCAATTTGGATAATATCACTACTTTTGTGGTTTAATATTATAAACAGATGAGACAAGCCAGTGGATTCTTTCTCATAGTTTTCCTTTTGTCCATGAAGGTTTCCTTGGGGCAAAAGGAAAACAACTCCGCACTGGACAAACGAATCAGTATCGAGGCCAGGAATGAAACCATTGCTGCGGTCCTGGATAAAATAGCTTCCCAGGCACAGGTTTATTTTTCATACGACCCCTCTCTGATTGAAGCGGACAAAAAAGTGGATGCCTCGCTCACCTCTAAAAGCATCCGGGAAATATTGGACCTCCTGTTGGAATCAAAATTTACCTACCAGGTACTCGATCAGCAGATTATTATTACCACTCCTGATTCGACGGCTGAAATAAAAAAGGCAGGCCCATCGGATGAGGCCCTGCAATCAATCACCTTTCGGGGAAGGGTCATGGATGGCGATGAGAAAGAGGCCCTGCCTTATTCGGGCATTTCAATTCAAAAAAGAAACATCGGAACGATTTCCAATATTGATGGTGATTTTGAGCTCAAAATAGCCAATCCCCTACCCGATGATACCGTGCTTGTTTCATGCCTTGGGTACAAACAATTCAGGCTTCCCGTCCGTGAAATTACCAATGATCCGGTCACCATTTTCCTTCAGCCTACCACCTTTCAGCTGCGTGAAATACAGATCACTTACATCAGTCCGCAGGAGATCCTCCGACGGCTGGTATCTAAAATTTCACTGAACTACCCCCGGGAACCCGAGATCATGACCTCGTTTTACCGGGAGGTACTCAAACAGGATAAGAATTACATTGATGTGGCCGAAGCCGTGATGGATATCCGCAAATCGGCTTATGACAATGCCTTTTCCGAGGACAAGGTGAAGTTAATCAAGGGCCGTAAAAGCTTAAACGTAAAACCCTTTCAGCTGGTTGATTTCAAAATCCAGGGAGGCCCCTATTATATTACCAAACTCGATGTGATTAAAACACTGGATTCATTCCTGGATCCCGACTTCGCTGAATTGTACAAATATTCACTCGATGAAATTGTTGAATACGACAATCGCTCAACCTATGTCATCCGCTTTAAGCCGACTGAAAAACTTGACAATCCGATTTACCAGGGTAAACTGTGGGTCGATATGTCGTCCTTTGCACTGGTACAGGCAGATTTTGAACTGAGTCGTTCAGGATTAAAGTTTGCCCAGGAATCACTGATCAAGAAAAAACCCAAGGATTTTTTTGTCCGTCCGCTGCAGGTCCATTACCTGGTTAAATACCGCCGTTCGGACGATAAATGGCACCTCAGCATGGCCCAGGCATCGATCAATTTCAGGGTCAAAAGCAAGAAAGACAAAATCAATTCGGTCTTTCACAGCACTTCCGAATTACTAATCACTGATTTTAAGCCCGATGACGGAACCCACTTTAAAAGGAACGAACTGTTTAGCTCCAAGGACATCTTTGCCGATGTGATCAACAACTATGATGAAGATTTCTGGCGCGACTATAATATTATCAAACCCTCTGAAGATCTGAGCAAAGCACTCAAGAAGTATTACCTTGAAAATGACTCCTTATTCAATACCAACAAAAAGGAGGAACCCCGCTCAGCTGAAAAACTCAAAGAAGATGGAAATTGATGAAAGCTCTTCGGACCACATGATATTGGTGTGGGGGAAAGCAAAGTCAATATTAAGTTTTTGAAAATCTTACTTTTTTATTGAAACCTTAGTAACCAAAAAAGGTCGCTTCAACCCACTGAAACGACCACTGTTGAAAATAAATTTTTCGCTACAGCAGATTGGCCACTTTTGTCAATCCCGGTACGTTGATAAACTTGATCTTTCTACCCTGTACGTCAATGAGTTGCTCCTGTTTGAATTCAGAAAGCAGCCTGATCACGCTTTCGGTGGCCGTTCCAACCATGTTGGCCAGTTCTTCACGGGTGAGCGAAATCTGGAGCGTATTGGCATTGTCCAGTTCAAAGTTTTCCTTTAGAAGCAGCAGGACTTCAGCCAGTCGTTCGCGCACCGATTTCTGAGCAATGTCGGTAATGTAATCATTGGCCTCCCGCAATTCCTTACAGACGATCTGAAGCATGTGATGCGAAAACTGCCAGTTGCTCTGTATCAGGTATAAAAGCGTTTGATAGGGGACATGACACAACACGGTTTCTTCGATTACTTTGGCCGTGGTGCAAGCCAGCTCCTTGCTCAGCAGCGAACGGTAGGCAATGATGTCGCCCTTTTTGGCAAACCTGATAATTTGCTCCTTCCCGTCGATCCCGGTCTTGAATATTTTTAATATACCACGCGAAACACAGTAAAAACCTGTTAACCGACTCCCTTCTCTGTAAATTATACTACCTTTAGTGTACAACGAACAAGTCTTGTCGTAATTCAATTGGGTCAGTTCCTGTTCAGTCAGTTTTTTAAATAATTGAAATCCGGAGAGATCAGAATCCTCATCAGTCGGTCGATTTATTGAACTTCTCATCAAGTTGTATTGTTTTGTGAATAAATGAAACAACAATCAGGACTAAATCTATGTTGATTGAAACATCAATGGTCCTGTTTTTGTGGATGAATTTAGACGTAAAATTAGCTTAATTATTTAAATTTCAATATACCCTGAAGTTGTTGTGTAAGAGTACTTCGTGGAAGACCCTCCAGGATGGAATTTTAACGGGAAAGCACCTGATGGAAAATGAAAAAACCAATGTTTTATAAATGAAACATATACTTGACCTGGCCTGGAAAAAAAACCTGGCCTTCGAATGTGAGATGGATGGACACCGTGTGGTGATCGACGCTTCGAAAGAAGGCGGGGGAGATGATCTGGGACCACGTCCTAAAAAATTAATGCTCACGGCCCTGGCCGGATGTACGGGTCTGGATGTAATTATGATCCTGCAGAAAATGAAGGTCGAGCCCGAGGCCTTTAATGTGATTGTAGAAGGCGATCTGACCGATGAACACCCCATGCGCTATCACCAGATGAAGATTATTTACCAGTTTAAAGGCAAGGATCTTCCCCTTGACAAGCTTGAAAAAGCGGTTAAGCTTTCCGAGGAAAAATACTGTGGGGTCTCAGCGGCCTACCGTTTGGCCATGGACCTTACGATGGAGATCAGGATTATAGAATAAGCAAGCCATGAGAAATTCGATGCTTTTTGAACCAGCCAACGAAAAAATCTTTACCATTCGGAAGATCTGTGATTTTGAGCAAGAGGAAATTGAGCACAACCTGATGCCCCACCTGCACGATTTCTATTCCATTTTCTGGATCGAATCGGGCGAGGCCACCCATGCCACCGAATATGTGGAATATACCCTGAAGGCCGATACAATCCTGTTTGTCCCCCCAGGCCTGAAACACCGGATGTACATCGATCAATCCGTAGGGGGTACTTATATCCTGTTTAATGAGGAATTTATCCAGTACAACCAGAAGAACCACGTACCACTGAAGGAATACCGGCTTTTCAACAATCCTGATTTCAAAAGCCTCATTACCATCACTCCCGAGACACGACCCAAACTAAAGGGCATCCATGATCTTATTTTTGATGAACTTCAGACCCACGATGCCTACAGCCAGGATATTGTATTGAACCTGCTGCATCTGCTGCTGTTGGAATCAAGACGTATCTTCGACCAACAAAACCAGGCCCCCATCGAAAAGCCCGCTGTAACACCCGACTCAACGATCATACAGTTTAAACTGCTCATTGAGAATAATTACCAGACCCAAAAAAACGTATCGACCTATGCCGAAATGCTCAACATGAGCCCATCGTGCCTCAATGAAGTGGCGAAACGAACCACCGGGATCACCGCCGGAGAGCTGATCCGAAACCGGGTCATCGATCAAACCAAGAAGTTGCTCTACTCCAGTTCCATGTCCGGAAAAGAGATTGCCTTTGATCTTGGATTTGACGATCCAGCCTATTTCAGCCGCTTTTTCAGGAAGTACACCGGGACTACTTTAAAGGAGTTTCGGGAGCATAGCAGAAATAAGTACCATTAAATCCTTTTTTAGTCCATTTTTACATCCCTTTCACCGCCCTATCTTTGTAACTGTATTTAATCAGATAAATTAAAATTAAAACAGTTATGAAAAATAATCATTTAAAATCGCTGGGCGTATTTGTTTTAGCCCTATCGCTTACAACGGCCGTATTTGCCAAAGATGCAAAAGTAGATGTTACGAAAAGTGTGGTCAACTGGACAGGTAAAAAAGTGACTGGCGAACATCATGGCACCATTGCCATTAAGGAAGGTACACTTGCACTGACCAAGGACAAGGTAACAGGGGGTAAAATCGTGATCGATATGCAGTCAATTGCCAATGTCGATTTGACCGACCCGGGGTACAACGCCAAACTGATCGGCCATTTAAAATCCGACGATTTCTTTGCCGTAGCCACCAACCCAACCTCTGAACTGGTATTGACCAAAGTGGTAAACGATGGCAATAACCTGACCTTTAACGGCAATCTGACCATCAAGGGAATTACCCAGCCGGTCACTTTCCCTGCAACCGTTTCAAAAGACGGAAAGAATTCTGTCTATAAAGGAACATTGACCATCGACCGGACCAAATACAATGTTCGTTACGGTTCCAAATCATTCTTCAATGACATCGGCGACAAAGCCATCGACGATAATTTTATCCTCGACTTTAACCTGGTGGTTACTGAATAATTAGTGACTAAAGTGCCTGGAGTATTTAAAGTGACTAAAGTTAAAAGTGAATTGATTCGCTTTCAGTACTTCAAATTATACACTTCGAATTTTATAAAACAAAATACATGAAATTCACCATACACAAAGCTGGAAGTAGAGGTCATGCCAATCATGGTTGGCTAAAAACCTGGCATACCTTCAGTTTTGCCAATTACTACAACCCCAACCGCATGCATTTTGGAGCCCTGCGGGTACTGAACGATGACGCTGTTCAGGCCGGCATGGGATTTGGGATGCACCCGCACGACAACATGGAAATCATTACCATCGTGCTGGAAGGGGAATTGGAACACAAAGATAGCATGGGCAACGGCTCAGTCATCAGGCAGGGTGAAGTACAGGTGATGTCGGCTGGAACTGGCATCCAACATTCAGAGTTCAACCATTCGGAAACCACGGATGTCAGTCTGCTCCAGATCTGGGTATTCCCCGATCAGCAGAATGTCGAACCGCGCTACGACCAGGCCCGGTTTACCGACCAGGAAATGACTGGGAAATGGCGCATGGTAGTTTCACCCGACGGAACGCAAAATTCATTGTGGATACACCAGCAGACCTGGTTTTCACTGGGCATTTTCGCCAAAGGCGAAGTGACCGAATTGAAACGCAACAAACCGGGAAGCAATTGGTACCTGTTTGTGATTTCCGGCTCCATCACCATCGGCCAGGAAACCCTGAATGCCCGCGATGGGATCGGCATTGAAGAGGCCGGCGACCGTATCAGCATACAGGTAGAGGCCGACTCAAAAATACTGGCAATGGAACTTCCGGGCTAATTCAAAAGCAAAAACAATATTCAATTACAGAAGGAACTAGGGTTAATTTTGATTGATAGAAGAGGGATCCAGGCAACTGGGTTCCTTTTTTCATGCCATTTTCTTTCATTGATTTCTTCTTTGTTCAATTCCAATTGGACTGGCTGTGTGCACTACAAAAGGGTTCTGATCCATTTTCACTCTCTTTTTCAAGGCTTGCTCCTCTTGTTTAGGTTATACATCCCCATTATAAAATCAATACAAAGTCAATACAAAGTCAATACTAATTCAAGTGTTAATGGGTACATAATGGGTAGATAATGGGTAGATTACGGGTACATAATGGGTTCATAAACCTGTAATGTACCTGTTATCTACCTGTAATGTACCTGTAATGTACCTGTTAATACTTGACTCTGTATTGACTTTGTATTGATTCTGTATTGACTTCATAAGACACATACAAAACTCAAAACCCGCTCAAAGGGGTGTCAAAAATAACCTACGACTCAAATTGGGGATTTAGGCAACTGATTGATTTACATTATTTGGATAGTTCAGTAAATATTTAAGCTCCATTTTAATCTTTATCGCAATTTTATTTCCGACTTTTGAAATCCGAACCGATATACCCATTAAACTAACTGATACATGAAAACATTTTGGATTTCAGCCCTTGCCCTGCTACTGGCAGTGAATATGAGCCAGGCTTCGAAAAAAGAAAAGGTTGAATTTAAGAACGATAACTCCGGCAAGAAGGTAGAGGTGTATGTAGGGGGCCAGTTTTTCACCGCCTATATCTATCCCGACAACATGGAAAAGCAATCGCTATATCCCATCGCCTCAGCTTCGGGCAAACTCATTACCCGGGGCTATCCATTGAATCCACGGCCCTTTGAGCGAACCGACCATCCTCACCATGTGGGCCTGTGGTTCAATTTCGGCAATGTCAACGGACTGGATTTCTGGAACAATTCATTTGCCATCAAGCCGGAAGATAAGCCTAAATATGGTACGGTCAGGTTTCGTAAAATCGTCAGCGAAAATCCATCCAGGGGGATGCTGGTTACCCAATCTGACTGGGTAGATGTGAACGACAAGGTGCTGCTCAACGAAGAGGCGACCTTTGTTTTTGAAGGGGTGGGTAACTTGCGCAGCATTGAACGCACCACCCAATTAACAGCCCGGCAGACAGTCACATTTGATGAAAACAAAGAAGGGTTGATCGGCTTGCGAGTCGACAGGGCATTTGAAGAACCTTCAAAAACACCTGATAAATTTTTGGATGCCAGGGGAAATGTAACAGAAGTCCCGGTGATGAATAACGAGGGAGTAAATGGTGTTTACCGCAATGCCGAAGGTGTCAGCGGCGGCGAGGTGTGGAGTAAACGCAGTCCATGGGTGGCGCTTCGGGCTGTCAAGGAGGGTGAGGTCATTACCATCGCGATCATCGACCACAAGGACAATGTCAACTACCCGGCCTGGTCACATGCCCGTGGATACGGGCTCTTTGCCACCAACAACCTGGGAGGCCGTGCCTTCGACAAGAATGCCACGCCTGTAAAAGTGGTGCTCAAGGAAGGCCAGAGCATCGTCTTCAAACACAAGATCATTATCGCAGGGGATTTAAGCGATGCTGAGATTAATAAATTAGCTAAAGATTTCAAATAAAAACATTTCACGAATTCAAACGAATTACACGAAGGGAAATCCACAGGATGAGGTAGTTGGATAAACCTTATTTTAAGTTTTTAAACCTTAGTAACAGGTAGTATCCCCTTGATTTTAACCTTATTTAGGTATCTGAAAATCATAAGGGAATAAGGTTTAGGTTCTTGTCATCCATATTCTTACTAAGGTATTTTGAGAAAAGTAAGGTTTTTTGAATAGGAAGATGCGATTCGTGTAATTCGAAATAATTCGTGTAATCCAACTATAAAAGTGACATGAAATTAATTAAACTACTAAACTAATTTATATCCAAAATGGAAAATGAAAAGAATTCGAGAAGAAGTTTTCTCAGGACTGCAGCAACGGGAGCGCTGATTGCAGCCGTTGCACCTTCGGCTGTACATGCGGAGGTTAAGAAACCAGTCATTATTCCCGCCACTGTGAAAGGGGCCAACGACCGTATCCGAGTGGCAGTAATCGGAGTCAATGGCAGGGGTAAAACCCACATCGAAGAGATCATGGGACTTTCTGCAAAATCGAATGTCGAAGTGGCCGTGTTGTGCGATCCCGACATGAATATTCTTCAGGAACGTGCTGGGGAGTTTGAAAAGAAATATGGCAAAAAAGTGGCCATCCAACAAGACTTCCGCAGGGTATATGAAGATAAAACCATCGATGCCGTTACATTGGCTACACCGAATCACTGGCACGCCCTTCAAACCGTCTGGGCTTGTCAGGCCGGTAAAGATGTGTATGTTGAAAAACCAGCTACCCACAATATATCAGAAGGCAGAAAAATTGTTGAAGCAGCCTATAAATACAACCGCATTGTGCAGCATGGCGTACAGTTGCGAAGCTCACCGGCCATCAGGGAAGCCATCCAGCATTTGCAGGAAGGATTGATCGGGAGGGTTTACATGTCGCGCGGACTGGTGTATCGCTGGCGGGTAGACATCGGAGACAAGGGCATATCACAAGTTCCCGCAGGACTGGATTACGACCTGTGGTGTGGTCCTGCTCCCATGCGCCCCTTCACCAAAAACCTGGTACATTACAACTGGCATTGGCATTGGAATTATGGCAATGGCGATGTAGGCAACCAGGGCATCCATGAAACCGACCTTTGCATGTGGGGACTGGGCGTCAACTCATTACCCGAACGCATTACTTCCATGGGGGGTAAATTCCTGTGGGACGATTGCAAGGAGGTGCCTGAGATCCAGACTTCGATCTATCATTATCCAAAGGAAAAGAAAATGATCCAGTTTGAAGTGCGCAACTGGTGCACCAACCTTGAAGACGGAGCCGGAGTAGGCAATATCTTCTATGGCGACAAGGGCTACCTGGTGGTAAAAGGATACGACACCTATGAATCATACCTTGGCGAGAAACGAGAAAAGGGACCCAGCCGTTCAGAAAAAGGAGAGCTGACCCTGCATTTTCAGAACTGGTTTGACGCCATCCGAGCAAGGGATATGAGCATTCAGAATGGACCTGTACAAACAGGCGCCTTGGCTTCATCGCTGGCTCACCTGGGAAATGTCTCCTACCGTTTGGGTCGTCAGCTTACCTTTGACCCCATTGCCGAACGCTTTGTAGGTGACGGAGATGCCGATGCCAACAACATGCTGACACGAGAATACAGGGCACCATATATAATGCCTGAAGTGATATAAAAAAAGCGGGGAGAGAGCAGGTGACTTCAAGTCATCTGCTCCTCCCCACTCAATATCCACTCAATATATACAGAAGAATTTTAGAATCCCAAGACCGGCATTTCAGTCATTGCGCCAACGGTTACATTGACATTGGCAATGGTAACGGGCAGGTATGGAAGTGTTGGGGTAACTGTTACGCTATAGGTTCCAGCTGTAAGACCACGAACCAGGAAGCGACCTTCGGCATCTGTTGTGGTCGTATAAGTAGCCGTACCATTGGTTACACTCACCGTTGCTGGCAAGGCAAGCAGAGTTGATATACTTCCATGAACGGAACCCGTGGTGGCTTCACTGATAGCCCTTACAACTGGCTTGAGCTGATATTCACCATTACCAGTCGTTACAATCGACTTGCTGGCATCAAAGTCAAGGAGTAATTCATAATCCACCCCAGGGCTAAGGGCAGCGTTCGTGCTCAGCTTAAGTCCTGACTGTTGAGCGCTGGGAGTTGTTAAATGATACACCACCCCATTGACCATCACCGAGTTGTTATCACCTAAGATTAAACGAACCTGAGATAGGGTTCCTGATTCCACGTCTGCACTTGCAATAAGGGTATCCAATCCGTTTACAAAATCAAGAAGGTTATAAACTCCTGCCGTGACATTCAAATTAACCGTTCCGCTACTCATGATGAATTCAACCCCCGTTACATCTACATTCACTTGTTGATAGTTTCCCGGAGCATCAGTCATCCTTACTTTCACCCTTGTTGTTTGAGATGAATCGTCTTTATTACATCCTACCCAAAGCGTCGAAACTGCTGCAGCCAGAATAAAATATTTCAATGTTTTCATGTTTTTGATTTTAAATTTAATTCATTCATATAGACATACCGCGCAGGGGACGGTTTACCCTACCTGTGAATCCAATTACTTTTGAAAACTACTTGAATACCGGATCACACGTTCTCCCAGGTTAGATATTGTCTCTATATTTGTCAGGTTATCCTTTAGTGGTTTCAATGGAAAATAAATTTAATCCTGAAAAGCGTAAAATTCTTCATATAGATATGGATGCCTTTTACGCGTCCATCGAGCAGCGCGACCACCCTGAATACAGGGGCCAGCCTGTAGTGGTTGGCGGATTACCTGACGGACGAAGAGGAGTGGTAGCGGCCGCGAGTTACGAGGCCCGCAAATATGGGATCCACTCAGCGATGCCCTCTAAAAGGGCCTTTCAACTATGCCCTAAGGCAATTTTCCTGCGCCCACGCTTTGAGGTTTACAAGGAAGTTTCGCGCAAAATGCGAGAGATATTTTCCCGTTACACTGACCTGATTGAACCCCTTTCCCTGGATGAAGCATACCTGGATGTGACTGCTGACAAGCAGAATATTGGATCGGCCATTGAGATCGCCCGGCAAATTAAGCAGGCCATTAAAACCGAATTGCATCTAACGGCTTCGGCAGGGGTCTCGGTCAATAAGTTTATTGCCAAAATAGCTTCCGACCTCAAAAAGCCCGATGGCCTTGCATTCATTGGTCCTTCGAAAATTCAAACTTTCATGGAACAGTTGCCCGTCGAGAAATTTCATGGGGTGGGCAAAGTGACGGCAACAAAAATGAAAAGCATGGGCTTACATACAGGTGCCGATATAAAAAAGCTAAGTGAACAGGAATTGACCAGTTGTTTTGGGAAAGCAGGCCGCTTCTATTACAACATTGTGCGGGGTATTGACCACAGGGCGGTAGAGCCACACCGCGAAACCAAGTCGGTAAGTGCTGAAGATACCTTTGCCTACGATTTAACCTCTATGGAGGAGATGAGTTGTGAGCTGGATAAAATTGCCCAGATGGTCTGTAACCGTTTAATAAAACATGAGCTCAAGGGACGAACCATCACGGTAAAAATAAAGTACAGCGATTTCAGGCAAATTACCCGCAATCATTCATTCACGCATCCGGTAGACGACTTATCCCTTATTGGTGAAACAGCCAGACAACTATTGGCGTCCACCGAACCTGAAGGGAAAGCCGTGCGGCTGCTGGGTATTTCGCTTTCCAATTTTGGAGAGCTGCTGCCTGCACTTCGCCGACAGGATCAATCGGGACAACTGAGACTCTTCCCATAAATACAACCGCTTTCTAACACATTATCCCCTGCCCTTTGTCTTGAAGGATTGCTGGCGGGTTTCGCTCATTTGCCCGGCATAACAAATGGCTCCCTTTTCCCGAATGAACAGGATCGACTTTTCGCGATCGGAGCCAAATATAAACTTAAATACCTTTGAGATCGGGTTGTTGAATGTCTTGCAGTCATTGGGAGTTTCCAATGAGCATTCAGCGCAATTGGCAATGTGTTTATCGATGCAGCAGCTGCGTATTTTACACCAGTGAGCTGAGGCCAGTTGTTGGCAACTGGGGCATTTGCCCGAGAGATACTTCCGACAGCTACCACAATACAAGCCACAATAGGCAATTAACAGAGTGTCGTTTTTTATCTCCTGAATCATTTTACCTGAATTTGATTTTCTGGTAGGTGATTCATTTACAGTTGGTTTATTATCCATGGTGAAGGTTGTTTTGAGAGAGAAAGATAGAAAAATAATGTGACTTTTAAGTGATGAAAAAGCATGGATGGTAATCTTACATGATGAAACTTTAGTTATTTTTGTAAAAAGGGATTCTTTTTCAGTAATGCATTGTAAAACAGACGCTATGAATATAGAAGCAGAAAAAGAAAAGATTATCGAGCAGGTTAAAAAGGTTAATGACACTGACCTGATCCATGCCATCAAAAGTATGCTTGATTATGCTCAAATCAGGGATCAGGAAATTTATGACATTCTAGAGGCTCACCAAAACCTGGTGATGGAACGACTTGAAAAGTCAAGGCAAAATCCTGATAGGCTTTTGGATTGGGACCAAGCCAAGGAAACGTTGAAAAACAGATGAGCAAGTACCGCATAACGATTGATACTGAGGCCTTATATGACATTCAGGATATTGCCAATTGGTACGACATGCAAAAAGCGGGCTTCGGAAAAAGATTTCAAAACACTATTATAAAACAAATTGAAGAACTGGCAGATAATCCCAAGGTATTCGCTATTCGATATAAGGAAATTCGTTGTATGTTGGTTAAGAAATTTCCATATATGGTTCATTTTTACCTCAATCCCAAGAATTCAACCATTGAAATTCTGGCTGTCATTAGCACTGTTCGAAATCCAAACGTTTGGGAAGAAAAAACAGCTAGAATATAAGTTTGTGCCGCAACAATTGGTTAACTTTGATGAAAAACCAAAAGTATGCAATCCATCAATCCGTTTACAGGCGAGACCATCCAGACATACCCGGATTATACTTCCGAAGAAGTGAAAAACATCATTGGTGAGGTAGATACTGCCTACCAGCAATGGAAGCTGAGCAGCATTGAATACCGATCAGTTTTGATGAAGAACCTTCAGAATCAATTAATCGATCACAAAGCACAACTGGCCTCCATCATGACTGCAGAAATGGGAAAGGTGCAGCGTGAAGCCATGGGCGAGATCGAAAAATGTGCCTTCGTCTGTTCTTACTATGCCACCTATGCCGGATCATTCCTCAAAAATGAACCAGTTGCAACCGAATCTTCGGAAGCCTTTATCACCTATCAACCCATCGGGACTGTTTTGGCAGTGATGCCCTGGAACTTCCCCTTCTGGCAGGTCTTCCGGTTCCTGGCCCCGGCCTTGATGGCAGGTAATACGGCCGTTTTGAAACACGCCTCCAATGTGTCAGGCTGTGCATTGGCCATTGAAGAAATGGTTCGCGAAGCAGGTTTCCCTGACAATGTTTTCCGTACCTTGCTCATTGGTTCTACTTCTGTAAAATCAGTGATTGAGAACCCTTTAATCAAGGCTGTCACCCTTACTGGAAGTACCCCTGCCGGCAAGTCAGTGGCTGCAGCTGCAGGTTCAGTGCTGAAAAAATCGGTGCTCGAACTGGGTGGAAGCGACCCTTACCTTATTTTGGAAGATGCCGATGTTGCGACAGCAGCCCAATTGTGCGTTACAAGCCGTTTGATCAATGCAGGGCAAAGTTGTATCTCTGCCAAGCGGTTTATCATAGCCGACCCGATCTACGAGGAATTCAAAGCTGAATTTGTCCGGTTGATGGCTGAGGCCACTTATGGTGATCCGCTCGATGCAAACACGACGATCGGGCCATTGGCAAGGTTTGAATTGCGCGATGATCTTCACCAACAGGTAGAGGAAAGTCGTATCATGGGTGCATCGGTATTGCTTGGAGGCTTTATCCCTGAAGGAAAAGCTGCCTATTATCCTCCTACGATATTGGAAAATGTAGTACCCGGGATGCCTGCTTACCACGAAGAGCTGTTTGGTCCGGTGGCTGTATTGTTCCGGTTTCAAACGGAAGAGGAAGCCATAGCCATTGCCAACGGAACGGTATTTGGCTTGGGGGCAAGCGTCTTTACTTCCGATGTGGCCAAAGGAAAGATGCTGGCTGAAAAGGGATTGGAAGCAGGCTGCGTGTTTGTCAACGATTTTGTAAAATCTGATCCACGTCTCCCATTTGGCGGAGTGAAGGAAAGCGGCTATGGCCGTGAGCTATCAACCGTTGGCATCCGCGAGTTTATGAATATTAAAACTGTAGTAGTTAAATAACGAATTAAATCTATATGTCACAACTATTTTCACCTCTGACGATTAAAGATATCACGCTCAGGAACCGCATTGTCATTTCACCCATGTGCCAGTATACATCGGTCGATGGGTTTGCAAACGACTGGCACCTGGTGCATTTAGGCAGCCGTGCTGTAGGGGGTGCTGGGTTAATCATCCAGGAGGCCACCGCCATTTCTCCGGAAGCTCGTATTTCTCCCGGTGATCTGGGCATCTATCAAGACGAACACATTGAAAAGTTGAAAAGCATAACCTCCTTCATTCATCAGCAAGGGGCTGTGGCAGCCATTCAACTGGCCCATGCAGGAAGAAAAGCAAGCTTTGCCACACCCACCAATGGAGGCAAACAGTTGAAAGCCCTGGAGGGTGGATGGACAACAGTTGCCCCCTCCCCCATTGCTTTTAACCCCGAGGATGAGGCTCCCCAAGGGCTAGATACAGATGGAATCCAAAAAGTAATAGCTGATTTTAGAGCTGCTGCCCTGCGCTCATTGCAGGCGGGATACAAATTGATAGAAATCCATGCGGCCCATGGTTACCTGGTCCACCAGTTCCTCTCGCCCTTGAGCAATCACCGGACTGACAACTATGGCGGAAGCTTTGAAAACAGGATTCGTCTGCTTTTGGAAATTGTAAAGGGTATTCAAACCGTCTGGCCACAGAATCTGCCATTGTTGGTGCGCATATCAGCAACCGATTGGGCCGAAGGAGGCTGGGACATCGATGAAGCGGTTCAACTTTCATCGATCTTAAAAGCCGAAGGAGTTGACCTGATCGATTGTTCTTCGGGCGGCTTGGTACCAACTGCTAAAATTCCTTTGGGTCCTGGCTACCAGGTAATCTTCGCTGAAAGGATCAAAAAAGAAGCAGGTATTTTAACGGGTGCCGTAGGATTGATTACAGAAGTGAAACAGGCAGAAGACATTTTGGGAAATGGACAAGCCGATTTGATCTTGATTGCAAGGGCCTCGCTCCGTTACCCCTATTTTGCGCTGCACGCTGCAAAACAATTGGGGGACGACATTACCTGGCCCTTACAATATCAACGGGCAAAATTGTAATCCAATTAAAACGAGGCAGGAGAAAGTCTTCTGAGACAAGGAAATCCGTGGTACCATGAGTTTGCAAGTTCCAACTGGCATTAAAATTTAGAATAGATGAAAATGGTTATTTTCATTCTAGTTTGGATGGTAATTACAGTAACAAATAACAAGGCCCAATCGCGCTGGTCTTTCGAATTGCATGGCGGTGATGCCTACAATGTTCCATTGCCACTGGCTATCAGGCAACAAGGTTATCCTGAAATAAAACTGACTGCCCGTTACTATACAGAAGCATTTGAATTGCCAATCTATTATGATGTAAGGATCTGTCACTGGCAGGAGGATAAATCATGGGAACTGGAGTTTATTCACCACAAACTTTATCTGGAAAATACCCCTCCGGAAGTTCAGAAGTTCAATGTATCCCATGGGTTTAACATGATCTTTTTAAACCGGGGTATCCAAATCAAATCATTTAGATACCATGCAGGGGCTGGTATTGTATTGGCACATCCCGAATCGACTGTCAGGGGCAGTGAATTTGAATATTCCACAGATGAAACCGATTGGGGTTATTTCCTATCTGGCCCAGCAATCCAAATGGCTGTCAGCCGTCCGTTTTATCTGGGAAACAGGTTCTACATCAACGCCGAAGCCAAAACAACGGCGGGCTATGGATCCATTCGGATAGCCCAGGGTAATGCCGATGTTTACAACATTGCCTTTCACCTCCTATTGGGATTGGGCATGGATTTTAAATAAAACATTGGTATCAGGGCTTCCTTTTGGTTTTTTTATAAATAGAGGGTCCCTACAGGGACACCCCTAAAATGATATGATTTTCATAAATAGATAGTTGTACTATTTCTAAACCTTTTCCACCTTAGGGCAGGGTGTACTTTACCGGTTGAAACTCCTGCAATGCCTTTTGAAGACTTGCCTTAAATACTTCGGGCTCCTGTGCCCCGCTCACTGCATATTTTCTGTCAATCACAAAAAACGGAACTCCATGTGCTCCCAGTTTGCTGGCCTCAGCACCATCTGCGAGCACCTCATTGGCATACTGGTTGGTTTCAAGTACCTGGATCACCTCCTCCTTTGGAAGTCCGGCTTCGGTTGCCAAACGGATCAAAGTGGCATGATCGCTTATCAATTCTCCGTCCGTAAAATAAGCCTTGAAGAAACGTTCTTCAAGTGCGTCGGTCATCTTATATTTTTTGGCCAGCTGAATGACCCGATGGGCATCAAAGGAGTTGGCAACTTTGGCCTTCTCAAAATGATAGTCCAGCCCAATGACCTTGGCTGCCTTGGTCATGTTATCATGAATCATCACCGACCACTCCCTGGTTTGACCTTTCAACTCAGCCAGGTAGGAATAAACATCCTTTTCGGGTTGGTCCTTCAGCTTGGGGTTTAACTGGAAGCTATGCCATACCACCTCGACATCCTCTTTCTGTGGAAGTGAATGGAGGGCAGCCTCAAATTTTCGTTTCCCGATATAGCAGAATGGGCACATCACATCGCTCCATATCTCCACCTTCATTTTATTTTGCATCGATTCTTGATTTACTTCATGACTTCATTTTTTCCACCAGGCAATACCACCTATAAATTAATAAGAACAGATCAATGCAGCTGAAGTTCAAATTCATGAAGTTCCTGACCCCAAGAAGAGCCAGTACCTACGCTCATTCATTCACTTCTGAAGGAAATGGAATGTTAAAATGGAATGCAGAACCTTTACCCGCTTCACTTTCAGCCCAAATCCTTCCACCGTGTTTTTCAACAAAATCTTTGCATAGCAATAATCCAAGTCCGGTGCTCGGTTCTCCATCGGTTCCAGTGCGGCTGGTATAGGCATCAAGACGGAAAAGCTGGTCCAGCATTTCTTTATCCATACCGATACCGCTGTCCAGGATTGAAATTTCAGCCCCCTGACCGTTCCCTGACTTTGCTACAATAGTTACTTTTCCACCTTTGGCTGTAAATTTCAAGGCGTTGGTAGCCAGATTGCGAATGGTTGATTTAAGCATATTCTCGTCGGCGAACACCTGGATCTCGTCGGGGATTATGTAGCTGAACTCGATACCCTTTTTATGAGCCGATTCCAGGATTAATTGCAGGCTGTCTTTAATGGTAGGATTTAACAAAAAGTATTTAGGATCATATCGGGTGATGCTACGTTGCATCAGGGACCACTCTAAAAGATTTTCAAGCAATTGATAAAGATTCATGGCAGATTGACTTAATAAATAGGCAATTTCATGAATCTCCTCCTGAGTCATGGTTGGCAATTGATCCACCATCATTTTGGTACAAGACAAAAAGGCACTGAAAGGGCTTTTCAGGTCGTGAGCAATGATGGAGAAAAACTTATCCTTTTCTACATTGATCCTTCGCAAATTATCTTCGCTATTCTGTAACAATTCCAAGGCGATTGATTTTTCTTTTTCCAGTTGCTTGGTAAGGGTAACATCTCGGCCCGTACCCACGACTCCAATTAAATGGCCGTTTTCATCCCATATCGGTGCCTTGTGAACGTCAAGAAAAAGAAACTTGCCCTGAATATTACCGAATTCATCAAATTGTTTGGGTTTTTCTTCTTCAATTGTGATGGTATCCGTATCTGCACAAATTTCACCAAAGGTATGCCAATCAGGATTTTCCGGATGTGCATTCCTTTCACGGTTAGCAAAGAAAATATCCGTTTTACCGATGGGCTCATTCACTGATTCGGCTATTAACAGTCTGTCTGCCATGGTTTTATTGACAAATGTATATTGGTTGTCGATATCTTTGGCCCACAGAAAGTCATCGGTATTATCAGCCATGAGCCGAAACATGGAAAACAGATGACGATAGCGATCTTCCCCAGCCTGGATTTCCTTTTGCCAGGCCACCTGATCGCTGATCTCACGAATGATCACAAGCCGGCTTCCGGCCTGGTTTTTGATGCTGTGTTTCAGTATCCTGAATGTTCTGGATTCCGTTTCATCCTTACTTGGAAGCTCTACTTTCTGGTCCAATGTCTCCTGATCAAGCACTGCATTCAATAATTTGGAGACCGATGCACCGGAGGATTGAATCAGAGAGCCAATGATGTTTTTATTCCCAATACCTAAAAATGCCATTGCCGATCCATTGATATCTTGTATCCTGTTCTGTCCATCCAGTACCAGGATTCCGTCAGGTAAGGTTTCCACCAGGGTTTCGCGTGCTACGGGCACCAGATCAAGGAAACGGAAATTTAAAATGGCATAAGCGCCCAGCAGGCCACTCAAGGTGATACTGGCGGGTGTTATGTCCAGACCCTTGACCGGGTTTTGTCCACTGAGATATACAAAGCTGGCTATCCAGGGACATAAACCGCCAATGAAAACAATCATCCCTTGAGAACGGAAAGGAGCATTCTGGTGGATGGTAAACCGAAGCAGGAGGATGGTTGCCAAAAATAACAACAGGTATGTATAGGCAATGTATCCGATCCAGAATCCGGCTCCATGATAATATTCCATGAGATTTGTTGTTCCTGAGATGGCAGAATATCCTGACCATATCAAGCCGTGGTGCTCATTGGTCAGGGTGAGGGCAAGGGTAATCACTGGAACAATGAACAGCAGTAGGAGCTGTTTCAGGTTTAAATATTTATCTTTGCCTGTGAAACGAAGCACAAAAATCAAGTAAAGTACAGGCGTGGCAATCCCTCCGATAAATTCAAGTTTCGACCAGAATACTTTTTCTGAAACACCAGGAGCGGCGGTTTCGAAAATGAGCCAGAAAGCTCCAAAGCCCGCTGCCACCATCAAATAGGCAAGTTCCCTGGCACTCTTGACATCTCGTCGCTGCCAGGCAAGAAAAGCCACTGAAATAGAAACCAGGGCTGTTGCAAGGAAGAATAAGGAATAGACTGTAAAAACCAGGTTCATGGATAGCAATTGATTTGATTTGATGAACTACTTTTCCTGTGTAAAGGTAATTTAGTATACGCTAAAATAGCTTTTATGCCATTTACTTTATTGATTCATGACAGGAATTTAAATTTAGGTTAATCTGAATAATCTGCCTGCTGTAATAGGCCATCTAAGAATTAAATTTAATTTTTTTATCTGATTCGTCTTGCAGCTAAATTGAGAATATTATTTTTACCTTTTGGAACGGAAATCAACTTAACTAATAAACATTATAATTTTATGCAAAACAGGAGAAAGTTCTTACAAATTTCAGCTGCCGGGTCCCTTGGGATGATGCTATTGGGTGCTGCCGGATGCAAACCTGCAGTGGTCGACCGGAAAACATTCGGCGTTGGCTTACAGATGTATACCATCCGTGATGCCATGGGTGCAGATGCATTGGGATCATTAAAAAAAGTATCCGCACTTGGATATAAAAACCTTGAACTGGCCGGTTATGCCGATGGTAAATTCTATGGCTATGAACCTGCAGAATTCAAAAAAATAGTCAGTGACTTGGGCATGGACGTCGTTAGTAGCCATACCAATGTGGAGGCTGCCGGCGTTACGATGGACAATGCAAAAATAATGGCCGATACCCATGCTGCACTGGGTGTTAAATATTGCATTCAGCCTTGGATTGAAGAAGTAGACCGCAACATCGAATCGTATAAAAGAATGATTGCCAACTGGAATGAAGTGGGTAAAATCATGAAAGCCGATGGAATACAGTTTGGCTACCACAACCACAATTTTGAGTTTGCCAATATCGATGGAGTGGTTCCTTATTATGATATCTTTATGGTAGAAATGGACCCCGATTTGATTACCATGGAACTGGACCTTTTCTGGGCTACCAAAGCTGGACAGGATCCGGTAGCCATGTTTAACAAATACCCCGGCAGATTCCAGAACCTACATTTTAAAGATATGATGACCAAGCAGGATCCTTTCTTTACCATCATTAAAGATGATATCTGCGCTGTCGGAGTGGGTGTCATTGATTTCAAAGGCATCCTGGCGGCTAAAGACGTGGCTGGAATGAAATACCTTTATGTGGAAGATGACAACCAGGGCAATGGCAAAACATTTGAAGCCCTTGATACCAGCATTACCAATATTTGCACCAAAATCCTGGTCTAAGATCCGCTTAGCCAATCAGGCCTTTTAATTTTATTCAAGGGTTCAGGCCATCTGGTCTGGACCCTTTTTTAATTGAACTCCAATCACTTGCTCGGGATCTCCACCCAGTCGTTGTTGAAGCACAGGGCATGGATACCCGCATTTTTATACATTAACCGGGTTTGCTGGTTGCTTTCAATGGCCATAAACCGTGAACCCCTTTTACCGTATTTGGGGTAAATGTAATTTTTCAATATCCGGCGCTTGCAGATGGGTGGGTTCACCTTCCACTCGTTGAAATACCATTCGTCGGGCAGCCATCCCCCGGTTTGCTGTTTGATCTGTTCAAGGGTAATTTCCTCGTACTCCTTGGGACGGGCAGTGATAAGGATGACCCTATAATTCCCGGCCTTCAGCAGTTCCACAAGGTTCAGGCGTATCTGTTCTTCCTTGATCCATCCCTCATAGGGTTTGTTCCCATTGACGGCAACCCATTGTGCCCTTTCACTG
>DASXUZ010000021.1:0-6009 GCA_036504555.1 Prolixibacteraceae bacterium | reverse complement strand
TTTCGCGGACCCAGTTAATCAGTCGATGGAGGGTTCCCGCTGCCATGATGCACAATGCAGGAGTGACAATAAGTGCATATTGTGGCCATTTGGTTGGCCAAATCAGCAAGAAAAACATGCCTGCTACAAACCAAATCACGAGCCACCGGCGTTCGGTCCACTCCTGCTTGATTGCACTGATCCCTAGTACTGAAATGATCCCGTCAAAACCGAAATAGAAAAATACTTCAGGATGGACCTCAGCAGGGAAAGAAGTGAAAACCCAAATAAAAGGCTGGAACCATGGGTAACCTACCCCTTGGACGTGCATTCCTTGTGAATAGCTTGCATGGAAAGTAACTGCCTCGACAAGTCGCCTGAATGGATCGTGCCATAAAGTAATATCTAGCCCAATAAAGGATATTAGCGCAATTAAAGAGTAGGGAAGCAACCACTTTCGAAGAGTATTTTTTTCGAAGATGAATAAATAACCAATGACAATAACTATGGCAGGAGTATAGGTAAACTTGCCTGCCGTGGCCGCCCCCAGGCAAAGTGCTGAAATCCAGAACCACTTGTCCGGAATTAGTTTTGAAGCCCGGACAAAAGTCAACACTGCCAAAATACTTAATAAGTGTGGCAAGGACTCCAGATATACCTGGCTGGTATATTTCACCGCCAAGGTGTGTACTGCCAACAAACCACCTGATAGCGGTTCGACCATTAAGGAAACTACCAGTGTGGCTAACGATCCGAATATTGCTGAGATGGAACGACTTAGATAAAAAGCATTTGCCCAGGTTGCATTTTTCCCCAGGAACGCCACATCCAGACCATAGATCAACTTAACCAACGCCGGATGTTCTCGTCCACCTTGATAATCAATGATTCCGTTTATATCGCCTTTGTTAATTAACTTCGCGTAATCAAAAGCGTTCTGTAAATAGATCGGTTCATCAAAATCTTGGGGCAGCAGGAATACCGCCCAAAACCGCAGGATTAATGCCAATAAAATAATCAATAATATCTTGCGCTTTCGTGATTGTCTCACCAATGCGATCATATCGATGGTTATTCTATATTTTTTCCAATTGGTAAATAATAGGAATCGAAATCTGAACACGTCAAGGGTGAATATTTGATGGAAATAATATTACCAATCTCGCAATGTGAAAACGATATTGGGGAGAGAAAAGAACGGTTGTTAAGAAATAAAAGCACCCGTTCGTGCAGGAAGTGATATTTCGACAGCTCCCGAATGGATTCCTACCTGGAGGCCATTCAGGTGATCAATAGCCTTGGCTGGGATGCCGGAAATTGGCAATTTGATCTCGCGTAATGAATTACTCAAATTAAAAAGGACCAGCACCGTTTCGGCGCCATCTTTACGGATATATCCATAAGTACCATTTTCAGAATCGAGGTGAATAAGGAGACGAGTACCATTTACTAATACCGGATGTGATCTCCTTAATTCATTTAGTTTCGTAAAAAAATTAATAAGCTCGGAATCCTGATTTTCCCAATCCATTGGTAAGCGGGCTTCTTCAAAAACATATCGATCACCTTGTTGCATAGGTCTATCTTGCGACAAACCGCTTTCCGTGCCGTAATAAATAATAGGTGGATTCTCCAGCGTATAAAGCATTAATGCCGCGAGTTGAAGTTTCTTTTTCTCCATTCCGGAAATATAGTAAAAGCGACTCATGTCATGGTTGTCTAAAAAGGATGGCCGGTTAAAACCTGGTGGAAAATACGCTTCGTGGCCTTTAAGGAAGGCTTCTAATTCTGCTAAAGTCATTCGTCCAAACGCGAATGTTTCACGCAAGCTGCGTGCGAGCAGGAAATCAAGAGTACCATCCAATCGTCCGGCAAAAACCCGTTGAGATTCTGCATCCTGAACTACTTCCCCAAACAGCCAACACTCAGGATTCACAGTACGACAGGCTCGCCGGAAGTAAGGCCAAAAATCAAATGAAGGACCACTGGCGTAATCAAGTCGATAGCCATCAAAGCCTTCTTTTAACCAGAACTGAGCGATATTTAACATTTCCTCGCGTGCTGGGCCGGGTCTCAAATTGACCGAAGGGAGTTCTTTTACATCAAAATATGCCACATAATCATCTGGCCAATGTCTCCAGAAATACCAGTCATGGTATTTGCTCCTGGGATTTCTTATTGCATCTTGAAAAGTTGGGTGATCCTTGGACCAATGATTAGCCACAAAATCCAGCAATATTCGTAAGCCACGCCTATGAGCTTGATTGATCAATTCCTTAATATCAGAATTTGTCCCCAGCCGCGGTTCGACAGAGTAATAATCACTCGCATTGTATCCATGATGAGATGTGGTTTTGAAAAAGGGGGAGAGCCAGATAGTGTTAAATCCAAGCTCTTGAATGTAATCAAGTTTGTCGATCACCCCACGGATGGTTCCACCAAAAAAATCGAGCAGACTGTTGGTCTCATTCCATCGTTTGCCATCACCAGGATAAAAACGATCCACAAAAATGTGATAAACAATGGCTTTATGCGCCCATACGGGGGTTGAATCATTATCGACATAGATCGTGAATTCTGTACCCGCCTGAGAAGTGTCGGCTTGGTTGTCTGCGTAAACCCAATGGTTTGAACCAACCACCCGTCCAGCAATCTTATAACGAATCATAGTCCCGGAAGCGGATGGAGGCAGTGTTATCCTCCAATTTCGCACGTAGGACCAGTCCAGGTCATCCCACACGGATGAAACCTGTGATAATTCAATGACATTCGCCTCAGTATTTCCCGGATCCGATCCGTCTGTCGTGAAAAAACAGTATATGCTTTCAAACGGCATTGGACCACCGGTTGTGCAACGAATTTCTATCGGTTGGTCCGGAAGCGGGTCTGGAGGATCGATCTGGTTGAAATGATGAATGCCGATCCTTTTTTCACGATGTTTCCCGAGACTATTGTCAAATTCGATTTGATTTCCAAATATATTATCGATCATCGTCATAATATTGAAAGTAACCCGGTTTTTGACACCGGGTCACTGAATTCTTGATTGTTAGCCTTTTACTCCACCAAGGGTGAGACCACCTTCGAGGAATTTTTGCAGGTAGAGGAACACGATTAGGACTGGAATGATGATTAAAACTGCGCCGGCTGCGAATTGACCCCAGGGGATGGCGATCTCATTTGCCAATTGATAAAGGCCGACCATGGCAGTTTTAAGATTGTCAGGTGCCGGGACAAGTACTGAGGCCAGAACGTATTCGCCCCATCCACCCATAAAAGCAAATAGTGCTGTGACCGCAAGGGCTGGGCGGGCCAAAGGGAGAGCGATCAGGAAAAATGATTGAACCGGACCGCACCCATCGATCATCGCGGCTTCTTCCAGATCGATTGGAATAGTGTCAAAATACCCCTTAAGGTTCATTGTCGTAAAGATCAGGGTGCCAGATGTATACGCCATGATCAGACCCCAATGATTTCTATACAAGCCTATTGCGGTCAGCAGTTGGGCGATCGGTACTAGCGAGAGCACACCTGGGAAGGATTGGATGGCAAGGAAAAGTACCAAGCCCCATTCACGTCCGTAGAATTTCATTCGGGAAAATGCAAACGCTGCAGAGGTGGCGATAAATAAACAGGCAATGGTTGTGAACCCTGCGACAAAGAAGCTGTTTTTAACCCAGGTCAGAAATGGAGATGCGATCAGTATGGTCTGGTAATTTTCAGTCGAAAAGGTCGTTGGGACCAATGTTCCCAATAAGTTGAAGGAGTATAGGCTCCCCCCTGGCCGAAAAGAAGCCAGAATGATAAACCAGACAGGGTATAGAGCAAATATTGTAGCAAGAGTCAAGATAATATATTGAACTATTCGTGTTCGAAGCGGAGTTTTCCGACTCATGATTAGTATGCTCCTTTCGTAATTCTAGAAAGACGAAGGCTATATAGGGTTGCAGCGAACAATCCTATGAACATGATCACGGCGAACGCGCCCATTCGACCATAAGCACTCGTCTCAAAAACCTGTTTATAAGCGAAAACCATGACCAATTCAGTCGCCCCAGGAACACCTGCCCCACGAGAAGGACCTCCTTTTGTAATCGCCCAAACAGTGCCAAACATCTGGAATGTTGTGATTGAACTGAGCACGATCACAGGTGTTACGGCCACGCGCAATAACGGTAAGGTGATATATATCAATTGGTGCCAATAATTTGCGCCATCTACTTCGGCTGCCTCGTACATCTCCTTGGGTATCGATTGAAGGGCGCCGAGGATGGTAACCATAAAGAAAGGATATGTGTACCAGACATTGGCAATCACGATCACAATGAAGGAAATTGTCGGGTCATTAAGCCAAACAGTTGGTGGTATCCCGACCAACCCCAGGATTTGATTGATCGTACCTTTTTCTTGGAAGAAAAACTTCCAAACCAGGGACATCATAATAGCCACCGTGGATGCCGCCCATGGCACGATCAAGGCAACCCGGAAAAATGTGCGACCTGGCAGGTTTGGTGTATCAAGAAGCAAGGCTAAACCCAGACCGACGGTAAAAAAGAGGGGGATGCATATGATCACGTATAAAATTGTTCTGAAAGTTACTACAAAAAAGTCCCCGGACTTCATGATCACATCCAAAGCTGCGGGAACATCAAGGACAAAGAAAAGGGCCACCCCTAAAAGTATTGCACCAATCGTGAGCACACCTGGAGAGATTGGACGATCGATTTTAACGGCGAGACGTTTATTTATTTGTTGTGCGATGATGAGAGGAATGAAACATAAAATTAACTCTCCAAAGGCGATCAGTACAGGCTTTGTGAACAGGTCTCCCAGCAGATCTGAATAGTTTCCATAAATCGGATCTTTTAATTTGAAAGGAGTCGCAATGCCAGATGATTTATGTTCTTGAAACATTGCCCAGCATGTGGGTTCAAAAAAACCGGTAAGTCCCACAGAGCAATCAGGGTTAGGATGATACTGGTTGCGGTTGGTGAAGGAGATATAGGTATTAAAAGCGATAGGGTAGAGGTTAAATAACAATATGCCAAGCAGCGTTGGACCAATAAATGCCAACACAGTCAAGAAATTTCGCCGTCCGGACCACGATCTCATCGTAAACCTCCTGGCATTACCTCATAAATTGAATGAATGGGAGGGCGATGAGCCCTCCCATTCATATTCACTTCCGATTTTATTTCATTGCCTCGACGGCTTTTTCTATCGCAGCTTGAGCAGCAGTCATAGCATCCGTGGGTTTTTGGCTACCGTTCCAAACGGCGGAAACTGCATCGCCAACAGGGCCCCATTGAGCGCCTGCGAATGGCGTGTTAGCCATTGGGATACCCAAATTGAGCGCTGAGCCAAAACCAGCAAGAGCTGGTAAAGCCTGAACCTCTGGATCCTTTAATGCAGCTGTGGCTGCTGGGATGGTTTTGTTGGCAAGGGCAAGCTTCTTCTGTACCTCTGCTGAAGTGTAATACTTCATAATGTCGAGAGCTACGGCAGCATTGCCTCGGTCGACCGCATTTTTTGTCAACATAACGGTCTTAATACCCACGAACGGCTTGCCCATCGGAGCGATGCCATAGTCAAGACCAGCTTTGTCGAAGTCAGCGAGAAGCCATGGGCCACCCCACTGAGCGCCGACTTTGCCTTCCTTCATGGCAGTACGGCAAGCATTGTCATCAGCATCCTTAAACATGTATGGCTCGATGGAAACCAGCCAATCCATAGCCTTCACAGCTTCGGGAGTGTTCAGGAAAACCTTTCCCTGGTCATCAACGTAAGTGGGGACACCGAAGGTGAAGAAAACTGGAGCGATATGATAAGCATCGCCACCTTTAAAGCCCTGATTACAGAAAAGTGGCATTTTCTTATCTTCGTAGAACTTCTTGGCTTTTGCTAAAAGATCTGCGAAATTGGTCGGATCTTTGGGCAGGTATTCTTCGGTGACAAGTTTCTTGTTGTATACCAGGGCGATACCTTCTTCTGTTTCAGGCAGAGCCCAAATTTTATTCTGATAAACCACAC
>DASXUZ010000020.1:0-4077 GCA_036504555.1 Prolixibacteraceae bacterium | reverse complement strand
CAGCAAAAGTAATTGATAATATATGGTCAACAAGAAAAGCCAATTCCCTCGTGGGACTGAAATTCATGCTGGTGGAAGTCCTCGGCGGTATTGACGCCGGTCGCCTGATGATAGCTGCCGATACCATCGGTGCCGGCATTGGCGAACGAGTGCTTGTCTGTACAGGCAGCTCGGCCCGCAAAATGCTGGAGCGGGACGATGTACCGGTTGATGCCGTCATTGTGGGAATCATTGACGAAGACTGCGTATTTTAAGAAATCTGGAGGTGGACAATTTGGATCTACTGAACATAATCAAAGATGCAGGGGTTATTGGGGCGGGAGGAGCCGGATTTCCAACTCACGCCAAACTAACTTCTAAAGCCGAGTATATATTGCTGAATGGAGCTGAATGTGAACCACTGCTCAGAGTGGACCAGCAATTGATGGAGCAGTTTCCTGATGAAATTATCAGAGGACTGGAAGCAGCAGGAAGATATATTGAAGCCTGCAAAGCCATCATTGGTATCAAGGGCAAACACAAAGAAGTCATTGTCCTTATGCGGGAAAGAATTGCAGCGCTGGGATTTTCTCATTACATGGAAGTGATGGAACTCCGGGATATCTATCCTGCAGGTGATGAACAGGTTCTGGTTCATGAACTGACCCAAAGAATTGTTCCGGAAGCATCCATTCCCCTGAAAGTGGGCTGTGTGGTCATCAATTCGGAAACTGCACTGAATATAGCCAATGCCATGGCCGGAAACCCTGTCACGGAAACGTACATGACCATCGCCGGCGATATTCCTCACCGCATGACTGTCAAGGTACCTGTGGGCATGGCCATCCGGGATGTAATCGGACAATGCGGCGTGGAAAATATCGATGACTATGCTGTTATCGACGGTGGCCCCATGATGGGCTTTCTCATGAACAACGTGGATGGGTATGTCACCAAAAAAAGCAAAGGCTATGTATTGCTCAAAAAAAATCACTTTCTCATCCGCAAAAAATCTGTGAACACAGAGCAAGCAAGAGTAATAGGCAGAACTGCCTGTGAGCAATGTCGCATGTGTACCGACCTGTGTCCCCGTTATCTCCTGGGACACAATATGCAGCCCCATAAAGTCATGCGTGCCCTAAGTTACAATCTGAAAGACGTGAAAGAACAACAAATTGCCCAATTATGTTGTGAATGCAATGCCTGTGAATTATTCTCCTGTCCGGCAAACCTTCATCCCAAATCTGTCAATATTCTTTATAAGCAAAAGCTGGCAGAACAAGGTATTAAATATCAGCCGACACAGCTGACACTCGAACCGAGGTCGGCTAGAGAATATCGCCTGATTCCAACCAAACGTCTAGTCGCCAAAATCGGCTTAACAGCTTTCGATAAACCGGCACCCCTGACCCAGGTCGAATTCCGGCCTGAAACCATCCAGATCGCTTTAAGGCAGCATATTGGAGCGCCGGCAATACCTGTCGTCACCATAGGCGAACAGGTATTGCCGGGCAACTGATTGGGAAAATTCCGGACAACAGTCTCGGAGCTGCGGTTCACTCCAGTCTCAATGGTACTGTTATTGAGAACAAGGAACATTCTATTGTAATAAAGGTGGGTTCGTATGTATAACGCAATAGGGATGATTGAGCTTACAAGTATTGCAAGAGGAATTTATGCAACAGACCTGATGCTTAAAACAGCTTACGTGGAAGTGGTCAGTGCGACCCCCGTCTGTCCGGGGAAATATATCGCCATTGTCCAGGGAGACGTTGCCGCCGTAGAAAGCTCGATCAGCGTAGGCATAGAAACAGCGGGAGAATATCTGGTAGACAGCTTTATCCTGCCCAATGTCCATCAGGCTGTTTTCCCAGCCATCACGGCTACGACCATGCCAGATGGAACCGGGGCTCTGGGGATTATGGAATCCTTTTCCCTGGCATCTATGATCATTGCCGCCGATGCGGCACTCAAAGCTGCGGACATACAGGCTCTGGAACTTCGTTTAGGCAGTGGACTGGGCGGCAAAGCCTACTTCACCTTCACCGGTGATGTTGCCGCTGTAGAAGCAGGTATCGAAGCCGGGAAAACCATCGTTCTCGAAAAAGGTCTGTTAGTAGATATAGAAGTAATTCCTTCTCCGGCCGACAAATTGTGGGCATCGCTGTTCTAACATTACAGATCACATACAATATTTGATCAAAAGGAGGTGCTACCTTGAAAAAACTTGTTTGTGCAAGTGAGGTAAAAGCAACAGCAGAAAAGGGGCAAAAAATATTCTGCGTAGACGGCAATACCATCATTACACCGGCAGCCAAGGATATAGCCAAGGAACTGGGCGTGGAATTTACAGCAGACTCTGCTGCTGCCGGAAATCACGTCAGTAAAGACGGTGGCTTGCAGCAGAAAGATAGCCAGGAAAAAGAGGTTGACCAAGCTATCATCTATCAAATTGTAAAAGCGGTATTGGCCAACAGGTTGCTGGCAAGTGGTCCCGCCTCAGTTCCGGAAACACCCTTTCTTGCAGATTGTGACCCGAAAAGTGGACTGAAAATTGTGCGCGGCAGGACAGTGAAACTTGAGACCTTTGATACAGGCGATTCCAGCACCAACGTAGCGTATCGTGAAGTGATCAGTAAAGATGATTCGCAAATGAGCGCAGGCTTTTTGACCATTGAAAAATCCAGCTTTGAGTGGGAATTGTGCTATGAAGAAATTGATATTATTCTCGAAGGAAACCTGTCCATCACCATCAATGGTGAGACTTATCACGCCTGCCAGGGAGATGTCCTCTTCGTACCCAAAGATTCCAAAGTAACCTGGAGTTCTTCCGAGTATGTCAAACTCTTTTACGCAACCTACCCGGCGAACTGGGCTGATCTTATGGCTGAGCAATAGGAGGGTAAGCTATTATGCAGGCTCTTGGCCTAATTGAGACACGAGGACTCCTTCCTGCTATTGCATGTGCAGATGTCATGCTCAAGACGGCGCAAGTGGAACTTGTGGGGAGAACCTTTGTAGGTGGCGGTCTTGTGACAATTGTCGTAACCGGTGACGTGGGAGCTGTTAAAGCCGCCGTGGAAGCAGGCAAAGCAGCGGCTGAAAAGATTGGTTCCTTGTTATTGATTTCTCAACATGTAATTCCGAGACCGCATCATGATATTGAAAGCATGGTCATTGTAAGCGCAAATTCCGCTGAAGAGCAGGCAATCCCTGTGCCACAACAGGAGAAAGCAAGCGTTCTTCCGGGCTCTGATCCTGTACCCAACATGAACAATCCCTTGCCAAATCAGGATACAGCAACAGAATTGACAGAACCGGTCAAGACCACACCAGAAAGCACTAACTTTGCGCAAATAACGCTCAAGCAACTCCACAAAGTGGGGATTGATGCTTTCGTACAGGAATTTGGCCTTGAAAAAAGCGTGAACGCTCTGAAATTGCTTTCTGTGGTAAAACTTCGAAATTTGGCAAGAGAATACAAAGAACTTGGCATAGAAGGCAGGGCCATATCCAAAGCAAACAAAGACTTACTTATCCAGCAACTAAAGGGATATTACGAGAGGAGGAGTGAAACGTAACTTGTATACCTATAAAAATAGGTATAAGACAGTGGAGGGAGGAATAGTAAATTGGAAAACTTTGATTATGATTTACAATCCGTGCAAGAGACTAGAACTCTTGCACGTCAGGCCAAACTGGCACAAACACAACTTGCAACATTCAATTGCGAGCAGATTGATAAAATTATCCGTAATATGGTGAAAGTGGCAGAAGAGAATGCCGTTTCTCTGGCAAAATTAGCGGTGGAAGAAACGGGGTTTGGCAAAGTAGAAGATAAAATCTTCAAAAATCGTTTTGCTTCCACCGAACTATATGAATTCATCAAACCCATGCAAACCATCGGCGTCATCAAAGAAGATAAGGTCAATAAAGTCATGGAAATTGCCGAACCGGTAGGAGTGCTTATGGGGATTATCCCCTCAACCAATCCCACATCCACGGCCATATACAAATCCATTATTGCCATTAAATCCCGTAACGGGATTGTGTTCTCCCCGCATCCTTCGGCTCTGAAATGCACGCTGCAAGCAGCCA
>DASXUZ010000019.1:0-25390 GCA_036504555.1 Prolixibacteraceae bacterium | reverse complement strand
TCTGGCCTTCGAATTCCGATGGGGACGACATTGTTGTTTTTGAAGATGAATCACGCACCAAAGAGATCGGTCGATTTTACCACCTCCGCCAACAGGAGGAAAAAAAAGGAGGTTCACCCAATTATTGTCTGTCCGACTTTGTGGCACCCATTGAAAGTGGTAAGGCTGACTATTTTGGCGGTTTTGCTGTGACTGCCGGAGTGGGCATCGAAAAGTGGATGAAACAGTTCCACGATGATCATGATGATTACAATGCCATCATGCTGGAAGCACTGGCCGATCGGCTGGCAGAAGCATTTGCAGAAGTGTTGCATGAAAAGGTGCGTAAGCAATACTGGGGATATGTCCCTGACGAACACCTGACATTGGATGAAATCCTGCATGTCGATTACCAGGGAATACGTCCCGCACTGGGTTATCCGGCTTGTCCCGAGCACCATGAGAAGGGCAATCTTTTCAATATGCTGCATGCGACCGACCTTGGAATAACCCTTACCGAGCATTTTGCCATGTATCCCACGGCATCGGTAAGCGGCGAATATTTTGTCCATCCTGATTCCAAATACTTTAGCCTGGAGAAAGTTGGGAAAGACCAGGTGGAGGATTATTCCCGCCGTAAAGGGGTCAGCGTGGAAGTGGTAGAACAGTTCATGCCCTCGAATTTGAATTACAAGGGGATTTAATAGCCACCAATAAAAAACTGAGGGATGAATACCAAACTGTTAATGACATCGAGCGCTGTAACTCTTGGACTGGCAGGAGTCATTTTGACTTTTATGCCCGAAGAGATTTTAAGCTACTCAGGGATGGAAGCAAGCAAACTACTTGAATTGATGGTGCAAATTGTTGGTGCCCTCTATTTTGGATTTAGCATGTTGAATTGGATGACTAAATCAGGATTAATTGGTGGAATCTATAACCGTCCCATTGTTATTGCAAACTTTACCCACTTTTTTATAGTCGCAATGGCATTGATAAAAGCAGTAATGACTCATTCCGGTTTGCCATTTGCAATTTGGATCATGGGAGTGCTCTATACAATTTTTGCAATATCCTTTGGAACAGTGTTATTTCGAAATCCAACCAGTAAAATAATCAATACCGGACAGATAAAGCTGTAATTTGCTTTAAATGAATATGAAAAAACCAGACAAAACGATCCCATTTCTTTTGCATTCTCGGTTTGGTTGTTATGTTTGTAGTCCATATGATTTTTCATCTGCTTTTTGTAATGATTAAATTGACCAATAAAAATGCAAGTGGTTTTAACTTACAAAATGTAAGCATATTACATTAATAAATGTTTTTAAATGAAAGTAATAGACATTATCAATCAAAGCGATAAAACTGTTTTTTCGTTTGAGCTCTTGCCCCCGCTCAAAGGAAACGATACGAGCAAAATATACAATACCATTGAAAGTTTGGTGGATTTTGATCCCAAGTACATCAACATTACCACCCACCGCGACGAGATGATGTATGTCGAACTGCCGGATGGGCACATCGAAAAACGCATCGTTCGCAAGCGCCCCGGGACTGTTGCCATTGCAGCCAACATTCAATATAAATACGGCATCCCGGTAGTTCCCCATATTTTGTGTGGCGGCTTTTCGAAGAGTGAAACCGAACATGTGCTGATCGACCTGAATTTTATGGGCATCAAGAATGTGTTGGCCTTGCGTGGCGATGGCAACAAGGGAGAGCATGTTTTCAGGCCCGATCCAAACGGACATTCAAATGCCAATCAATTGGTTGACCAGATTGTCAACCTCAGACATGGCAAATACCTTGAACTTGATTTAAAAAATACAGCTCCCATGGATTTCTGCATCGGCGTGGCTGGTTACCCTGAGAAACATTTCGAAGCTCCCAATCTGGAGATTGACCTGATGTACCTAAAGCAGAAAGTGGATGCTGGGGCTGAATACATCGTGACTCAGATGTTTTTTGACAATCAGAAATACTTTGACTTCGTAGACCGCTGCCGGGCCATGGGTATCCAGGTTCCCATCATTCCGGGGATCAAACCCATTAACCTGAAAAATCAATTGACTGTTCTGCCCAAGTTATTCAGCATTGACATACCGAAAGATCTGGCTACTGAGCTTAGTAAATGCTCCAATGATGATGAAGCCAAGATCGTGGGTACCGAATGGGCCATTTACCAGTCGAAAGACCTGGTAGCGCACAAGGTTCCGAGCCTGCACATTTATACTTACGGGGTTTCTGACAATACCCGCAAAATAATGAAGGCTGTATTTTAGTTTAAAGTTTTTAGTTTAAAGTTAAAAGTTTAAGGTTCAAAGTTCCAGGTTTCATCCCAATTGGCACAGAACTTGGAATTTGGAACCTGAAACTTTAAACTTTTAACTTTAAACTTTAATTGCTAGTTTTTAACCACCGTTACTTTTGCTACCGAATTCATCAGCATTGGAATTTCCATTTCTTCTCCCGATTGAGGATTTTTCATTTTCATGTGCATATCAAACTTTTGGGTCAGATCTGAAGTGCGTAACCAACCATCCGATCGGTCAATGGTCATCGATCCAGTCTGGGTTCCAGTCATTTTCATATCAATCTTAATACCTTGCTGCTCTACTGGTGAATCAATATTCACATCAGAGCTAACATTTAAAATCACCTGATCTTTTTCAATAGTGGCAACTTCAAAATTCATGGTTGTTTCCATGTTCATCATACCAGGCAACTCAAACGAAGAAGTCCATTTATCGCCTTCTTCCACTTCCTTTTCAGGAAAGTAGTAAAACGACTGGCTAATAAATGATTTGAATGACTTTTCATCGCTAAACATTCGCATGGATTGTGCCATTTGGGGATTCTGGCTAAGGTTTTTAGTATATTCCTCCATGCCTTCCACCCTTTCAACCCCTCCTTTGGAATTTAATTCGAGTTTCAATTTTGCTGCCAAAAATCCTTTGATGGAAGCATTCATAGGATTGCTTTGGGCGGTATCTTTGGAATCCATATGAACCACCTGGTCGTTGATATTCATGTCAAGCTTCATACCCTGCAATGAATATTCTACCAGGTAATTTTTATTGGGCAATACATCCAACACATTGTACAGGAAAACCATCTCCATTTTCTGGTCCATTTTAAAGGGATGCCCCATCATTTCCTGGTCCACGTTATTGGTCATAGCCATGGTCATTTCGTAATTGCTGCCTTTTTGGAGGTTAAAACGAAGAAATACTTTCGATTTTGCGTCCACGATCTGGGCAGACATCAGGAGGGATACAACAAAAAGGACAATCAGTTTGATTTTCATTCTGGGTAAAGGTTAGAGTTGAGATTCATAATTAATAATTATCAAATATAAGATATCTGCAACCAATAATTACTGACTTATGACATAATAATAGATGTATTTATGAAAGTAAAATCCGCCTCCATAGTATCCTTGGTGGTGATGCTTGTCTTGTGATATTTTAAAAAGTGAAGTTTGAACTTGATAATCTTTAAAAGGCCAGGTAATGATCCCTGAAATATACTTTTTGCTATTGAAGGTAAAGGCATCTGGCGTGGGGGCGGCAGACAGCTATTCATCTTTCCTTGCTCCTCTCCTCCAATTCCTGTCATCCCTACCTTTTCTGATACCTTTCTGATACTTTTCTGATACCTTTCTGTAACCTAAGGTTATAGAAAGGTATCAGAAAAGTATCAGAAAGGTATCAGAAAGAGGCGTTCAATACCCTCTTCCACCGGTCACAATCACCATTGGAGGTATCTATTTTCGTTTCAGAGCGAATAGATCACAATGAGACAAGGAAGACTTTCGGTATACAACTCCTGAAGGTCACTGGCAGCAATGATGGCAAACTACATAGCTAATATACAGCCAATTGCTTTGCTTCGGGTGCAAGGTTCACGCGTTCAAAGTTGCTGAACCATGAATTGATTCAATAGCTGTTACACGACACTTGAATTTCAACCAAAACGTCAAAATACTAAAATGCCAAACTTGACTTTATGTTGGAATGTTGAAATTAGAATTTCAGGTAAAATTCTTTGGTAAGCTCCTTGTAGTGAGGCGTGTAGTCGAAATGTTCATCAAATTCGATCATCAAGACTTCTTCCTGGGGGACACATGGTGATGATGTCAGGTCCACCAGCACCCGAAATACAGGCTTCTGTGGATTGGGTTTCACCCTGCAGATACGAGAAAGGAATAGATTGTTTAAATCAACCAATCGCTTTAACTCCTCAAGACTTTCAGCGGGCAAAACCAGGGCTGCCCTACCCTTTTCACTCAACAAGCCGGATATTCCTGAAATCAATTCACGCAGTGGCAATGAATCAGCATGACGAGCCTGTGCACGGCTTTCAAGGGGTGCTTTGGCTCCATTTCCAAAATAGGGTGGATTACTAACTATCAGGTCATATTTCAGGCTTGACTTTTCTGCCAGTTCCTGGAAGGGGCAACATTCAACACGGATTCGGTCACCCCAGGGAGATTGTTGTGCATTAAACAAGGACTCCTGGAAAGCTTCAGGCTCAATTTCCACGGCATCAATCAGTGCTGTGGGAGCACGTTGGGCCATCATCAGGGCAATCAACCCGGTGCCCGTACCAATATCCAGTATCCGTTCAGCGCTTGATACATCGGCCCAGGCACCGATGAGCACACCATCGACGCCCACTTTCATGGCCGACCGCTTATGGACAATGCGGAATTGTTTAAACTGGAAATAGTTATTGCGAGCCATTTGTCGTTATAATTTATTGATAGTGAGCAGATGACTTAAATTCACGTGCTCACTATCAGCCAACAAAAATACTCAAATATCAAGCAAAATCATATTTCAGCATTACTTATTGAGCCTTTGATGCAATGGCCACCAGTTTACTTCTCTGGCATGTAAAGCTTTGTAAAGTTCATATTGGCAAAGAACTGAATTGTGCTTACCGAAACAGGTTTTGCCTTCTGGATCATTTTTATAAAGTTTCATCAGAATAGGTCTGGCCTTTGCTGATTCGATTTGCCCCAATGTATTGATTGCCAGATGAGACCTGTCGCGGGGAGAATTCGTAGTATCTAAAAGATAGGCAATCAAGGCATCTTCTGCATTACCGGGGTACCGGCTTTTGGCAATATTGATATTTTTCTTTATGGCAAAATCACCCCAAATATAAATACCCGGACCAGCAAGAATAAATAAAAACAGCAGTATTGCTCCGATAATAATTATAGCTCGTTTCATTTCAATATATTTTAATATTCAATTTACTGTTTCATACCCCCCAGCTTTCCCGATCCAGGCTCCTGTATTGGATGGCTTCTGACAAATGATGACTTTCTACACGTTGACTTTGCTCCAGATCGGCAATGGTGCGCGATACTTTCAGAATCCTGTCATAGGCACGGGCCGAGAGGCCAAGCTTTTCCATGGCATTTTTCAGCAAACTGCTGCTGGTTTCATCCAGATTGACATACTGACGGATCATTTTGGAAGACATCTGCGCATTGCAAAACACCCCATCATGTCCAGCGAATCTATGCGACTGTATCTCTCTGGCCTTAATTACCCGCAGGCGAATGTCGATACTCGGTTCAGTTAGGCAATGCTCCGACAATTTTTTAAATGGAACGGGAACCACTTCAAGGTGAATGTCGATGCGGTCAAGCAACGGACCTGAAATCCGGTTCAGATACTTGGCCACGATGCCCGGGGCGCAGACGCACTCTTTGGTGGGATGGTTGTAATAACCACATGGACAAGGATTCATGGAAGTAACGAGCATAAAGCTGGCTGGAAATTCAATGGAGAACTTGGCCCGTGAAATGGTGATTGTCCGTTCTTCCAGTGGCTGCCGCATCACTTCAAGTACCTGCCGTTTGAACTCGGGAAGTTCATCCAGGAAAAGCACGCCATTGTGAGCCAGGCTAATTTCACCCGGCTGGGGAAAGGCACCGCCACCCACTAAAGCGACATCTGAAATTGTATGATGGGGACTTCTAAATGGGCGTTGGGTCATCAGGGAGGTATTGCGGTCAATTTTACCCACCACCGAATGGATCTTGGTGGTTTCCAATGCCTCACGCAGGGTAAAGGGAGGCAAAATGGTTGGAATGCGTTTGGCAAGCATGGTTTTTCCAGCTCCCGGAGGGCCAATCATGATCAAATAGTAGACGATATTAAGGTAGATTTAAATCAATAGTAGTTAGCGTATTACGTTTAAAGGTTGAGTAATATTTGAAACAACTTGAAAAAATAATAAGTGAAGTTCACTTTTTCAGAGCACAAAATCAAACTTTCTAAAAAAAAGAATCAACCTAATAAATGGGCGGCTCTAATGTTAATGGCTATTTCTGTTCCAGTAATTCTTAAAATAGATAAATGAATTGAAATCAAAAAGTATCTACTTTTCTGTGAACTCTTTCCTAACCGCTAAGCAATGTTCTGCCTATATAGAAGCTTTAAAATTTAAGATTGAAGTTGCACATATACTTTATTCATCTATTTTTGAATCGCTCAATAATGAGTATAACTTTAATTAGAAAAACAATGGTTAATTTAGTATTAGAAGACCTGTTCTTGGGTAATCCCAAGATCGCTCCGAAAGAGTATCCTCTGCCGGTAGCAAAAATCACCTCGCATTTCAAGAAGGTAAATGAAGAGCAAAGTTCCGAAAAGGAAGTTTACTCGGGAAGTATATCTTTAAACGAAGAGGCTATCGTGAAACTTGGTTACGTCCCTAACGGGAAAGAAACTACAAGTCGATTGACAGTTTCATCGGCTAAGACAGCTGCGTTTATTTATGAATCTTCCTCGTTGTCAATCGGCAAGGAAGGTATGAAGAAACTGACTGATTCAAGAGTTCTTAGGATCTCTCGCACAGCACTTGAGAAGATTTACTCTAAACACAGTTTAGATGTTAATGATTCTTGGGTATTTGAATTGGTTGAAGGCTGTATTGATCTTGCGGGGGTAAAGGATCTGAAAGTATTAGTTTTTAAGCCTCTAGAAAAAGTAGCCTGATAACTTGTACCCTAAGATTCAAAGGACATGCAGTTGGGAACTGTAGTCTGCCATTGGCTCAATTTCCTGAAAAGGCTATGAGATCAATTAATTTAAAGTTATAATGCCTGAAAAGTCTCTCCGCAAGGAGGGGCTTTTCTTTTTTATAATCTGACTGATCCTGTATTCCTATACTTTATTTCGACCTTTCAACCTTTGTCCAAAATCAGAAACACCAACAGATCGCAAAACTGTAAGCACTTTTCAGAATGGCGGCTAATGGTTGTCAAGGTTTGGAGTTTACGACAACCCGGAGGGCTACCTTTACTAACATTCTTCTTGCCGACATCTATCTTTGCTGACAGTTTCGCGATCTTTCTTTAAATCAATCTTCACGATCTGTCTCCTGAGTAGTTTATTCTCTCGTTCAAGTTTAATAAGTTCAATATCTTCCCTCTTTCCAAACTTAGTCCAGTAAATATAAAGTATCGCTGATATTGGGAAGATGAGTATAAGGCCAAAAATTAATAGTCGAATAAATAAAGCCAAGTATTCATATTTTTCATCAAATAATCGCACATGAAATAAAAGTAAACAATTTAATATTACTAGGCCGACCATAAAAATTGCCATAATAAAGCTGAAAACTCCAGCAATTCGTGATTTCATTTAGTTATTGATTTAGTTTTCAATTGTCTAATTAATTCAGTTTGTTCATCCCTTTTAGTCTGAAGTTGATTTGCATATATGATTTGATCAGCTTCATTTCTTTTCTTACCAAACTTTGTCCAGTATATATAAAGCATCATGATAAGAAATGGAATGGCATCGCCAATGAGGAATGAAAAATGCATAAGGGCTGAAGGTCTGTAAGAACTATTCTTATCATATTGGATAACACCAATATCCTTTAATAAATCAATAACGATCATTATAAGAAGAATAATGAAACACAATGCAGATCCACCAAAGTATATAAATCCGGCTATTTTAACTTTCATAGTGTAGACGTTTGAATAATTGATTTTCTAAAATTACTTTATTCCAGTATAGTTTAATATTTCTTGGTAATTTCTTTACAACTAATTTGAATCTTGTTTTACAGTTATCCAAATCGGTAAGCTAATTTTCAAGCGAGCCGACTGCGAGTTGAGAAACGGTGGGAGGTTGACAGCTATAGAAGTCAAGGAAGGCGCTTTTTAGCCTGTATTTGACAATATAGCAGACCGACCTGAGTGAATCGTTGCTGAAATTTTGAGGCCGAAATATAGGCAACAAAATAAGGCACAATGAACGATATAGTTTCGACCAGCAGGCGAGCCCATAGGATCGTGATTTAATCCCTGTAAAAAATTGAGCGAAGCGAATTCCTTAAAAGGGTTCCAGGGATTAAAAAAAAACGATATGAACGCAGGATTCGAGCAGTTTTTTAATTTGAATGGCGAATGGAACGATTAAGTGTAATGAACCATGTTTGCTGTGCAAGTTTTACGACGCAGGAGTAAACCGAAGGCTTGACATTGCTAAGCAACAAATAAAAAATGTGAGACATTCCAGTGAATGCCTAATTTCCTGTTTCTATTACATTGGAATTAGTATGCGTACTATTTATTCAATTTTCAAATTATCGGTATAGCTTTTTAAAATATGATTATCTTCCCCAGGTGAGTATCCCAGTTTAATCGTTTTTTCCCAAATAGGTTCTGATAAACAAGGATTAGAATCAGGATGGAATTTAGCGTGAATTAGATCGGCTGTATTATGTCTAAAAATCTTAATTAAAAGATAATCAGTTTCATTTATTTTTAAGAAGTTTAAGTTTTCCTTTTTGCTACATTTCTGGAATCCATAAAAAAATAAATCTTGCTCTAAATTTCTTAGAAAGCTCATATGTCATAAAATTATTAGTTAGGTACTGCTTCTTGCATATTAACTGAATGTAGCAGGGTCAAAAACTAGCATTGATGAATCTCTTTTCAATAACCATCCTCTTGCTTCTATTTCATCAATCATTTCATAAATCGGTCTCTGGTCTAAGTCTGGATATTTATTACTGAATTGTCGTATTAAAGAATTAAGATTGACAATATATCCACCGTTATAATCTCTTTCGTTTTTCGTTTTCGCAAACAAAAGAATTTCATCAATAATTTGGTCGTAATTCATATCGTTAGGCTTTATGAGTTATCCTTCTGCAATTATTTTCAATCTACTTACGTCTAAAATCCCATGGTGCAACCGGATTAGGTTGTGACCAAAGTCCTATTTTAGCTTTTTTTGCTTCTGCTTCAAGTTTTGCCATTTCAAGATCTTTATTGAAGTATTTATAGTGCCAAGCCATGCCTTGCTTCAAAAGTTCTTTATTGACACAAATATCACCAACATAGACGAACCCCAAGGTTCGTCCGTATTTATCTACTCCTGATTTTTCTATTCTTACTTCCTTATTAAAGCAAAGTTCTGATGTTGCTTGTTTCGCTCTTGTTCCAAAGTCTTGATCGTGTTCTGGACAGTCAATTCCTTCTAATCGAATTTTGACTTGCTCGTTATTTTCTGTAAGTATAACAATCGTATCTCCATCAGTTATTCGAATAACTTTACCAGTAAATGATGATGTACTGATTAGAAGTGAAAGGGTTATTGTGATTAGAAGCTTCATGTTTAGTGATATTACGCTGTATGACAAAATTAATCATTGAAACAATGACTTGGCATGTTATCAAATTTGCTTCGAATATTTGATTGACTTAATGAAGTCTTCCATAAGTTTCCAATCCGGCTGTCCATCTTTATTTACTGGTAATTTAATTTTGGATGTGTTCATCCTACCGATACCCCATTTGCGACCATAATTGTATCTGTACTTTTCTTTTTTAATTAAAGTGCTTAAAAAAAGTGCAGAATATTTTGACATTGGGAATTTGGGAGTAAAGATGTGAACATCTTCAGTAGAACAAAAAGGTATTGGTTGATAAAATGCCTCTGCAACACTTCCGTTTCTGTTTACACCAATCGTGTTTCCTTTGTGAATAGGTGCTGCGTTGGTGAAACTTGTCCAACCATTGTTTTGATCACTTGATGTAACAAACGGAATAATTCCTGAGCCATCGAGATCTTTTTTTCGTGGCCCTTTACCTCTTTCTATTTCAAATAGATCACTATATGTAAACCATTTCCACTTTTCAGGAAGTAATTCAATTTTATTTAAGATTAACGGTTCGTTGAGTCCTTTGAATTTGCTTAAGTCATAATTTTTAACATATTCTGGAACTGAGCTAATATCAGGAACTAAAAGGTCTTTTAAGGTTCTGTTTGCTTGTCTACCATAATTGAATCGGTATTTGTTTGAACGTAGGCAAGAACAGTAGTAAAGCAAAATATTATCAGTCATTTTCGACTTAGGCACAAGATAATATAAATCCCTTCCGCTATAATAAGGATCAGATTGTAAAAAACTTTCCATGACAGATCCTCCACCTGCAACGCTAATGGTGTTCCCAGGATTCATGCTTTTATTTTTAACGGGTTTCACTTTGGCTGAAACTCCATTGTTTTTTGATGTTCTTGAAACAAATGGGACACCATTAGGGTCTTGTGTTAATTTATTTAATTCAAGATTTACACCATAATTCACATCAAACAAATGCGATAGTTTAACCAGTTTCATGAAAGATCATTCATTAATTTGAAAACTAAATAGTTTTTAACCGTATTCTCAAAATCATCATATGATATTTTTGAATAGTCAGTTTTCATATATGCCTCTGCACACCATTCATCTTTATATGTTACTTTTTCCTTTTGGCAAAGACCTACAATATCTTCTCTGTTTCTATATGATTCTACCCAATATTCCTTTATATCATTCCAGGTGTTTTGAAAATCTATTCGTCCAAACATTTTTGTTTTTACAAATCCATCATTTTTCCAATAACCAAACCATGTTTTACGATTTGACACAGAATGAGGAATTTTTGCTTTGAAAACCATTATGCAAGTTACAACACCAACAGGATAAAATAAGTCGTCTGGCATTGACATTACCGCATCTAAAGTATGGTGCTTTAAAATAACTTCTCTTAATGGATGTGGTGTGATTGCACAAGACATTGGTACAATAGCAATTCCAATTCCTCCTTTTATTAAACAATCTAGCATTTGTTTAATAAAAACTAATTCATGAAGATCTTCGTCGCCTTGTGAAAAAGGAGGATTAATCATGCCAACATCGCAATTGTGTTTTTTGATTGCTTCAACAATGCCTACATCAAAACAACTACCTTGATGTAAATTTGCTTTACCGTCACCTCTCAAAATCATATTACTTGCACCTAGTGCGTACATATTGGGTTGTTGTTCAACTCCAATTAATCCGAAAGATTTAATATCATCTTGTTCTTCTTTTGAAACAGCCTTTTTCAGCATATTATGCATCGCTGAAATTAAAAAGCCACCTGTTCCTGCACAAATATCCAACACCTTAGATTTTGGTGTGACATTCGCAATATGTGAAAATAAATCAGTAACATGCCTTGGAGTCAAAACAATTCCAAGTGCTTTCTTATCTCCACCTGTGTACTTTAAAAATTCCCCATAAAACTGACCAACCACATCAAAGTCATGGTAAACGTTGATAAATGGCCAAACCTTTTCATAGAGCATCTTAATAAGCTCAAATAAAACACTTCTTGGGTATTTTTTAGTGGGTTTACCTAATTCTGGATGTACTGCAATTGAGGAATATGGTTGTGTCATGCTATATTCCTTTGAGTGGGGAATTTTAGCCTTGGTGAATTCATCTTTAATTACTCTCATCCATTCTTTTTGCAAATCTGATGGAGTATACTCATCAAAGCTTTTTGCAAAGGGTTTATTTTTAAGGGCTATTAAAGTTCCACTAACTAATAATGGCTTTTCACTTTCAGTAAGTTTTGCATGATCACGCATAAAATCATGCAAATCTCTTGAAAATGCCATTAAATCATCATGACGTTTCTTTTCAACATCTGGATCAAAAGTTCCATGTTCAATTAAATCATCAAGGCTAAGAATTTGATCAATTGCATTTCCTGCTTTATTTGTTAAAGGTTTTGCCTCTTTCAACCCTTTAGGATGAATAAAAACAGAAATTTTAAGGCTCGACTTTGTCTGTCCGCTTACTGCAATTGCAATAACGTTATATGATTTAGAGAGTTGTTTCGCGTAATGTAAAACTCCATCAACAGCAAAGTCAATAGGTTTATCTAAATTTGAACTTTGATGTTTTGCAGTTGTTGCTTTACATTCATAAATTACTAAAAAGTCAGGTGTTTCCCTTGTTGAAATAATAAACTCTGGTGCTCCAATCCCTCCTTTACCTGTTTTACTTGCTCCTTTTAATAATTTTCTTACTTCTTCAATTTGACTTTTCTGTTCTTCAATAACCGTATCATCATTTTCATAATATTTAAGGTCTCGAAGAATATCACGTACTAAGTTTTCTGTAATTCTTTCGTTTTTAGTCATTTCAAATAAATAATTCAAGTTCAATATTACTACAGCACCTTGGCAAGCGAATTCTATTGATCTTATAAGGCATTGCTATTTAGTTAATTGATTTGTTTTTATTTGTTTAAATTCATTTGAACAAAACTATCTAAAAAATCTAACTGTGTGTATAAATTTGAATTTTAAAATGATCTATGTTTGAATATTAATTTGAATTCAATTCTTGTAAAAAACGAACAAGAAAGGGCATTCGCCCTTTCCTGTAAATGCTTTTATCTATATATCATATCGACTATAGAAAGCATGTGGCTTTTTAAATCCTTGATTATTTCTTCGTGTTTCTGAATATAGATGTTAGGTGGTACTCCTTCATCATCAAAACCATTAGAATTTTCAAGCGAATAGCAGTCATGAAGATATCTTGATAATTTAATCGTGCATTTCTCAATTAATTCATCAGGGATAGGTCTAATCAATCCTGAATCATCTACAATGTTAAGTGCAAGATATGGCCTTGAATCATGTCGTCCTTCATTCTCTTTAATTGGATCTAAAGGCTCAGTTATTCCTTCAGTAATAAAGTATGACCAAAAGCCTTTGGAATTTTGATAATTTGAACCTTCCTCATCTTTGTCAATATCTATAAAATCACAAAAAACCGCTTCCTTCAAAATATGATCAGTATCAATAATTGAAACCTTTGAAATATTTCGGAAAGATCTTCCAGCATTAGGATCAAGGAATATTACAAAATCATGTGAACGATTTTGTGACAAGTGTTTGTACCAACTGTGGTTAATTGAAAGCAGTTCAATAAATTTATCAATCTGAAGTGGTGTAGGTTGAGGTAACTGTTTTATTAATTTGATGTATGAGTATTTATCCATTTCTATTTCGTTTTAACGTTAAATGAGATTCATCAGATGAAATTTAATTATTACTAAATTGCTTCTGAATAATTGTAAACATTAAAAAGGAGGGTGTAAATCCTCCTTTTTAAATATTAGTTTTCTTTTGGAGTATGTTCTTTGAATAACCCAATAAATAAGTGTCGATTGTTTATTGACAGTATTTATTTATGTATTCATAAGCTTCTTTGCTGCCTAATTCTCCGGCTTTTCTAAAGTCTGCGCATGCAGCATCTTTTTGTCCAAGATTTAATTTGCACAATCCTCTACGTCCATAACTTGACCCAACATTCCAATGACCTATTTCTATAGCTTTTGTATAGTCCACTATAGCTCCATTAATATCTCCAAAACTGTTTTTTGCATCAGCTCGATGAGCATAATTTAGACCGGAGGGATCAGACTCAATAGCTTTATTATAATCTGGGATTGATCCTCTATAGTCACCTAATAAAAACTTTGCAGTTGCTCTATTGTAATAAACCGATTCATAATTTGGATCAATTTCTATTACTTTAGTGTATTCAGCAATAGCTAAGGCTAGTTCATTATCTCCCCAATATTTACTTGCTCTGTCAGCATGCCACTTTGCTGTAGTTTGGGAATATCCTATTATCGTTAAGAAAAAGAGACAAATCAATAAAATTGAAAATTTAGCTTTCATATAATGTAAAGTTTTGAATTAAGAATTGTTTCTATAAATGTATTATTTCGCATAGACAGCATATTCTTCTATTACCGGGAGTATAATATGGTAATTGATATAACTTGACCTGTTCATATCCGATTTTGAAGCACCACTATTTAGAGTATATGGGAAGCTCGAACCACCATTAATGCTCATTCTTTTTGCTTCATCAATAATAAACACTGAATTTTTTTGCTTCAAAAAATCAATAGTATCGAAAAAGACTTTGTGATATTTAGAATTCAATCCTGCTTCTTCATATTTTGAATTCAATCTTTGAAAAAAATCAGAAGTGATATAAAATTTCTTTCCCATATATTCAACTGATCCATATGATTGAGAAAATGAGAATAATGCAAATAGGATAAATGTTGTTGTAACTATTAGTTTTTTCATAATAAGTTGGTTTTAATAATTTTTAAATAATGAGTTTACTAAAAAAAAGGGTGCGGAACTAAACTGTATTTGCAGTTGAGGTATCGCCAGACACCTACGCACACAAACAAGTAAAGCCCGCACCGTAGTGCGAGCGTTTAACTTATTATTCTTGTGTGCGTTTTAAACTGGCGATTTTCAACTGCGGGAATAATAGCAACGCTACTATATTTTTATATTTTAGTTCCGGCTCTTATTTGTCAATAGGCAAAAAATGAATTAATGTTCTGCCAAAGCTATAATAATTATTAATGATGCTACTGTTAATTGCAAGAATATATTTGATTATAGTTCCTGTAATTTATATAGGGGAGTTGCCTCCTTATTTTCCTACAAATATCCTTCATCAGCAAACGACAAGTGACCTTCGGCTGTCAGAATTATATGATCCAATAACGGAATTTCAAGCACCTTGCCAGCTTCTTTGACTTTTAGTGTTATCTCTCTATCTGCTTTTGACGGCTCTAAATTCCCGCTTGGATGGTTGTGAGCCAATATTATGGAATTTGCATTAGCCTTCAATGCTACCTGAAAAATGACCCTTAAATCAATGACTGTTCCGTTCATGCCTCCTTTGGATAGTTGATGAACTCCTAAAATTTGATTGTGCCTATTCAGGAGAACCACGTATGCAAATTCAATGTGTTCGTATGAAGGCCAAATTTTCCTTATCGCTTCCACGGCTTCCAATGAAGTTACGACTTTTATCCTATCAGCGCATTTTGTTTTTGAAGTGTATGAAATCTTCACTTCTGCAATTTGATTTTGTATCATAGAAAATTCACCCATGCCTTTGGGATTTTGTTTAGGCTTCAAGCTCGCCATTTAGGTTAAATATTTTAATAATGTATTAGGCCAATATTTCTACTGGCCACCTTTTTTTGTAATTTGAAGCTTCCAAATCATGTATGTCAACTTCTTCAAATTCTTCAAACCATTTGTGTAAATCAGTCATGTTGACGTTGTAAATATTTCCTTGAAATATTACGTTAGCTGTTGATAGATTAAAAGGGGTTACAAATGCTAAGGAGTTGGCAGGTATTACTTTGCCTGAGTTAAGTTTAAAATCACTAGTTGAGTATGCAAACATTTTTTAACCACCGCTGCCCTGCGGATTTAATTAGGCATCTAGCACGCCTGTAATTGTTTAATTGAGTTGATTGCCTTGATTGTAGGCTTTGGATTCAATGTTCTGATATCCCCATAGATCTTTTAATTCCTCCATCGAAAGAAGAATTCCTGATTTTTTGATGTACTCTCCTGAGTGAAAGTACCACGCTGATTTCGGTGAACTGAATTTAAAGCCTTCTTCCTTCAATAAAGCTCGAATGGCATATGTATTTCCAGTTATCCATATCCATGAGCCAATCAGTTCAATAATAATGTTTGGCAGAAAAATGACTTTATCAAGTTTTTGCCGTAATTCTTCTGAAACCTGATGTTCCCATTCCTTTCTTTCATCTGAGAATGACTCATTACCTTCAATCAGTTTCTGTGATAGCTTTTCATACTGGTTATTAATTTCCTGCATGACTGCTGTTTCTCCTCCACGATCTGGATGATTCGCAAAAGCTAGGTTTCGATACTGCTTGCGTAATTCCTCCAACGTTCTTACATTTTCAAAATAGTTCATTGTTTTATGCTTCTGCCCTGAAGTCTTGTTTTGGTTTCTGGCACACCGATTAGTTAAGTCGGGACATAAAAAAAGCCTCAATTACGAGGCTCATGAAAATTCCAAGCTACTTTAGCCTGGAATGATCGTGTTTATTTTTTATGTCTCCATTTCTCCCAATCGGGGGGCGTAATAAGATAGACCCCATGTGATCGGATCATTCACAAAAAATTTTATAAAAATTTTTTCAAGTGAAATCCTGATTTCAAGATGTTATTTTGATTTTTTGCTAATCAATTGGATTACAAGTTAATGGGCTAAGGCTGTGCATTCCCCTGTATACTAAGAAGTGTTGAGATTAAAACGAGGAAAGGAGCCTTTTGGGCTCTTTCCTAATAGGCACGTTAATCGTGTCACTTGCTGTATTATTTATTAAAGCTGCTTTTCTTTATTCCCTTAATCCGAAAAAATATATCAAATCTATATCAAGTTTAATTTACTTTTTATAGTTATGGTATATAAATTCGAATTTATTTGTACCATTGTGAACAATTTTTTAGAAATTATGGAAAAAGATATAGTATATAGATCACACGTTTTAGTTCCAGTTATTGACTCTAAAGGTAAAGACTTGAAATTTAGGGATATGCTGACATATTTCACGATAAGAAGTTACTTAAACACAAAAGATAAGCGTTGTTATCCGGGAATAAGGGCAATTGCAGCAAAGAGTAAATTATCACATAGGTTCGTCTGTGAATCAAAGAACAGGTTAGTTTTATCAGGATTAATTGAAGATAAGGACAAGGTTAAAAAAAGCTACTCATTCACTGAATTCACTGAATTCAAAAGTATACCAGTTGATATTTTGAATGAAGTCGAATTATCACCAGAAGAGATTGCTTTATTAATTAGAATCAGGCAATATTTTTTAGATCCCAGTTTTGAATCAATAACTCCTTGTAAGCAAATTGCTGAAAATATAGGGCTGACCTATGAAACCCTCAAAAAGTACTATGATTCATTGTTTGATAAAGGATATATAAAACCAGCAATCGGCAAGAATTTATATGCTTTTACAGGGTTAACCGACAAATTTGATTGGAAAGTTTCAGATCAAGTACGGGAATATGAAGAAGTGAGAAAAAAATCAAAAAAGACAGATGTTTTACTTTTGAAATGAGAAAATAACGATTTTTATAAAACCTTAAGATAAACCGAGATCTAGAAACTCAGGGTATTTTGAGTAACTATGAAAAAGATCTTCCGATGTATAATGATTGCTGATACTGCTTAATTCAAAATCATTCGATCCATTTTTCTCTATTTGGTTGTTATTTTGGAATAGTTTTGTATTTGGATCAAAGGTCAAATTATAACTATCTACTATCTGATATTTCTTGCGCCACGTTTCACGAATAATGTTTTGCGTATAACCTGCTTTGAAATTAAGCTGAAACACAGTGAATTTATTGTCAATTTTAAATATTAAAACCTCTTTCAGTAATTCACGTACTGCTTCTTTTCTTAGATCATATACTTTTTCAACCTCTTCAAGATTAAATGGTTTAGAGTCCATTTCATCAATAGCTTGCAAACTGCATATAGCATCATTTATTAGTACCTGAAGTTTTTTCTTTTTCTTTGAAAAGGAATGAATTTCAGAATTTAAAATATTTTGTTTGTTTTCAAGTGTAATTAGTGGATATAAACCTTTCGTGTATAAATCTAGTAATCTAGAAGAATTTTCAGCTAAATCGTTTAATTTTATATCTATGGCTTTTATATCAGAGTTGAATTCTTCAATTTTGATTTTAATGGTTGAGATATTACCTTCTTTAATTTGTTTTGTTTTCAACATGATATAAGCACTTTTTACTGCTGCCCATATCATTTCTTCAATGTGAACTTTAAAAATAGAAGTGTTTTTACAACCTATATAACTGTTACTTTTCAAGTGTGTTTTATCAGAACATTTATATAAAAGATTGCTGTGACTTCTCGTGCCTAAAAATTGTTTGCCACATTCACCACAAATAAAAATTCCTCTCAACATGAAATCATTTTTCAATGATTTATCAGTATTGCTTATTCTCCCTTTTATTTCATCCTGGCATTTGGCAAAAAGTTCACTTGTGATTATTGCAGGAGTTTTTATCTCATCCCCACTTTTTATTACCTTATGACCGCAATAAACCGTGTTCCTAAGCAAATTCCTTACAGAACTTTTTCCCCACTTGATTTCTGACTTATTAATTGTTTTCTTATTATTAACCTGAAAACTTTCCTTTTTTATAAAATCGCTGTTTCTTGTTGGTATTTGTCTAAGGTTTAAATTTTCAACAATTTCTTTAATGCTTTCTCCATTAGCGTATTTCGTAAAAATATCCTTAACTATCTTAGCTTCATCATCGTGTAAACAAAGTTGTTTATCTACTTTTTTGTATCCAAATGGTGGTTTATATGAGTAACTGTTACCTCTTCTAATTGCTTCTCTCTTACCGGATGCACTTCGATCATTTTTCAACTTGATTTCATAAGCAGAATATCGTGAAAAGAAAGCCAACGAAATATCTGTTGTAAAATCCAGATCATTGTCATTATTGATTGTATTAATATTTTGAGCAAGGAAAAAGATATTTATTCCCTTTTGCTTAAAAATATCAACAAGCTCAGTAAAATGAGCAGGGTCTCGACTTAGCCTTGATAATTCAGTAATATAAACTGAATCAATATCTTCTTTTGTTAGTTGTAGCAATTTATTTAGATCCGGTCTCCTCTTTTCATTTTTAAAACCGCTGATTTTGTCCTCAAAAATATATGCAATCTCAGCTTTATCTTTTTTAGCTCTTTTCGTTAAATCTGTTCTTTGACGTTCTGTTTCTTGAACATTAGTAGAAACTCTAAGGTATAGGGCAATTTTCATAGATCTTTGCTTTATTTGTAAAGGCAAAGTTATAATAATTCCCGTATGATTGTATACTACATGATTACATTATGCCCGCCAGCCGCGGCTATTTCAAGCGCCCGCTTCACATTTTCCTGGCCTTTCACATCCGAGAAATCGACCTCACACTCATTTACTTTCGAGAAGAATTCTTCCCGAGTATTGACAATGACTTGTTTCAGTTCCGTTTCGTCATTGAAAAAGTCAATTACTTCGCCCAGGTTTTCCACCCCGTACACTTTCAAGGTATCCACTACGGCCGCTTCCCTGGCATTTTCCATTGGGAGGATAAAACCTTCAAAACCTTCCTGTCGGGCCTTGATGGCAATCGACAAAGCCCCCTTGACCGGTTGAAGGTTTCCATCCAGGGACAGTTCACCCATCATCATGTAACTGGCCACCTTGTCAGATTTAATAAATTCAGAGGCCGCCATGATTCCAATGGCCAAAGGCAAGTCATAGGCAGAACCTTCTTTTCGGATATCGGCCGGGGCCATATTGATCACCACTTTCTTGTGCGGCCATTTGAAGTTGTAAAATCGCATGACCGATTCGATCCTTTGCTGGCTTTCCTTCACCGCATTATCGGGAAGGCCCACCATACAGAATTTGATTCCCTGTGAAATTTCTGTTTCAATGGTGATGGTTGTGGCGTCTATGCCATGAACAGAGCTGGCAAAGGTTTTGATCAGCATGGGTGGATTTATTGGATTTACAGTTACCTAAATTTACAAAGACATTATCACATGAACAAGCACCCGATCAATAAAAGTAAGAAATATAATATTCAATGTATTAGGTATCAAAAAATCAAATATCTTGTTACCAGTTTTAAATGACTGTTAGGATGATCAAATCGAGTCAAAAATATCAGGCTGAAAGTCAAAAGGAGACTCCAGTTGCATTAAGTATCCAGGAATCCCCATCTGTGAACGGAATCCCCATTCTGATTCGTGAAGTAAAAGACAGCCAGCAAATGCACCAGTTTATTCATCTGCCTGCTTCCATTCATAAAAATCATACCAACTGGGTTCCCCCCATTTACATGGACGAAAAGGAGTTTTTCAATTCCAGGAAAAATAAATCGTTTCAATCATGTGATACTATTTTATTGCTGGCCGTGCAAGGGAATGAAGTGGTGGGTAGGATCATGGGAATTATACACCGAAAATACAATGAGGATCACAATGAAAAACATGGCCGCTTTGCTTTTTTGGAAACTTGGAATGATCCGGCAGTAGTTACAGCCTTGCTCCGTTTTGTTGAAAAATGGGCCATGGAACGGGGAATGACCAGACTCATCGGGCCTCTTGCCTTTTCAGACAAAGATCCGCAAGGTTTTTTGATCGAAGGATTTGATGAGCCCGCCGTTATTGCTTCCAACTGCAATTTTCCCTACCAGGTTGATTTATTGGAGAAAAACAACTACTCCAAAGAGATGGATCTGGTGGTGTATCAAATTAAAATCCCCAATCCCATTCCTGAATTTTACCTCAAGATTCAGGAACGTGCGCTGCGCCTGAATGCCGGGTTGCGGGTACTGGAGTTTACTTCCAGACGAAAAGTCAAACCATACATCCATCCCGTACTGCATTTGCTCAACCGCACCTTTACTGAAATCTTCGGATTCGTTCCCTTCTCGGAAGCTGAAATGGATGATTTTGCCAATAGATATTTATTTCTGATCAATCCACGTTTCATTAAGATTGTGGTCAATGCGCAGAATGAAGTGGTGGCCTTTGTCATCGGCATGGGACATATCGGGGAGGGTATCCAGAAGGCAAAAGGAAGGTTGTTCCCCATCGGAATTTTCCAGATTCTACTGTCAGCCAGAAAGTCAAAACAGCTGAACCTTTTATTGGGTGCCATCGATCCCGATTACCGTGGAAAAGGGCTGGATGTGATGATGGGTGTCAAAATGCTGGACTCAGCCATTGCCCAGGGGAAAACGACCCTTGATTCGCACCTTGAACTCGAATACAACACCAAAGTTAGGGCAGAGATGGAAAAACTGGGAGGGGAGGTCTACAAACGCTTCCGTATATTTGGAAAAAATCTGTAGGACTAAAAGCAGCAGAAAGAAGAGTCAATCTAATTATCTCCAGATTCATCTTCTACATCAAACTCTCTGATAGGTCACAATTTGATTTCATGACTATTCAAATGTCAGTAAGAATTGTTAATTTTACGCAGTTAAAATGATTTAGAATGGGACTGAAATTCATACCTCTACCAAAATCGAAACAATTTAAAATTGTCACCCGGTTTTATGACCCTCAGAAAGAGGCGATGCAGGAACGTCAGGACCGGATTGAAAGAGAGCTGAACGAGACGGATGGAGAAAGAACAATTTCTTCATACAGTGCAGGTATCAAGGGAAAGTTCAGAACTTCAGGGAAACGCATGAATAGCAGAACGATTGCAGAAGCGCGCAGGAAATCAAACTTGCGATTGCTTTATATCCTGATCATTTTAGCTGCATTGATTTATTTTTTCCTAAAATAGTACAACTTCTACTGTGCCTGATATCATTCAACTTCTTCCAGACTCGGTTGCCAACCAGATTGCAGCCGGAGAGGTCATTCAACGACCTGCTTCGGTCGTAAAAGAATTGGTCGAAAATGCCATTGATGCCGGGGCCACACAAGTAAAGGTCAACATCAAGGATGCAGGCCGTACGCTGATTCAAATCATCGACAATGGTTGCGGGATGTCGGATACCGATGCCCGGATGTCGTTCGAGCGGCATGCAACTTCCAAAATCAAATCGGCCATGGATATATTTGCCATCCGCACCATGGGATTCAGGGGTGAGGCACTGGCTTCGGTAGCAGCTATTGCCGATGTTGAGTTGCGGACCAAAGAACATGACCAGGATCTGGGAACTTTTATTCACATTTCAGGTTCAAGCATTCTCTCCCAGGAGCCGGTCAGCTGCGACAGTGGTACAAATATTCAGGTAAAGAACCTGTTTTTCAATGTACCTGCCCGGCGCAAATTCCTGAAGTCAAACCCGGCAGAATTAAAGCACATCATCAACGAAATTCAGCGTATCGCCTTGGCCAATGCAGATATTTCGATTTCGTTGCACCATAACGGATCAGCCATTTATGAGATGATCGGCTCCAACAAACGACTGCGGATCGTTTCCATATTTGGAAAAAACATCAATCAAAATCTAATTCCTCTAGACACTGAAACCTCACTGGTTAAAATAACCGGATTTATCGGCCAACCCAAACATGCCCGTAAAACCTTTGGCGAGCAGTTCTTTTTCGTCAACCAGCGGTTTATGAAACACCCGTTCTTTCATCGGGCGATCATGCAGTCGTATGAAAAAATATTGCCTCCTGAAACCATTCCATCCTATTTCATTTATTTCGATTTAAACCCCGCAGACATTGATGTGAATATCCATCCGACCAAAACGGAAATCAAATTTGAAAATGAATCGGCCATCTGGCAAATACTGCAAGCCTCCGTGCGCGAAGCACTTGGGAAGTTCAATATCGTTCCATCGATTGATTTTGACCAGGCTGGAAGTGTCGATATTCCCATGCCGCTGCGCGATTATGCGGATGTCCATGCCCCGGAAATAGAAATTGACAAGGCCTACAATCCGTTTGAACAACGCCCGGCCTCCAAAACCGCTTATCCAACTGACAGCGGTTTCAAGCCTGCAACTTCCCAGCGCTCCAATCTTACCAACTGGCAATCAATGTACAAAGGACTTGAAACCAACCGGGAGGAGCAAACACAACATCCTGATGAACCGCTTCAGTTCCGGATGGAAGAACAGCAAACGGTAAAAAGTTCGGTTCAGTTTAAAAACAAATACATCCTTACACCTGTTAAATCAGGATTGATGGTGATCGACCAAAAGCGTGCCCATGAGCGCATTCTTTATGAACGATTGATGCAAGTGATGGAAACCAATCAGGTGGCCAGTCAGCAGCAACTTTTTCCTGAGACCTTTGAATTGAATGCATCGGATGCCACCCTTTTGATCAGTATTCTGCCAGACCTGAAAGCCCTTGGTTTTGATATCAGGGAATTTGGCAATTGCACATTTATTATCAACGGTACTCCGGGTGTTCTGAATACCTCATCACCAATAGAAATCATTGAAGGATTGTTGGAAGAATATAAGAATTCACCAGCCACCCTGCAAGGAAAAGCCCGCGAAACGGTGGCCCTATCCCTTGCACAGGCGTCTGCAATTCCTTATGGACATGCATTGAAACCCATTGAAATCAGCGAACTGATTGATAATCTTTTTGCCTGTCAAACACCTAATTTTTCACCAAAAGGGAAAAAAATCCTTTCCATCATGCCATTGGATGATTTTGAGAGATTGCTGAAATGACATTTTGACGGTAAAGAGGCAGGAAACAATAAAATTGTAACTTTGGTCGGTTGTTTGCAATGAAGTTTCAAATCTTGATGTTTAAGTCAATTATTTAAAATCGATATACTCTAAACAGGCATTAGCCTGAATAAATATAAACAGGATGCAAAATTACAGAACCAGTCCCAGTGCCATTCCTCCGGTTGTAAAAAACCTGATCATCATCAATGTCCTCATGTTGTTGGCAACCTATGTTATGAGTATGCGTGGCATAGACCTGGCCAATATTTTGGGACTGCACTATTTTCAGTCGCCTGAATTCAGGCCCTATCAACTGGTGACACATATGTTTATGCATGGCGGATTTACTCACCTTCTGTTCAACATGTTTGCACTCTGGATGTTTGGCAGGGTACTGGAAGGGGTCTGGGGCCCCAAACGCTTCTTTATCTTCTATTTTGTTACCGGACTCGGTGCGGCCGTCTTTTACAGCCTTGTTAACTTTATTGAATTTCAATACATTGCTTCCCGAATGACTCCTGAAGCGGTTCAGGACGTGATGAACAATGGCGCTCAAATTTTAAGCCATGGTCAGAATTATACCGACCTGGCGGGCAAGTTAAACTTGATACTGAATATTCCCACCGTTGGAGCTTCGGGCGCTGTCTTCGGAATTCTGCTGGGCTTCGGAATGCTATTCCCCAATACTGAGCTCATGCTGCTTTTCCCACCAATACCTATCAAGGCCAAATACTTTGTGCTCGGTTACGGAGCTATCGAACTCTACATGGGACTCACTCAATCGGGCAGTGACATTGCTCATTTTGCCCATCTGGGAGGAATGCTCTTCGGCTTCCTGATGATCAAATACTGGAATAGAAATACCACCCATTTTTATTAACATGAACATTTGGGACGAAATAAAAGAATCATTCCATGAAGGATCTGCGGTTACCCGGCTGATCTATATTAACCTGGCAGTTTTCCTGCTGATCCGTATTGTCAATGTCTTTTTTGTCCTCTGGGGCCTTGAATTTCCATTTATGGACTGGCTTGCCCTTCCGGCCAGTTTCGATATTTTGGCAACCAGACCATGGACCCTGATCACCTACATGTTTCTGCATTTCGACTTCATCCACATCCTGTTCAACTTGCTTTGGTTGTATTGGATGGGACAAATATTCCTGGGGTATTTCGACCAGGGAAAACTCATTGCCATCTATCTTTTGGGAGGAATTACCGGAGGAATATTCTATATTTTGGGCTACAATTTCTTCCCCGTTTTTTCCAGTAGCATTGAAAATTCAAGATTGCTCGGAGCATCAGCTTCAGTGATTGCGATTGTCACCGCACTGGCCATGCATGCACCCAACCACACCATTCATTTGATGTTCATAGGGCCGGTAAAAATGAAATATATCGCCCTGGTTTCTGTACTCTTATATGTGATTGGTATATCATCGACCAATGCAGGAGGCAATCTGGCCCATTTGGGTGGCGCTTTCTGGGGAATGATTTATATCCTTCAACTCAGATGGGGTTTTGACCCTGCCAAGGGTGTAACATGGCTTCTGAACAGCGTAAAAAAACTATTCACAGCTCAACCAAAGGTGAAAATAACTTATCGCAAACCGGTCAACGATATTGAATACAACAAAATCAAAAACCAGGATCAGGCCCGTATGAATGAAATCCTGGAAAAGATCAGCAAGTCGGGTTATGGTTCGCTCTCCAAAGAAGAAAAAGAAATTCTATTCCGCATGGGGAAATAAGTTGAACTTCCGTCTGTTGGGAAACGTTTCTCTTTGTGAATGTTTGATGGCTTCATTGATACTGGCGTTTAATTCAAACCCAATCAAAAGAATGAGCGAAAGTAGATACATCAGCAGCATGATCACCAGAAGTGTTCCAATGGACCCGTACAATTTGTTGTATTGTCCGAAATGGTTGATGTAATAGGAAAATCCCACGAAAGTAAATACGCA
>DASXUZ010000018.1:0-14381 GCA_036504555.1 Prolixibacteraceae bacterium | reverse complement strand
GGGCCGCCATGACTCTTCGATCAAGGTTCCAGCAGCCATTGGCTAGCAGCTAGAAATTACTTTTTAATTTTTACTTTCTTGCCTGAATACTTAACCGTCACCGCTTGTGGGGCTGGTTCCACGCCTGTGCCGTTCTTGGCCGATACCCAAACGATGCGGAAGCTGCGATCTTTCAGCATTCCCGGAAATTCGCCTTGCCTCCCCTGAATGGTCAGGGTGTTGCTGGCTTCATCCCAGTTCATGGCAATGGTTGAATAGTTGCCCTGCTCGTAGTTGTAGGTGTCGTTCTCATCTTCGTAGAGCACAAAATCAGCATTGGCACCCGTGTACACCCGCAATTCAATGGGGTCGGCTGCTTTTTCGGTGGCATACTGAAGATAGGGTCCCATCGGTACGATGGAGCCTGCCTTGATGTAAAGCGGAAGAGTTTCAATGGGTGCCGCGGCTTCGATGGTTTGTCCTCCTGTCAGCAGTTCCCCGGTCCAGAAGTCATACCAGTTGGCTGATTTAGGCAGATAGACGGTTCTTACTTTCTTGATATCCTTTGCATTGGGAAGACTGTACATGCGTGCAGTGACCGGGTTTACAAGGATCGCCGGGCCAAACATGTACTGATCGGGAATGTTTCTGATCCCTGCATCGTCTTTGAAATCAAAGGCCAGCGAGCGCATCATGGTATATCCTTCGCTGGTTACTTTCCAAGAAAGCGAATAGATGTAAGGCATCAAGCGGTAGCGTAAATTGTCGTAGTTCAGCAAGATCGATTTCGTGGAGGCATCCCAGTTGTCTGAGAACATGGCCCTTTCGCCCTTTCCATGAATCCTGAAGATGGGGCTGAAAGTACCAAACTGGAACCAACGGGTAAACAACTCGCGGTTAATGGGCTTTGACCAATCGGGCGCATTCCAGTGGAAGTGGTAGCCGCCAATGTCGGAAGTCCAGTAAGGGATACCCGAGGCACAGGCATTGATCCCCTGCGGCACCTGGCTTTTAAAGGCCCTCCAGGTACAGGTAATGTCGGATGACCACAAGGTGGCCGAATTGCGTTGCATGCCTGCAAAGGCCTGGCGAATCAGGAAAAAGGGACGTTTATTCGGAATGTCTTTGCGCCAATGGGTGTACAAGCCTTCGGAATGCATCAGCGAATAGGTGTTCATGTAATCAATGCCACGACCGATGGCAAAATGACTTTTGCGTCTTGCATCCAGGTCGTTCCCGTTGTCGGGTTCGCATTGGTCAACCCACCAGGCATCCCAGTCGTAACGACCGATCAGACTGTCATTGGCTTGTTTCCAGTACAGATCACGGGCCTGTGGGCTGTGTGCATCGTAATAACCGTCGAGGGTATGGGTCATCACATTGTCCCAGCGGATATCGGTCATCCCGCCTGAATGGGCCATCTGATCATAGGTTTTTGTGCCTTTGGCCATCACCGGCCAGATGGAGATCATGGCATGGATGTTGGCCTTGTGCAATTCTTCCACCATCGCCTTTGGATTGGGGTACCGTTCAGGCCACATCACATGCGAGCCAATTACGTTGGGCTCCCAGTAAAACCAATCCTGAACAATACAGTCAACCGGGATTTTGTTGTTGCGGTAGTTGTCCTTGACCGATAAAACTTCCGCCTGGCTCTTGTACCTGTCCTGCGACTGGAACAATCCGAAAGCCCATTTGGGGAACATGGGTGCCTTACCCGTTGCAGTGCGGAAAGAAGAGATGATCTGATCGAAATCGGGGCCATAGATGAAATAATAATCCACCATGTTGCCGCTTTCTGAAACAAACTTGTATTTGGTGTTGGAAGCTTCAGCGCCGTAGAAACTGGAAGCCGAATAATTGTCCCAGTACAGCCCGTACCCTTTGGTAGAAAGCATTACTGGAATGGCGCCCGTCATGTATTTGATGGTCATATCCTGGTTGCGGCCCTTGTAGTTGATCGACAGCGTATCTTCAGGGTGACATCCCATTCCGTAAAGGGCCTCGTCAGCGGGTGAATTGAACTGGGTCGTGCAATTGTAAGCCTCGATACCGGCAATGGTGGCTTCTGTCATGGTCTTGCCCTGCGAATCATCTTCACTCAGGATCAGATTCCCGGCCAGATCAGTATATCGCACGGCGTTGCTCTGCCTGTTCACAAAGACTTTCACTTTGGCTGTTGTCAGTACAATTTCCTTGTCATTCTCCGTAACGGTGAACCGGGGCGTTGTTTTCCACTCATTGTTAATGACCAGCGAAGGTTTATTCAGCAATGCCGGCAGTGCGGTATATTTCACTTCCACCATGTTGTCAAGGCAAATTTTCACTTTCATCACTCCCTTGTCAAGCAGGCAGGTAATCCCGTCAGTATCCTTTTTATACGATACCACTGATGCCTGCAGGGAGGCTGTCAGAAATACCAATACCAAGGCCAGAAGGGTTGGTTTAAGATGTTTCATTGGTTTAATTTTATTGTTTTTATAAATGTTTGGTCGACGCTTTTAGAATCCAACAAAGTTAATGTCCTCCCTCAATAATACCGCTCCTGCATGCAGGGTATTCATGCAACAGATTATCCAACAATGAGCCATATCATACACGACTGGCTGCTGGCTGCTGGCTGCCCGTTTCAAATTCTTTTTCCCACCAGCCTGATCCACTCCTGTGTGATGAGCTCATGCCCGGCCACTGTTGGATGAACGCCATCCCAAATCCAGTAATCAGCCGGCGCCTCTTGACAGGCTTTATCGAAAACCTTCTGCAGGCCAATAAATATAGCAACATATTGCTGGGCCAATTTACGGACAACATCCTGCCGCTGAACCATATCAGCCTGATAAGCTTCCCAGTTTTCCTTTACTTTTCCAACTGGTAAAATAAATGGTTCACACAGCACCAAAACGATTTCGGGAAACTGTGCCTTGGTCTGTTCAATCAATGACCGATATCCTTCTTCATACTTTTCAACCGTGATGATAGGTTCCCTCTTGAAGACCACCGAACTTGAATCGTTCACCCCCACCAAAATACTCAGTACATCGGGCTTCAGGTCAAGGGTATCTTTTTGCCAGCGTGCTGCCAAATCAACGATCTTGTTGCCGCTGATCCCCTTGTTGATGAACGTTAATCCCTTCTCTGGGTACTCAGCGCCCCAGCGGCTGGCAATGCTAAAGGCGTATCCATGCCCCATGATGTGGTTGGGGTCTGTGCTCCTTCCCCGGTTCCCATCGGTGATGGAATCGCCCTGAAAAAGGATCACTTTGCCCTTGCCCGGTTTGGGCTTACGGGTTCGGGGACGGCCCATGGCCCATGTATCGGAGAGGGGAAGACATGCGGTGGCCACTCCTGCCAGCGCCATTCCCCTGATAAAATTACGGCGTGAATTTCTGTTCATCTGCTTATTTTTTTAAACACATAGGCACATAGTCCACATAGAAAAAATCAAGCTATGTGTCCTATGTGTCTATGTGTTTATTTTTCATTTTTAATCTGTTTATTTTAAAACACATAGGCACATAGGGCAGATAGAATATTTTAAACTATGTGCCCTCTGTGTCTATGTGTTTATATGTTTTCATAGTTCTAGTTTGATGGTTCATTGGATGCTCAAAGCTGCAACATTTATTTGAAATTCGGAAGTTAAATGTATATTTTACCCTTATCTGTTCGATCATACTCAAAATAGTCTGGATCAGCGGAAAAACTATCTGTAGCCACGCATGTTCTGTGGTCCTACAGCGTTCCGCAGTTCCGCAGTTCCGCAGTCCCGCAAGTTTTTCAGAACCTGCGCAACTGCATTACTGCGGAACTGCGGATGGGTGTGCCATTTATTGGCAGCCAGGAAGAAGTGATTGCCCCATGTTTAGATGTAAAGGCTATCTTTGTCCGATGGATTTGTTGAAATAAGTAACAAAGAGACAAAGTAACAAAGAGACAAAGTAACACAGTAACAAAGTAACAGAGTAACAAAGAGACAGAGTAACAAAGAAACAAAGTGACAGAGCACTTATACTCCTAAGCTATAACAAATTATGGATTACTCTTTCTATAATAATATGCAGAAATAGCTAATTTATGCCTGTTGTTACTTTGTTACTCTGTTACTTTGTTTCTTTGTTACTCTGTTCCTTTGTTATGAATCAATAAAATGGATAACATGCGTATTGTAAAACCTTCCAGCAAGGGTCACTTGATTGGAGAACAGGGCGAACCGCTGGTTCCGCCTGCAGACTGGTCATTCTTGCCAGCCGGTGATGCGGGTGTAACCCGAAAGGTGACCTCGCAAGGACAATTCTGGAGGGTGGAAGTGAAAAAGGGACGACGGACCATCTCGCTTGGGATATGGGCTCCTTCAGCGACCATCGCGCAGGCACAGGCTGAGGTTCAGGCCCTGCGGTTAACCGAAGGGTATCAGAAGAAAAGGGTTTCGGAACTGAACCGCCGTGAGAAGAAGCAGGAGCTGTACGATGCCGAATTCTGCCGGGCTGTGGAAGGGTACCTTGATTTCCACGAGCGGTATAAACCCCTGGAACAAAAGCTGGCAAGGGCGGTGACCGTTCATGCCATTCCAGTTGGCAGCGGCACTGTTGCACGTACCCAGCTGATTCCCCTGGACGAAAGAGCCGCCCATGTGGTCATTGCATGGATGCGCCACCAGACAACGGCCTATGATCACATCAATATTGCAAGGGTTAAAGGTGAACGTAGGGCCGTCAGAAGGGAGTTTGCCCAACAGTCGGTTGCTCTGCTGGCCAATTACCGCGAGGGCAGAGCTATTGCAGCGGACTGCCCCTTGCAGAAGGCGATGAATAAATTTTAATACCAATAAAGATGACAAGCAAGTTATGTCCCTGCGGATCGACCCGACCTTATGAGGAGTGTTGCCAGCTGATCATCAGTGGCAGGCGCGAGGCAGCCACCTGCCAGGAGCTGATGCGCTCGCGCTACGTGGCTTTCACGCTGGCTGATGTGGAGTACCTGATGCGGAGCCACCATACGGATACAAGACAATTAAAGGAGCAAAATCGAATCAAAAAATGGGCCCAATCGGTTCAGTGGATGGGACTGGTCATCCTGAATACCCAAGGCGGGGAAGTCAACGATAGTATAGGCTATGTTGAGTTCAAGGCCCTTTACATGGAAGATGGCCAACTGCAGGAAATACATGAAAACTCACTTTTTAAACGCCAGAACCAACGCTGGGTATATGTGTCGGGGGTTCATTATTGACTGAGTTAGAAAGTAACAAAGTGACAAAGTAACAAAGTAACAGAGTAACAGAGTAACAAAGCGACAAAGAGACAAAGTACCTAAGCTGTTCACCCCATTTTCCTACTTTGTCACTTTGTTACTTTGTCACTCTGTTACTTTGTCTCTTTGTCTCTTTGTCTCTTTGTTACTTTGTTACTTTGTCGCTCTGTTACTCTGTTACTTTGTCACTTTGTTACTTTGTGGCTTTGTTCCTGTTCCTGTTCCACGAAAGTGAAATGATCATTCGAGAGTCTCTTTTCTCCCTCAAAGCGGTAGGCGGCCAGGCATCCGTCCTTTGCCACGCTGTAATCCAGGCAGCAGATATTTCCTCTGAATAACTGAGGGTGCCCCTGAAGCCAGTAGTGGCCGAAGAACACGGGCTTTTCACTGGCTGCATAATAATTGAACGAATGCAGTGATGAGGTATCCATGGGCTCATCGGGAAGATCTTCGTTGGGGATGATGCTTATGTCACGGTAGGAGGTCCGGGTAGGATCCTTCCACCATTTGATCCTGAGCTCATTGCGTTGATTGGCATCCTTGTCCAGGAACAATACACCCTTGGGCATGGGAACTTCCTTGCCTTTGAGGGTCTCATCCAATGCCCTGTAAAGGGGTGTTTCCATTTTTACAGACTGGTGAAGGGTATGTTCATTCAGGCAGTCATTCTTTAAGGCTTTTCTCAGAAGGGCAATGTTCTCATGGTCCCAGCAGGCATGAACGGCGCGGAATTGATCAGATTCATAATACAGGGGCAGGGTCTTGAACCATTCCAGGTAGTCTTCATATTCTTCCTGCCTGTTCTGGAACTGTTCAAGGGTGGCAATGTGCTGGAGGATGTTTTTGATCAGGTGCTTTCTCAGGTGCCCTCCCTCCCGTTCCTCGTAGTGAAAGCACAGGGCATTGTATTCGTGGTTGCCCATCAGGGCAATGGCATTTCCACTTTCCACCATGTTGCGCACGATCATCAGGGTTTCCCTGATCCGGGGACCCCGGTCAATGTAATCGCCCACAAACAGGACTTTCCTGGTGGGATGACTGTAGATCCCATACTTGGACGAGTAGCCCAATTTTTCCAATAACCCGGTGAGTTGATCGGCATAGCCGTGAATATCGCCAATGAAGTCAAACATATCTTGAGTTTTTTGATTCAATCATCTTTCCTACAGATTCAACCAATCGCCTCCCCTTCGATCTTTTGCACTCCTACGAATTTCTGATTCAATAGGATACCATAGTTGGTAAAATAATATGAATACTTATTAACGTGAGTTCGAAATAAGAAACATGTTCTTCAAATGAAAGTCACAAAGTACCAAAGTCACAAAGTTCCTAAGTAGCAAAGTTCCTAAGTAGCAAAGTTCCTAAGTGCCTAAGCTATTCACCCCACTTTGTTACTTTGTTACTTTGCTACTTTGTCTCTTTGTTACTTAGGAACTTAGGAACTTTGTCACTTTGTTACTTTTTACATTCATTTGCTTATATCGAACTTAGGTTATTAACAAGCCAGTTATTTGCCGGCCAGTGAATTCATTTTATTTTGTAAATTTCAACAGCATCGAGCATGGCCTGGTTAATTTCACCATTCATATTTTCATTGGAAGGCTCCAACGAGATGGTCACCTGGTGTACGCCCTTTGACATCCTAAGCTGTACAGCATTGGTAAATCCCCAGTTCGACCATTCATTGGTTCCCCGTTGGGGAAGGACAATGGTTCCAGAAAAGATTCCATCAACTGTCAAAGTACGTATGGCACATTTATTCTCCGTATTGATAGGGCCATTGCCATTGGCGTACCGAAAATGAATGGCATAGGTCCCATCGCTGTCGATTTGAACAGGAATAGTAATGATGGGGTTGATCGTCTTACTGATTTCGACAAAACCCCCACCTTCAAAGTTTTTGTAATTGTTGGTTGATCGGGCTGCGAATTGCTCCACCTGATAGGATTTGGACACCTTGCCATCAGCCACCACTACTGGCTCAGAGGCGAAAGAGGCTACCTGGTTTACATCCACAGCCTTCACCTGGTATTCAGCATAGCCTGAAGCAGGAACTTTCAGCGAGGTATTGGATGTTTGGAGAATGACCTGAGCGTTTTTCAATACGCTGTACGATTTGGCACCTGCTACCGGTTTCCAAGCCAACAGGCCTGTCGTATAACTCGCAACGGGTGTTTCCACACTTGTATAATTAGCCACTTTGTTGATGCTTGATTCCCTTTCTACCTTGTTTGCCAAAACAATCTTGATGGAATGAATTCCCTTCAGGGTACCTGGAACGGCTGCCTTTGCCGAAGCGTTTCCATCCAGTGCGAAGGACTTAATCTGGTTGCCAAAACCTTCGAGTGCGATGTTTAAAATCGCATTCCGGTATTTGAAATTGGTCAGTGAGCGCCTGCCTGCCAATGCCTTTGGTACAAAGGGATGAAATGCCAGGCTGTCGGGGCGGAATTCTATCCCGAACAAAACCTTATGCACCAGGGCGATGCTTCCAGAAAGGCTCCAGAGCATGTTGCTGGAGTTGATTTGAGTGCCTGCAAAATCACCGTTGTCAACGACCAGATTCTCTTTGTTGGTCAAAAAGAGAGCGGCGGGACGATAAACTGCTGCAATGGATTCCAACACTGATTTTTCATTGCCTGCTTTGGCCGAAGCCAATGCCCAGTAGGATTGTACAAAAGGCCAAATGGCATTGTTGTGATAGGGTGGAATTCCAGGAATCTGCGGATAAATACAGGAGATCCCGAAATCAGTCACCGGGGTCTTTTCGACGATCGACTTCTGTTGTTTTGCATCGGCAATCCCAAACCAAACACACAGGGCTTCGCCCAAGGCTTCCGACCGGGGAGACAGGCTTTTGAAATTACGTCCATAGAGGTATTGTCCGTAGTATCCCTTGTCGTTCATCCATAAATGGGTATTGATACCCTTTTTGATCTTGTCGGCGATCTGCCTGTAATGGGCTGAGGCCATCGGATCGTGGAGCAGCTTAGCCATCTGTGCCAGCACCCGGTTGGCCTGGTAATGCACGGCATTGGTTCCAAGGTTCTCAGATTCATAAATATCCACCGGCTGCATCCACCGGGGGTAGGTCTGTTCACGCCAATCGAGGAAGGAGGATTCCCCGCGAACCAGGCCTGTCTTGGGATCGTATGCGTTTTTCTGATCATCATCGGCTGAACTTTTGATAATGGGGTAGGCTTGTTTTAACCATTCCTGATCGCCCGTCACTTGATACAGTTCCCAGGCAGCCACTGCCCATATCATACGGTCAGTTGATGCCGGATAGGCTCCGCCGGTCCCTGTATCCTGAATGATTCGTCCGTTTTTCACTTTTCGCATCAGGCTGTAACTGGCCACTCTTGGTTGCAGATGCGCCATTGAAAGGATAATACTGTAACTGATGTCCCTGGTCCAGACACCAGCCCATTCTTTCCCTGTTCTAAAAGTACTGTCGGGTTCCACGGCTGTGATCATCTCCTCAACAGCCAGGTTGTAGATGGCATCCGAGATCGGATATGATGATGTGTATTGAGGAAATGCAGAAATGTCTTTGGAAAGTTTCCATTGAGCAGCCGTCTGCTTTTCATCGCTCTTGCTGTTCATTACAAGGGTGGTTTCATAAATTCCATCCCCATCGGGATCTTTCAGTTCAAGTTCAGGTTTGCCTGCCAGGTTATTGAAATCCCAGATCAGCGGAGATGCGCTTCCAGCCACATAAACCCCTTTGAAATCGGCCTGGTACAGTTTATTTCCGTTGTACAAGGTGTAGAATCCTTTTTCCTTGAATGAACGGATCAGCTCCCGCATATCCAGACGAATGGTCCATTGCGTGTTGGGAGCAAGATTCACCCCTGCAGCTACAGGGGCGGTTTGAATCAGTTGTTTCCCGAATTGGACGGTCGTTACACATTTCCCATTTTCAGGTTGAAGCGTTACCTGGTGATCTTGCCCTGAGGCCATCTCGTTGTCCCGCAGGTTAATGCTGAACTTAAAACTGATCGTTGGAGGGTATTTATCCGCGTCCGGACTTCGGTAATCAGAGCTCATTTGAACATCAGAAAGTGCTGTCGCCTTGAAGGCGCCTTGCTCAACCCGGTTAGGATAAATGCTGTATGAACGGGATTTATAAATTGCATTTTCATTGGTTTGTGCCATTCCAAAAAGTTGAAATCCACAAAATATCACAGCCAGGTAAAGGGTTCTTGGGTTCATGGGTTTTTTATTTTTTGATGATCATTTCAATCGCAATGCCATTGTCCTGTAATTTAATCCAGCAGGTACCAGTTGGTTGATCCCAGCTCCAAACAGCCTTATCCGTGCGTTCAAGCCATCCCTTTTCAAGTTTATCCAGGCGGATCTGTTTCAGTTTCTGCGAATTTACAGTGACCGATTGTGGTGCCTTGTCCAGGTGAATTTTGATTCCCATGTTTCGCTCCGTTTCAGGCTTCCTTTGGTTACCCTCCTGAGGGTGAATGTTTAAGGTCCAGGCTTCCTTTGCGTATACGCATTTCAGCTCGGTTTTGGTGCAAATATCTTTTTTATAATTATTTGTTTGCCCGTCATCTTCATACAGGGTAAAGGAAGCCGATCGGCCTTCAGCAGCAGGAAAAACCTCCCACCACAGGGGTGCATTCTTCTTTTCTCCGATGTATTGCATCACCGGCATTTGAGGTACAATGGATCCCCGTTTTACAAATAGCGGTGTTATTTCCAACGAAACTGGATAGTCAATCCATTGTTTACCTGGATAGCTTTTTGAGGGGTGATTAAAATCGATCCATTCCCCTTCAGGCAGGTATATTTTTTTGGAGGTCGCTCCTTGTTCCGTAACCGGAGCCACCAGCAATTCTTTACCAAGCAGGAATTGAGAATTCAGGTTAAATGTTTCTGCATCGTCCTGGTACTCGAGCATCAGGGCCCGCATCAATGGCAAACCGGTATCATAGGCTTGCCTGGCATAGGTATAGAAGTATGGGAACAAGCGGTATTTCAGTTCAATGGCCTTTTTGCAGATGGCTTCAGCCTCAGGTCCAAAAAGCCAGGGCTCCACCGCATTGTTTCCTTCATGATGGGCACGGCTGATTGGGTTAAAAACTCCAAACTGCAACCAGCGGACATACAATTCACTGAGGGCATTGTAATCAGCTATATCGCCGCAATAACCCGAGATATCGCAACTCCAGAATGGAATTCCGCCCATCCCAGCCGAAAGGGCCAGTGGAACCTGGTTCTCCAGTTTCTTCCACCCATCCAATACATTGTTTCCATCGCCTGCATCGCCCGACCAGCCAAAGGTATAGCGCTGCATCCCGGCAAAAGCTGAACGTGTCATCTGAAAGATACGGGTATTGGGATTGCGTTTTTCGAACTGTTCAGTCACTACTTTATCCCATGTCAGGCCATACACGTTGTGAATCTCATTGTGCATGCCCAGGTGGTGTTTCATAAACAACCGATCAGCACTTTCTTCATTACTCCAGGCCGGCTCTCCCATGTCTGTCCAGAATCCACAGACGCCATCATCGATTGCTTTCTGCTGATAGCTGCCCCACCAATCGGCTACTTCAGGCTTGGTAAAATCGACCACCCCACAATTGCCACCCCAGGGCCATGGCATATCGTAACTTTTGCCACTGCGGATATCCTTGGCAAAGTAGCCCAGTGAATCGGCTATCTGCCATTGTTTCTTATTGGCTTGCGAAATCACAGGATCTTGTGATACGATCACTTTAAAGCCATCCATTTTAAGGTCGGTAAGCATCTTTTGCGGATTGTCATAATTTCCCTTTCTCCATTCGAAATCCTGGAGGTTTTGTGTCCAGCCAATATCCTGGTAGATAATGTCGCAAGGGATCTGTCGGTCACGGTAGCCCTTGGCAATTTCACGGGTCAGCTTTTCATTGGTCAGCATCCCCCGGCATTGCGAGAATCCCAGTGCCCAGGCAGGAGGCATGATCGGTTTACCCGTCAGTTCGATATACCGGCCAATGATTTGCTTGTAGGTGGGGCCAAAAATGAAATAATAAACCATCTCGCCCCCCGGTGTTGAAAATGAGTAATAGTTGTCAGCTTCAGTGCCAAAGTCAAATTCAGTTTTATAGGTATTGTCGAAGAAAATTCCATAGCCTGCACTGCTCATAAAAAACGGGATGCTTTTGTACAATGGGTCCTCCTGGACATCATAGCAAGGCTTGTCGCTGTTCCACATTTTGTAGCGCTTGCCCAGCCTGTTGATCGACCCGCCCTTCTCGCCCAATCCATAGATTCGTTCACCGGGCCGCAAAGTTTTATAACTGCTCATCTTCATGGAGTCCACCATAAAACCACGGTCTTGGAAATCTTCCATCAACAGTTTCTGGTATTTGTCGAAGATCCGTATCTGGAAGGGCAATTTATTGATCCTGACAATCAGATCGCCGGTGTAAATCTCGAAGCTCTGAGCTTGCTCTGCAATGTTTAGTTTCTGCGCTTCATTTCCTTTTTTGATCACAGCAAACGATTCATTGTTCCGGTTAAAATTATCGGAATCGTACCAGATTTTAAGGATCCCTGAGCTTATTTGTTCCACCTGAACCTGGATGTTGTTTTGGCAGTTGAAAACAGCCTTGTTCCCTTTGGTTTCAAAGGAAAGGCAGTTGCCCATCTGCAATTTCACCTGGGCATAGGATTGAGCGGTGAAAAGGATTGAAAGAATGATCAATCGACCTATTAATTTGTTCATCGGACTAGTTATTTAAAGTTTGAGAGGCAAAAAATGCCGGGAAGACAATCTTTTGCCTTCCTAAATATACAGCTTGAGAGAAGCAGCGTAATTAATATTCAACCACCAGCATGTCCCAATAGTAAAGTTCAGGCAGGGAGAAACTTACCCGATTGGCCGTTTGCACAAAATTCAGCGAGCGTGACGCTCCACCTATGAGATCGGGGGAAGCCAACCATATTTTTTTAACGACCCCATCGCTGGTTAAAATCAGCCTGGAATCTTTTATCATCCCCGGTGCGGCCTGGATGCCATTCTTATCCCGCCAGTTCTGGGTGGTCGAATTGCTAAAATTGATCAGGTGAATGACCTGGCTGTTTTCAACTTTCTTTCCTGCAACAGCCACTGTTCCCTGCGATGCAGGCCATTTAGACAGTTTTATTTTGTTGTCTGCAGATGTAAGTGTGACATTGTTAAAGGTACCTCCATCGCGAAGTAAATTCTGGTAGGCCACCAGGAAGTCGTAGTAATTAACCAGCGCTTTTTTAAGATCATCCATCATGCTTAGATTGTTGTTTGGGAAATACTCTTTCCCCAGCATGTGTTCACCCAATTCCAGGTGCGCCCCCCCAAAGGCAAAGATCACTGCATTGGTCATCAAAACCGAGGGTGTATTGAAATAGCCTTTGTTATTGGCCAGATCGTAATTCATGTAGGCAGCCAGTACTGTATTTTTGGTATTGTTGCTGTAGGCATTGTTCTGCTGGATCAGGTTGGACAAGTCGCTGTAATTGTCAAATGGACTCCAAACTTCTGTATAAAGAAAATCCACCGAAGATTCTGCAATACCCTTTTGACCATATTGAGAAACAGCATTCATGACCAGATCCTTTTGTGGCTCATCGGCTTTTACGGCATCTATAAACGGTTTGAAGCTCAGCGAAAGGTTGAGGTAAGTCCCATCGTATGTATAACGGGCACCCCTGTCTCCCAACTGATCCATGTGAAAACCATCAAATGCGAGAAACTGGTAAACCTTTTTATTCTCCTTCATCAGGTACTGCTGCCAGCCTATATTGGAGGGATCAAGCAAATAAATATTGCTTAGAAAGGGTGAGGATAAAGGATGAAAATCCCTGTTGGTGTGCGTATTGTCGGTAAAAACATACCATTCTTTCTGAACTCCATCGACTTCCGCATTGTCCCATGCACCATAGATTAAATTGTAGAACATCGCTTTCATGTTGAAGCTGTGGGCTGTGGTGATGTATTTTTGCACCGTGCTGAAGTAAATATCCCTGTTAATGATATCTTTCCATGTGCTTGCGGGAACAGAACCGGTCAGGGGCAGAGGCTGATGGTGTTTGTTTTGCCAGTCATAAAACTGCAGGCCGTTGAGGTGGTACCTGTTCAAATTGCTGATTACACTATTTATTTCCCCCTCATTCAACAGGGGAAATTTGGAAAGAAACCCATATCGCGGGAATTTTTTCCAATTGGAGGAAGCATCAACAGCAATGGTTGCATAAATTGTTTCCTGGCTGTTATTGGTAGAATACACTTCAGCCATATAACCCCTGTAATCGGTTGGGGGCGTTTTCCATTTCCAGACTGAAGCTGTCAAGGGAACTTCCGAAAGAACCGTATCGAGGTATTTGTACCTCACTTTTGCATCAGCAGGAAATGTGGCATGATCGATGGTAAAGGTAACCTCATCCCCGGGACTGTAAGCTGACTTGTCGGTTGCTACAGATACATTGCTGTAGCTTGGAGTAAGCTGATTGGCAGGAATATCCGGTGGTGTAAAAGTGGAATCCTCTTCCTTGTTGTTACACCCAAAACACATACTAGTAACAAATATGATTAAGCAAATCCTTCTCAACTTCATCTCCACTTATTTAGACCATTGAATTTTGCTGATTAAAGCATGTAATCTTTAAAACTACTGAATATGATAAAATGAAGGTTATCCTGTTTAACCAGGATAACCCTCATAAATTGATCCTTATTGCTTTTGAACGCTCAATGAAAGTGTCTCAACATTGGCGTTGATCACATAATTTCCTTCCGCAGCAATGGTCCATTTATTGTCATCAGAAGCCCCGCCCACGTGCAGATACATATGGGTATCATCGGTTCTCATGTACATGTTCTGGCCCCAGCTGCCATCACGGTTTACAGGAAATTTGAATTCACCTGCAAGCATGGGTCCTGTATAATTAAAGATACAGCCGTCAGTGACATTTTCAGTCATTTCAACGGCGTTGCCAATGTCCCAGCCAACAGGGGTTGCACTACCTACCATGTATAGTTTTAAGCGGTTGATCGAGATGGTATTGTCCAAAAGGTTGAGGGTAATGGTATAATAACCTTTCTTGGCAATGGACCATTTGTCATCACCGTCCGTTCCGCCCTTGTGCAGATACATATTCGTATCGTCAGTTCT
>DASXUZ010000017.1:0-10236 GCA_036504555.1 Prolixibacteraceae bacterium | reverse complement strand
AAACCTGTGCATCCAGTCCATTGTTCACACCAGCCAAATCCCTGTTCCCTTCTTGCCTCCTGTTTGGGTTCTATCAAGGCTATATACAATATCTACTTGATCCTTCATTTATAGATATTTCGTACATGGTTTTTGTATGTTTACATACACGAACCATGCACGAACCATGCACGAACTTTGTACAATGCATGAATTCAGCATATACCTGACATAGGGTTAATAGATGCTTGGAAGGATGCAAACAGGGTACATTCTTAGGAATATTTCTATCCCGGTGGAGCTTCTGAATGCTTTCATTAAGGCCATGTGAATGTTCAAAAGGGGGATAAAGAATGAACAGGCCAATGAGGGTTTGATGATTGACTGGTATGCATTGATGACAGAAACATAAACGAATCAATGGACATTATCCTTCGAATAGCCTGCCCTGCCAGGTGTCGCGTGATTCCAACAACTTTTCGAGCTTGGCGGTAAATTCAAAATTCTTCAGGCCCCAACGGGGTGCAACCAGCAGCTCATCGGGCGCTTCACTGACAAATCGTTCAACCACTACGGCAGGGTTCAGCAATTCAAGGTATTGAACTACAAGGTCCAGGTATGCTTCCACGGTAAACATCGGGAACTGATCTGGATTTTGAAGGTACTCCCTGTACATCCTAGTATTTTTATGGATCTGCAGTTGATGCAGTTTCAGGTTTTCAACCGGTAGCCTTGAAATCACCCGAGCCTGATCCAAACAGTCGGCTTCAGTCTCTCCGGGCAAACCCAGGATCAGGTGTGCACAATTGTGGATCTTGCGCCGGGCAGTTTCCTCGATGGCAAAGATGGATTCTTCAAAAGTATGGCCCCGGTTAATTTGCTCAAGGCTAAGGTTCTTGTGTGATTCAATTCCAAATTCCACCATGATATAGTACCTTTCAGACAACAACTGGAGATAATCCAGAATTTCAGTGCTCAGGCAATCGGGACGGGTTGCAATCACCAGGCCAATGACTTCGGGATGTTGGAGTGCTTCCGCATAAAGCGATTTCAGGATTTCAACAGGTGCGTAAGTATTGCTATAGGACTGGAAATAAGCCAGGTACTTCATTGAATTGTATTTCCGGGCAAAAAATTCAATTCCTTCATTGAGTTGAACAGATACGGTTTTCTCCAGGTTGCAATAAGCAGGACTGAAAGTCTGGTTGTTGCAATAGGAACAGCCGCCGTAGCCCCTTGAGCCATCACGGTTGGGGCAGGTAAATCCTGCATCGATTGAAATCTTCTGCACCCTGCCATCAAATTTCCTTCTGAAGTACCCCGAAAAATCATTGTACCTTTTATCCCCCTGCCACAAAAAACGACCCATGTTTTTTCTTTAAAATATACTACAAAAGTAGTTCATTTTAGCAGTCCATGAAATTCATCTTTCAAGGCTGATCGGTAAATTTCCACCTCCCAAAAGCTTCAAAAAACAGGTCTTTTTTTCACAAAAAACAAGCAGGCTGAGCCTATACAAAAAACGCGTCCAGATTCCCTTTCCTTTAAAGGCATTCAACCAATCACTTACAAGTTGATGCAGGGGCTGTTCTTGTTTAAAACTAGTTTAAAACTTTTAGGTAAATCCCTCTTCAAAAGGCCTTTTGTTGAAAGGAAATCTTTATATTTATACTACATAAACCGAAGGAAATGTTCAAACCAGAAGATATCAACCAGATCATTGCAAGAGGCAGCCAGATTGACTTGGTGGAGCAACAGATCAGGAACTTTAAATCCGGATTTCCCTACCTCAAATTAATTGAGGCGGCCAGCCCCTACCATGGGCTCATTCAATTATCGGATGCTGAAATTGAAAAATATGTTTCTGTTTTTGAAGCAAAGGTGGCCGAAGGGATTGAATTACTGAAATTCGTACCGGCCTCCGGGGCAGCCAGCCGCATGTTTAAATCCTTGTTCTCAGCCCTGGAGGATTTGCAAAAGGGGAAAGAACGATCAGAAGTAATCAAAGACAAGGAAGTGGCCAGGTTTCTTGAACAACTTGACCAGTTTGCCTTTTATGAGGATCTGAAGGAACTGGCAGATCAGGAAAACATCGCGATCCATGACGTTCCGCTGCAGCGGTTACTGGAATGGAAGCTTTCGGAGAAGGGACTGAATTACGGCAACTTACCCAAGGGATTGTTGAAATTCCATACTTATCCCGATGGGTTCCGCACGCCTTTGGAGGAACATTTTGTGGAAGGCGCTTCGTATTCAAAAAACAGCGGTTTGGTCGTTAAGATTCATTTTACGGTATCTCCCGAACACCAGCATGCTTTCGAGAAGCACGTAGCTGAGATTTTACCTAAATATGAAAGGATGTTCGGGGTAAAATATGATATTGGATTCTCCCAGCAAAAGCCATCCACCGATACCATAGCCGTGACTCCTGACAATGAACCCTTCAGGAACAGGGATGGCAGTTTACTTTTCAGGCCAGCGGGCCATGGAGCGCTGCTTGAAAACCTGAATGACCTGGATGCAGACATTATTTTTATCAAAAACATTGACAATGTAGTTCCCGACCAGCTTAAAAAGCCAACGATCGATTACAAGAAGGCACTTGCAGGGGTACTGCTAAGTTACCAAGAAGAAATATTCTATTACCAGAAAATGCTCAACGACCATCATTACAGTGCCCTGGAAAGTGCTTTTTATGCCGAGGCAGCCAATTTTCTGGAAAACGTATTGAATATCATTCCGCCTCACGATCAGTATTACAGCGAAAAGGAAGAGTTGTACCATTATTTCATACACAAGTTCAACCGTCCATTAAGGGTTTGCGGGATGGTAAAAAACCAGGGAGAACCTGGAGGAGGCCCATTTTTTGCACTGAACAAGGACGGATCGGTTTCACTTCAAATTGCAGAAAGCTCACAAATTGATTTCAACGATCCCGAACAGGCTGCCATTGCCAACCATGCCACCCATTTTAACCCTGTGGACCTGGTTTGTGGAGTGAAAAATTACCGGGGTGAAAAATATAACCTGTTGGATTTTAGTGATCCGCAAACGGGGTTTATATCCATTAAATCGAAAGATGGGAAAGAATTAAAAGCACAGGAATTGCCCGGCTTATGGAACGGTGCCATGTCGGATTGGGGCACGCTTTTTGTGGAAGTTCCCATTGAGACTTTTAACCCGGTAAAAACGTTTACCGATTTGTTAAGAAAAGAGCATCAATCAAATTGATTCAAATCAAAAAGTATTCTTAAATTTGCACCCTTTAAAGTGAGCATATGAACGAGGACGCCAGTGATTTCGAAGAAGATGATTTTCAGGAGGCGATAACACGCTTCAACGAAATGGTGGACAATAATACCTCCAACTACTTTGATGTATTTGAAATTGAGGGAATTATTGATTACTTTCTGGAAGAAGGACAGATTTCACATGCCAAAAAAGCAGTGGAGAGCGGCCTTGAGATTCACCCCGGTGCCATTTCAATCCAGATTCGCAAAGCACAGGTATTGATGCATGAAGAGAAACTGGAAGAATGTCTAGAACTTTTGGACTTTGTTGAAAAAATTGAAACCAACAATCCAGATCTCTACCTCACAAAAGGGGCTGCCTATAACTTACTGGGCAAAGTAAAAGAAGCAATTGAAGCTTACGAATATGCCTTGAAGATGCCCATCGACGAACTGGATGAAACCCTTTACAACATTGGCATCTCATTTGGTCAGGCAGGCGAAACATACCTTGCAATCAAATACCTCGAAAAAGCTTATCAGAACAATCCGCTCAACGAAATTGTGCTTTACGAACTTGGTTATTATTACGACCGGGATTCACAGTTTGAAAAGAGTATCGAATTATACAATAAATACCTTGACATTGACCCTTTTAACCATTCGGTATGGTACAATATCGGTATTACTTACAACCGGATTGGCAAGTTCGACAAGGCCATTGAAGCCTACGACTTTGCCCTTACCCTGAATGAGGATTTTTTACATTCGCATTTCAACAAAGCCAATGCACTGGCCAACAACAATCAATTTGACGAAGCCATTGCCTGTTACCATGAATACCTGTTGCTTGACAAGCAAAACGATGATGCCTATTGTTACCTGGCTGAATGTTATCTGAATTCGGACCGTTATACCGAAGCGCTGCTGAATTACCAGAAAGCCATTCGCCTAAACGTAAATAATTCAAGCGCCTGGTATGGTTCAGGACTGATCATGTGGTCGGAAGGAAAACTTGAGCAGGCACAGACTTTTTTCCACAAAGCAATTGCGCTCGAAAACGACAACGCGGATTTCTGGTCGATGGATGCCAAGGTACATGCCGAATTGGACGAGATCAAAGAAGCCGTGAGATCATTCAAAATGGCCACCACTCTGGAGCCTGGGAATATTGAAAACTGGCTTTCCTATTCAGAGATGTATTTCGATATGGAGGATACCGACAAGGCGATTAAGATACTGAAAGCGGCCAATAAAATCAACAAGTCAAATGCTTACCTTGATTACCGGCTTACTGCTTATTTGCTGGATAAAAATGAAGAACTTGAAGCTGCCTGTCATTTTGAAAGGGCTTTGAAAATTGATTACAGCAAGAGTAGTGAACTCTTTGAGTTTTATCCTGAAGCCTCAAAAATTGAATCAATAAAAAAACTTATTTCACAATATCAATCAACGAAACTTTAAACAATGAATTTTCGATTGCCACACATGCCTGATCGCCCGGCACAACCCCGCGAAATTGGTTTAACTATGGTTATGGACAAAGGGTTGAGCTTGCGCGAAGCTGAAGATTTGTGCGATATTTCTGCACCTTATTGCGACCTGATAAAGCTTGGATTTGGAACCTCGATCATCACCAACCGCCTGCTCGATAAAATAAGGCTCTACAAGTCAGCAGGACTGAGACCCTATTTTGGGGGAACGCTTTTTGAAGCATTTGCCGTTCGCAACATGCTGGATGATTACCGTCGGTTTTTGGATGAGTATGAAATGGAAATGGTTGAAGTATCGGACGGAGTGATGGAACTGGACCATGATCTTAAATGTGAATATATCACCTCCCTGAGCAAGCAATACACCGTTTTATCAGAAGTTGGCACCAAATTGAAAGGGAAAGAGATTTCAAACGATCAGTGGATCTCGTCCATGAAAACAGAACTGTCGGCCGGTGCATGGAAAGTAATTGCTGAAGCCCGCGAAAGTGGGAACATGGGCATCTACAATGACGATGGATCGGCTAACTTTGCCTTGGTTTTGGACATCAAAAAAGCCCTGGACCCAGACACCATTCTTTGGGAAGCACCATTAAAGACACAACAAGTTTGGTTTATCAAACTCCTTGGGCCCAATGTTAACCTTGGGAACATTGCTACCAATGAGATTATTCCACTTGAAACACTTCGACTGGGACTGCGTGGGGATACCTTGCTGACTTTTTTACCTTGTGGTCATTAATGATATGCCGATAAATTTTTACCACGAAAACATCTGATCTATGGCAAATGTGGCAAAGAGCTTACAAGGATTAATTATTCAGACCATCGATCTATTTTATACCCCTTTTCAGAAGCTGGTACCTATCGAAACATTTAGGTACGCGGCAACTGGAGGTTTTAATACCGTACTTGATATTTCGTTGTACTTTATCTGTTATAATTTCGTACTTGATAAGCGAGTCATTGATTTGCAGATCGTTTCCATCAGTCCGCACATTGGTGCTTTTTTGATTGTATTTCCCATTACTTTTTTCACCGGCTTTCTGTTGGCCAAATATATCACCTTCACCGATTCCGAAATACGTGGACGCACCCAGTTGATGCGCTACATGGTGTCAGTTTCAGGTTCCATCTTTCTGAATTATTTTTTCATCAAGTTGCTGGTCGAATTTGGGGGTTTATGGCCTACACTTGCAAAAATAATCACGACAGTTATCGTGGTAATATACAGTTACTTTGTTCAGAAATTTTACACTTTCAAGACAACCAGGCTATCTGTTTTCTGAATCCATTCTTTTGGCCTGTGAGGCCTGGTGAGGAGATAATTTTATTCAAAATGAATACTCCAAATTAAAATTTACCGTATCTTAGCGGCCGAATTGGTGATGCTTTAACAAGTATCAAGAGGGAATCCGGTTAAAAACCGGAGCTGTACCCGCAGCTGTAAACTCTGAAGAATTTTTGCGCTACACGCCACTGCTCCGAATACCCGGGATGGGAAGGCCGCAAAAATAGAGTAAGCCAGAAGACCTGCCAATTGTGCTACAATATTCAAAGCTTTCGGGAGAAAAAGCGAGGAGTAACCACAACGACTATACAAGGTTATTTCAGCAGTTTTGCGTATTGTAATTGTTTTGAAAAACATTCAAAATTATTACATAATGAAACACATCTACATGGCCATCTTGGCCGCTTTTTTCGTTTATAATGCACAGGCACAATCTGTTGCCACGTTCGATGATTTAACCCTGTCTCCGGAAAGTTTCTGGAATGGTTCCGATCAATCGGGGAGTTTTAAAAGTGGTGCAATCGGGGGTGAAATTACCTTCATTAATTCGTATAATACGGATTGGCAAAGTTGGAGCGGTTTCGCGTATTCAAATATGAGTGACATTTCTACTCCCGGATTCCTCAATCAATACAGTGCAATAACCGGAAAAGGATTTGAGGAAGGTAAAAATTATGGGGTATGTTATCCTGCGCCAAAGGCTGAACTTGGATTTACTTTACCAGGTAAATTCACCGGATTTTATATTACAAACTCAACATATGCCTATCTTTCAATGAAAAACGGAGACGCCTATTCCAAAAAATTTGGCGGTGAAACTGGTAACGATCCGGATTATTTCAATCTCATGATTGAAGGTTTAAATGGTAATGGATTGCCAGTTGACACCCTGAATTTCTTGCTGGCTGATTTCCGATTTGCCGATAATTCGAAAGATTACATCCTGAATAATTGGACATGGGTGGATCTGAGCAATTTGAAAGTTGCCAACAAACTGCGTTTCAGCCTGAGTTCGAGTGACAATGCGCTCTGGGGAATGAACACCCCCGGTTATTTCTGCATTGACGACTTAAAATATGAGATTATGGTATCTGCTTCAGAAATTCAGCAAAGTCAGGCTTCAATTTTTCCAAATCCATTCAACGACCGACTAATTATTTCAGGGATAAATACCAGGGCCCATGTTTCTATTTTTGATGTTTCGGGAAGAACTATGAGTGAGTACTTAAATGTAGCAAATAATCAGGTAATTGGCGGTTTGAATAAATTAAAATCTGGAGTGTATTTTATTAAAATTACGGAAGGCAAGAACCAGAGCAGTTCCAAGCTGATGAAGAATTAATGATTAGCCTGTAAAGTTTTAGTAAACCAAAGCTTGTATTTGATGTTATCTTTAACAAACGGAAATGAAAAAGGGTGATACTTTTATATTATCAGCGAATTTTATTTCTTTGTACTCTTATAAAAATAAAAAAAATAAAACAGAAAGCTATGAAAATAGGTAAAAACAAAATGGTTTCACTGACCTACGATCTTCATTATGACGATGTTGAAGGTGATTTGATTGAGCAGGCAACCAGCGATAAACCATTGAGTTTTGTCTTTGGTGCAGGTTTAATGCTCCCAAAATTTGAAACATTGTTGGAAGGTTTCGAAGCAGGTAATCCATTCGAGATTAGTTTGGAGGATGTTGATGCCTACGGTGAATTGGATGAAAATGCCATTGTGGATCTTCCAAAACATCTTTTCATCATCGATGGTGAATTTGATAATGAAATCGTTTCTATAGGAAATTCAGTTCCAATGATGAGTACCAGTGGACAACGCCTCAATGGGTTGGTCATGGACATCACTGATGATATCGTAAAAATGGACTTTAATCATCCATTAGCCGGAGAGAATTTATTCTTCAAGGGAGAAATCCTGGAAGTTAGAGAAGCAACTGATGAAGAAATTGCTGCTACATTGGGTGGCGGTGGTTGTGGTTGCGGAAGCGGCGGTTGCGGAGACGGCGGTTGCGGAGATGGAGAATGTGCCGATGGCAGTTGCAGCAGCGAAGGCGGCAGTTGCGGTTGCGGCTGTTAATCCGGCAATCAGATAATTTATAAAAATGTTGCTCCGGAATCTCGTGTTTTGGAGCAACATTTTTAGTTTATAGTGTTCTGAGTTTAAAGCTCAAAGTTTAAGGTTTAAAGTTTAAAGTTTAAAGTTACGTGCCGATCGACGGCTACCAATCCTTTAATTTTAACCTTGGAGGTTGCACCCAGACCGGCACGCAACTTTAAACTTTGAACTTTGAACTTTAAACTTTAAACTTTAAACCTGGAACTTTGAACTTTTTAACTTGATCCTATGAATAGCTTTGGACAGATATTTAGATTAACATCCTTTGGTGAGTCCCACGGAAGGGCCATCGGTGGTGTTATTGATGGTTGCCCAGCAGGTCTGGACATTGATTTGGATTTTATCCAGGACGAACTGGACCGCCGCAAACCAGGGCAATCAAAGATTACTACCCAGCGCGATGAGAACGATCAGGTTGAATTTCTATCCGGGATATTTGAGGGTAAAACCCAGGGCACCCCTATTGGATTTATGATACGCAATAAGGATCAGCATTCGGCAGATTACAACGATCTGAAAGATGTATTCAGGCCTTCTCATGCTGATTTTACTTATATTCAAAAATATGGAACCCGCGACCATCGTGGAGGAGGCCGTTCCTCGGCACGCGAAACCATTGCGCGCGTGGTAGCAGGAGCTGTTGCTAAATTATTATTGAAAAGTGTTGGTGTCTCCATCCAGGCATATGTTTCACGGGTTGGTGATATTGAACTTACCAAGCCATACACCGATCTTGACTTAAGCCTGACTGAAAACAATATTGTGCGTTGTCCAGATGCAGAAACTGCCGAACGGATGATCGCCAGAATTGAGGAAGCCGGCAGAGATCACGACACAGTTGGCGGAGTGATTACTGGAGTTGTCACGGGCGTCCCAGCCGGATGGGGTGAGCCGGTATTCAATAAATTACATGCCGATTTAGGTTTTGCCATGCTGGGCATCAATGCGGTGAAAGGTTTTGAATATGGCTCAGGATTCGCAGGAACGCATTTGTCAGGCTCCGAACACAACGATATTTTTATAAAGACTGAACAAGGTGTTCGGACCAAAACAAACAATTCAGGAGGTATCCAGGGAGGTATTTCCAACGGCGAAGACATCTATTTCAATGTTGCCTTTAAGCCCATCGCCACTTTGCTAAAAGAGCAAAATACGGTGGATAGTGCTGAAAACGAGGTGGTCATCAATCCAAAAGGACGTCATGATCCATGTGTACTTCCAAGGGCAGTTCCCATTGTAGAATCAATGGCAGCCATTGTGATGGCCGATCATTTTTTATTGAACCGGATTAATCATCTTTAATTATTAAGAATTTATTCCCCTGAAAAGTAAACAGAAGACTTACAACTCTACCTACTCCACGGATCAGATTAAAGTCATAAAAATAAAGGCCGCCTCCTTTTTGATGGAGACGGCCTGATCTTATTAAAATACGAATTGATTGATTCAGATTAAAACCTGACGGAGAAATTAACCTCGATCGGTGAAGGAACAATTACATATCCTCTGGGAGAATGACTAAAATATAAATCTCCATGCCTGAAATACAACTGATTATTTACATGGACCCTGTTACAACTGAAGGGTAAATCCCTGAAATACACCATCCGGGGAGCATCTTCAGCACAATATCCAACCCCATCGCGATACCTATAAAATTGATTTCCTGAATAGTAGTAATCTCCATGTGAATGCCTGAAGACGACTGGTTTTTCATCGAACCTTTGGTATACCCTTCCATATTTAGGATGATTAAAATAATTCTGTTGAGAATGTTCGCCCCTGTTGGAATATTGTTGGCCATACTCATAATCCCGATCATTTCTGCCTTGATTATGTCCTTTGAAGTGTTTGTTATCCCCGTTTCGTGATTCATTTTTTCCATAGGAATAATCTGCTGATTTTGAATGATCATTGCGGTATTCTTTGCGATCTCTGTTTCGATCGAATTTATTATTATTCCGGCTATTTTGAGCGTTTACTTCAAGTGAAGCAGACATGATGGCAACTGAAAAAATTACAACCGGAAGAATTTGCTTTATTGACTGAATGGCTTTCATGGCGTTTGTTTTTAAAATTAAAAATAAGATTCTGAACTTTACCGGTAATCTGATTAGTT
>DASXUZ010000016.1:0-48828 GCA_036504555.1 Prolixibacteraceae bacterium | reverse complement strand
AAAAACCAAATTTGAAGAAGTCAGAGCAGCATTACATGATGCAGACATTGACTTTCTTTCCTGGTGGGAAGTAAAAGGACAAGGCACAGCCCGACAGGGACTTATATTCAGAGGCATTGCCTATGATATCAATTCCATAGCACGCATCTTTATTTCCTTTGTTGTCCGCGACATCAACGTTGAGAAATCAATCAATGCCATTCTCGAATCAGCTTATACCGGTGAAAGTGGTGATGGAAGAATCTTTGTAAGCGATATCGCTCAATCCATCCGCATCCGAACCAAGGACAGAGGCGATGAATCACTTTACGACAAATAATAACCCCGGAAATTTAAAAATCCCCTTAAAGAATATCTATGAAGACGAAAATAAAATATATAGGAATGGCATTATTAGGAATAATTGCCCCCTCCATCCTTTTTGCACAAGAAACCGCGGCGGCCGTAGCCGCACCTGTCCCCTACATTGATTTTGGAAATACCGCCTGGATGATTGTGGCCACGGCATTGGTCATGTTGATGACAATTCCAGGTCTGGCTTTGTTCTATGGTGGCTTGGTTCGCCAGAAGAACGTGTTGAATATCTTGATGCAGTGTTTCATCTTGACAGCCGTCATTACCCTCGAATGGGTATTCTTCGGATACAGCCTGGCCTTTAGCTCATCAACAGGTGCGCTTGCCCCTTACATTGGCGGATTCGACTGGGCCTTCCTAAATGGCATCGGAGTCAACGATGTGAGCCCTTACTATATTTCGCAGGCCACTGCCCGCATCCCACACCTCTCCTTTGTATTGTTCCAATGTATGTTTGCAGTCATTACCCCTGCCCTCATTATCGGAGCCTATGCTGAACGCATCAAATTCAAAGGGTTCCTTATCTTTTCAGTTCTTTGGGCCATCTTCGTTTACAATCCTGTTGCCCATTGGGTTTGGTCAGCCGACGGCTGGTTATTCAAAATGGGAGCACTTGATTTTGCCGGCGGAACAGTGGTTCATATCAATGCAGGGATCGCCGCCCTGGTGATGACCTTAATGATCGGAAGCAGAAGAAACTATAACAATCACCCCACAGCCCCCCACAATATCCCCCTGGTAGTTATTGGTGCAGCATTACTTTGGTTCGGCTGGTTTGGATTTAACGCAGGAAGCGGATTGGCTGCCGATGGATTGGCCATCAGTGCATTCCTTTCTACCCACGTTGCAACAGCAACAGCCGCTATGACATGGGCATTAATGGATTGGACCATCAATAAAAAACCTACTGTCATCGGTATTTGTACAGGTGCAGTGGCCGGCTTGGTGGCCATTACCCCTGCCGCAGGGTTTGTAGGCGTACTTGGAGCTGTAGTAATCGGAGTATTGGTTGCAGTGATCTGTTTCTTCATGGTGTCAGTTGTCAAACACAAATTGGGATATGACGATTCACTCGATGCTTTTGGAGTACACGGCGTCGGTGGAATTATTGGAGCCATTGCAACGGGATTACTAGCTACCCCAGCCATTCAATCCTCTTATAGCGGATTGTTCTATGGAAACCCAAAACAACTTTGGATACAATTGATTGCGACTGTCACTACCATTGTATTCTCAGGGGTGATGACCTATATAATCTTTAAAATTGTAGATAAAACAGTAGGTATCCGTGCAACTCAAAAAGAAGAAATTGCAGGTTTGGATATTTCTCAACACAATGAAATGGCATACGCTGAAAACGAATAATATTTTTTAATATCTTTCAATTTCCATCTATATTTCTGCTTCAGATTTATTTCTGAGGTGTTTCTTGAGAGACCTGTTGGGGGACAGGTCTCTCTCTTTTTTTTACTCAGCTGGTGACTCAAAATTTATCCGTTGCCTAAAGGCCAACAGCCTGTCCCGATGCAGATCGGGAGCAAAGGATAGCGCCCTGATCAATGCCTTCTTTAATCACTATATTCCTTCAGCGGTGTATCCTTTGCAGTCTGGCTTCAGCCGACGGAGGAATTTTAAATCACCAGCCCAGTGAGCAATTCCACATAAATGCGGAAACCTTCTTCGATTTCTGAAACCAGGATATATTCATCGGCCGTATGAGAGCGGGCACTATCGCCGGGCCCGATTTTAACCGAAGGATAGGGAATCACAGCCTGGTCGGAGGTGGTAGGCGAACCGTAGTAACTGATTCCCAGTTGAATTCCACGCTGCACAAGGGGATGATCAACGGCGATGGAGGAAGAATTCAAACGAAGCGAACGGGCATTGACCTCCGATTCCAGTAACTTGTCAATGATATCAAGGGCCTCCTTGTTGGGATAATATTCATTGGTCCTTACATCGATGACAAACGAACATTTGTCGGGAACCACATTGTGCTGTGTCCCGGCATTGATCATGGTAACCGAAAGCTTGACAGCTCCCAACACATTGGAAGTCTTTTCAAATTGAAAGTTTCGAATCTTTTCAATATCGGCCATGGCTTTGTAAATGGCATTCTCCCCTTCTTCCCTGGCTGCATGGCCCGATTTTCCATGAGCTGTACAATCGAGCACCATCAATCCTTTTTCTGCAATGGCCATCTTCATTTGGGTAGGCTCACCCACCACAGCAAGGCTGAAGGGACCTATTTCATCCAGGATGTTGGCCAATCCATTGGTTCCCGATATCTCTTCCTCGGCCGAGGCTGCATAGATCAGGTTAAATGGCAGGCTTTCATGCTTGTAAAAATGCATGAATACAGCCAAGAGAGTCACCAGGGGCCCACCGGCATCATTACTTCCCAAGCCATACAATACGCCCTGCTCGATATCGGCAGCATAGGGATCACGGGTATAGCCACTGGCAGGTTTCACCGTATCGATGTGCGAATTGAGTAAAATAACCGGCAGTCCGTCTCTCCAATGCAGGTTCCTGGCCCATGTATTATTGACCTTCACCCGGTAGCTTACACCACGCTGATCCAGGAACTGTCGAATCAAAGAAGCAGCCTCCTGTTCATTTCTACTGAACGATTGCACCGAAATGAGCGATTTCAACAATTGTATATATTCATTCATAGCCTGGAGAGATTGTAATGATAGGACAAAAGTCAAAAAAAATAACTCGCCACCGACATCAAATGAAAGAAAAAACTCCCTGAACCTCTTTTTTAATCCTCCGGGAAGCGGTAAATTTGGATGTTGACAATAAATTTTTGGGCCTCTGGCTCAGGGGTGAATTCTTAAAAGTAATAGTAAATTAATGATGTTGTATTCATAAAATATAGAAAAAACTTGATAAAACCACTAAGTGGTTGAATGTGAATAACCATGGGTGCAACCCATGGCGTGTGATAACTAGCTATCTATCTATTCGTTGCCAGATTCCATGGGTTGCACCCATGGTTATTCACATTCAACCACTTCGTGGTTTCAAAGAGCTTTCCCGTAGAACCCATCAATACGACAATAGATCGTTTCTCATTCTTTATAGTAACATTTATATTTATTATTTTGCTGAATTAGATCAAATCCCTTACATTTACCTTCATAAAAACCTTTAATTCCAACTAACATATAATATAACTACATGGAAAATCAGCAAAAAAAAGGGGTTTCCAGGAGACAATTTCTAGGAACCGCTGCCATTGGAATGGCAGGAGTAGCAATGTTTTCATCCCTTGCAGGATGCAAACCAAAAGCAGTTGACACCGACCTGAAGATCGGTTTCATTGGCATGGGTCAACAATCCATGTTCCTGCTGAATGGATTCCTTCAGATCCCTGGCGTGAAAGTAGTGGCCGGATGCGACGTGTACGGTGTTAAACGCCAGCGCTTTGAAAAACGGGTGAATGCTTTCAACGAAAAGGCAGGAAACAAGATCGAGGTGAAAACTTACGAAAAGTTCGAAGACTTATTGGCCCGTCCCGACATCAATGTAGTCGTGATTGCTGTACCTGATCATTCACATGCAAGGATTGCCATTGCTGCCTGTAAGGCAGGCAAAGATGTGTATCTTGAAAAACCAATGACTTTCACCATCAAGGAAGGACAGGAATTGCGCCGCATTGTACGCGAGAACAACCGCATCCTGGCCGTAGGAAGTCAGCAACGTTCAGACCCGAACTTCCAACATGCCGTTAAATTGGTTCAAACTGGCGCCCTGGGTGCCATCGAAAAAGTTAACGCTTACGTAGGTGCTCCTCCTAAACCATACGACCTTCCTGAAGAAACACTTCCTTCGGATTTGAATTGGGACCTTTGGTTGGGCTCACTTCCAACTCCGATTCATTACAACAGTCAGTTAGATCCCCCCATCACCATTGAACCTGAACAAAACGAACAGTTCTGGGGCGGATGGCGCTGGTACAAAGAAATGGGCGGCGGCTTTACCACTGACTGGGGCGCTCACATGTTCGACATTGCACAATGGGGCCTCGGCATGGACCGCAATGGTCCGGTGGAGATCGCTCCAATTGGCGATGGAACTGAATTCATGCAGTTTAAATATGCCAATGGCGTATTAATGACCTCAGAACCATTTGATGCTGAAAAAACCAAAGGGGTTAAGTTCATCGGTAAAGATGGCTGGATTGAAGTATCGCGTGGCAGTTTCAAAGCCTCGGACGACAAATTCCTTCCACCTGCAAAAGCTGCTGGTGATACCGGTCCTTACGAAACAAAGATCCCTCACCAGGTGAATTTCATTGAAGCAGTTCGCGATCGCAAAGATCCAATTGTTCCCGTTGAAATCGGCCACAGCAGTTGTACCGTTTGTACCCTTGGAAACATTGCCTGTGATTTGAAAAGAACCATCAAATGGGATCCTACAACCGAATCATTTGTCGATGATGTGGATGGTGAAGCAACCAAAAGACTTCACTACGTATACCGCGAAGGTTATACCTTGGTTTAAATGAATCAATGCATCTTCGGATGCTACCTGATAAGGCAGGCAATGGGGATCAGTCCTTGTTGCCTGCCTTCTTTTTGAATGGTTTCTGTATACGTTCTGTATACGTTCTGTATAGTGTCTGTATAGTGTCTGTATAGTGTCTGTATATGATCTGTATAGTTTTTGTATACTTTTTCTATGCTTATTCTATCAATGTTGTACCTATGTATAGGGATAGTTTTCTCAAAACATATTGAAAGTATTCGCTTGGTAACTAGCAGGTTATTGCTCAATCCCATTCCCCTGAAAGTAGTTCTGACTGATCTTCTTTTTGGAACAATCAATCATTGATTCAGGGCTGAATGATCAGGTATCTGAATAAAATCACGCTGGCAATGAACAAGTTAACGGACGGTATGTTGCTCTTTTAATTTGACAAATGAAGGAATTATCTAGACAATTAAAATCTTGAAAATAGCCAGGGTAATCATCAATTCGAATATTTACATTTCGCTTGCGGCCGTTTTGCTATGCATCGAAACCCAAATTCAACTGGGGATGCGACCTCAGGTTCACCCTTACTTGTTCATCATTTTTTTTGCCACCCTCTTTGAATATAACTTACACCGGCTGATCACCATTCTTACCAACCCCGATGCTTTGAATGATGAAAAACATAGCTGGGTTAAACGATATCCGATCCATTTTTACGCCCTTGTAGCAATTTCCATGTTAGGGTTCATGGTGGCCGTTGCCCTTGCCAAGAGAGAAGTCATTCTTACACTTGCACCCCTGGCATTGATCACCATCCTATATTCAATGCCGTTTTTCAAAAATTCCATTTACCTCTACCGGCTGAGAGATATCCCTTTTTTGAAAATATTCCTCATCGCTTTTGTCTGGTCATCAGCCACGATCCTGCTACCCATTATTCAATCAGGGCAGGTGTTCGACAAAACCCATGTGGGGATGATGCTCCTTGAACGCTTTTTCTTTGTATTTGCCATTACCATCCCCTTTGACATTCGCGACATGGAGGTGGACCGTCAACATGGCTTAAAAACCCTTCCCTTGTTGGTGGGAAAGAAAATGGCCCTGGGAATTGCCAATGGTACGCTGGCAGTTTTTATCCTTCTATGCCTGTATCATTATTCTAAATCAGCTGAACCCGCTGTACTGTTAGCCTTAGTACTCTCCTCACTCATTGCCTTGGTTTTTATCAACAACAAGGAATTGTCCAAATTGCCTTATTACCATTACGGCCTGTTGGATGGGACCATGCTTCTGCAAGGATTGCTGGTATTGGCTTCTTACTATATTCACATTCACTGATCTGATCACAACCTATTCGTGTCGTGTTAAAGCTATTCTGACGATCTAACCTTCAAGAACCTCATTCAGGGCGTCATCCCGTGTCATCCTGTCCAGAGTGCTCGCATAGGCGTTAACTTCAATTCTACCTGTTTTATTACCAACTGATTATATATCTGATGACCCCGAGGACTCAGGGTTAAAATTGCAAATCATACCTGTCAATCAAAGCTTTTTAAAAAACCTTACTTTTCTATTCAGACCTTAGTAACCCGACAACTCCTCCCAGAACCAAACCTTATTTACCTTACAGATTACTAAATTCTCTTTTCATAAGGTTCATAAGGTTGGGATTAGGAGCCTTACCGAGTTACTAAGGTCTGAATAAAAAAGTAAGGTTTAAAAAAAAAAAACATCCTCGTATTTAATCTTCAAGTACGTTTACCCATCAGAATCGAAGTTAACGCTAACATGAAACAAGTTCTGGATGACGACTCCGATTTCAAATTGTTCCAAGAAAGAATCGACACATTAGCTGTAACACAACAATAGCTTATATCTTCAATTTAATGGTATTCAAGGACTTTGGCTTTAAATCAACCGTAACGGTTTTGTCATTCACCGTGAACGATGTCTTTTTTGATTCACCGGCAGCATTGTAGTAGAAAATAACCAGTTGATTGTCTTTTACAAATGCAAGGCAATTTTCGTCACCCCTGACAGAGATGAATTTTGAACCAGGCTCCACAAAATAGCCCAGGTGTTTCATCAGGTAATATTCAGGATGGTAAGCAATGGCCCCTGAAGTCTTGTCAATGCTGATCATCGAGTTTTGCTTCCATCCCCATTGGCTTTTGCCCGTTTCATCCAGGACCATGTTCCAGTACATATAGGCATTGGCGCCATTTCTGAAATAATGCTTCATCAGGCCAAAGGTGTGCTCGGCAGCTGCCCAGTCATTCGAACCATTGCCACATTCCGTTTCCGTTTGCATCAGTTTCATATCGGGATATTTGCGATGAACTTCAGGTATAGCGCCCTGACCGGCCCATTGAAATCCAATTCCCTTGATATATTTTCCTGCCTGGGGATCAAGCACAATCGAATCAACACGTTCGATTTGTGGGCGTTCGATGGTACCGAGCCATATCTGGGTGGGGATGGCATCGGCCTCAATTTTCGGCCCCAGGTAATCGCCAATGAAAGTGGACATATCCTTGGGCGTCCAGATGCAGGAAGGAAAGCTCTGGCAAGAGTTCAATTCATTCTGCACATGGATGGCCGAAATCGGAATACCTTCCCCCTGGTAGCCCTGTACAAATTTCTCGAAATAAAGGGCATAGGCTGCCAGCACCTGGGGTTCCATCCTGAACTGGGTCTTCATTTCCTGACCCTGACGATCGGCCGGGAGATCATTGAATTGCGGATTGGAGGCACAGGCATAATGATGGTTGGTTTTCATCCATGAAGGCGGACACCAGGGAGAAGCCCATACTTTCATGTCGGGAATAAACGACTGGGCCATTTTAATATAGGGAATCAGGCGCTTCTGATCGCGCTCAAGGCTGAAATTCTTCATCTCGTAATCCTCCGCTGTTTCGTCATAGCTGTACCAGTCAACCGCATAATCGTTGGCCCCGATGGGCATCCTGAAGATGGTAAATCCGCAGCCAGCTGTCTTGTCAAACAGGTTTTTGGCCACTGCCTGCCTGTTCTCTTCCGTTAAAGTTTGAAGGGCCACCCAACCCAATTCATTGAAACAGCCTCCAAATCCATCGATGATTTGCCTGGTGCTGTCAGGGTGAATAACAATGGCCGTTGAGTCCGATTTACCCAGGGTAACCACTGCACCCGAAAGCGAAACCCAGGGGTGATCGTTGGTGGTGGCCACCCATTCCACCTTCTCGGCGGTTGAACAGCCAAATGCCATTATCAAAGTGGCGGCTATTGCAAGATATTTCTTCATTTGATTGATTTATTTTAAAATAAGTAACAAAGTGACAGAGTGACAGAGTAACAAAGTGACAGAGTAACAAAGTAACAAAGTAACAAAGTAACAGAGTTCCTAAGCTGTTCACCCCATTTTGTCTCTTTGTCTCTTTGTTACTTTGTCTCTTTGTCTCTTTGTTACTTTGTCTCTTTGTCTCTTTGTCTCTTTGTTACTTTGTCTCTTTGTTACTTTGTTACTTTGTCTCTTTGTCTCTTTGTCTCTTTGTTACTTTTTTACAACTATCTTTAAGGTGGAGGTCTTGCCCAATGAGCTTATCTTGCAAATATAGACCCCATTGGTTAATTTGGATGTATCGGCTGATCCATTGTTCCATCTTACCTGGTGGGCACCCTGAGCCTGCTGCTGATCGACCAATGTAGCCATCTTCTTTCCCGAGAGGTTATAGATGCTCACATTCACCAAACCCTTCTTAGGAAGGTTGTATTGGATGGTGGTATGGCCTGTCACCGGATTGGGATATACACTTGCCTTGAATGGACTTGCATCGATTTTACCTTCGGTAGAAGTGAGGGGTGTTCCATTGATGCGCAGATTGTCGAACCAGAATTTCTTTCCCGTAAGGGCCATTGTTTCTGAAACAATCTGTACCCGGTCAACAGCAGTCCAATCGAATGAATTGGTGGAGGCATACCAGGCATTGTTGTCCCATGAACCGGCATCGATGAATTTCTTCAATTGAATTTGTACAAAATGCCATTGCCCGTCGAAGGGAGCGAGGGCGGAATTGATGGTATAATCTTTTCTCCAGGGATGATCTTTCGAATCAGCGGTCTTGGTATCAATAAAGCGCAGAACAACATTTGAACCCGGCGCATCAGCCTTTAACCAAAAGTCGATGGTATAATTGGCCGCCGCCAGTTTAGATAAATCCTTGTTCAGGGTGAAGTTAAAATCAAGGGTATTGTATTGGGGAAGATCAGTCAGGAGGATGCTATAATTTCCATCATGGCTATCAGGGCAGAATAAATCAGCCGTTCCTGCACCGGGAAGATTGGCAATCACTCCTTCGCCCGGGAAGTCGGTATAAATGTCAAAGGGGACGGTATCGGCTTTCATCACGAATTCCTTCACAGGAGGCAGCACAAAGCCCATTCCTTCGGCCATTGGCCTGTTGAGGTCATATTCGAAAAGTTCACTCGATCCTTTTATAAAAAGCCCAAAACCTCCCTTGTAATCCCACATGGTCCAGGGGATTGCTTTCTGGTTCATATAAGCAGTCACTGTCTTGTACCATTCAACCCGGTCCTTGTCAGGGCTATTCTGGTTGTACACGCCCAGTTCACCGCAGAATATTTTCACCCCATTGGTGGCAGCATACTGGGTAACGGCATCGATGGTGCTTTTCAGCCTGGCTACCGTGCCATCGGTCCTATAAGCTGTACTCAGGCTACTTTCGATCCAGGTTCCCTTTAACGACGCAGGACAGGCAGGCATCCGGGTAGCATCATAGGGGAATGGGACATTGGCCAAATCGACCATGGAGGGGGAAGCCCAGCCTGCCCCCTGGTGGGTAAACAAAAAGGGATCGTAAAAATGGAATGAGTAGATCAGATTGGTATCTTTCAGCTTCTTGAGGTTGATCAGTCCTGAAATGCCTCCCCAGTCAGCACCGGTCACAACAATGGTGTGTTTGGTGTCGTAAGCCCTGATTGAATCGACCACCTTGGACTGGATGGCAGCCCAGTCGGCAGCCAACAAGGTATTGGGTTCATTCAGGATTTCATAAAACACCGACATGGAGCGGTTCTTGTAATGACGTGCCATTTGCGGCCATATCTTCAGCAGCGGGGCTTCCACCGTTTTTGATTTGGCCACCTCGATGGTATGGTTGTCAATAATCAGGTTTAACTGCAATTCTTCCGTCCAGTCGATCACCTGATCCAGGTATTGGTAGAAGATGGGGTCAATGACATAATCCGGGGCCCCAGAGGTCATGTAATGAAGGGTAATGGGTAAACGAATCACATCGCATCCAAGGCTTTTGATATCCTGCAAATCTTTTTTCGTAAATTTGGTAAACGGGACCGAACGTGCACTGCTGGCCGCAAACCAGCCGGTAATGTTAACCCCCTTTGAAAAAGGGTTTTGAGCCGGTAGGGCTAAAACAGTGAAGAATAAAATTAGAAATACAGGTAATCTTAAATATTTAGCCATGGCAATTAAGAGTAGGTTACAGGGTTAAAGTTAATAGTTTAAAGTTGAAATTGAAAGGTTTAGGGTGAAATGTTTCAGGTTAAAAGTTAAAAATTTAAAGTTTAAGGTTTAAGGTTTAAGGTTTAAAGTTGAGCTTTTACAAAGATGAATAATTCCATACAAATAGCTGTAAAAAAAAATCATACGCCTTTCTCCTGCCAAACCTTATTCTGCAGATACCCGAACCGTCCCATTAGATTACTATAAGAGTACGATCCGTATGGTTCAAGTATTGATTGACACACAAAGTACACAGAAACCACACAGAAACCACACAGAAACCACACAGAAACGACACAAATAGGGATCAGATAACAAGACTTGAATACCAGTTGATCCATTCATTAATGGCTGCCACTAACCTTTGCCGTCTGGCTTCAATTCTTCCGTCGGCTGAAGCCAGACGGCAAAGGATAGTTCTTCTAATGAGCATCCTGATAATTATAAATGGGTGTAAGGATGATTGTTGAAAGCAAAAAAAATTGGTAACCTGAAGTTTACACTTCAGATTACCAATTGATGATTTATAGGTTTGAAACCGAATTAATCAAACACGTTGATGTACCAGTTTTTCTTGTTAAGCAAAAGGTTGTAAATGGCTTCCCGTTGTCCTGATGGGTATTTGGCTGAAACTTTCTTGGCTAAAAATGAAGGATCATTTCTCCGTTCGGCCACACGCATCAAATCATAGAATCGTTCACCTTCGAAGGCCAGTTCCCTGGCTCTTTCGTCGAGGATCTGTTCTTCAAGCCACAATTGTTTTAAATCCAATCGACCTGTACGATCGGTCACCCCAGTTACTTCATTGGTAAATGGGTTGCGGCTATAACTTAGGTTATCAGCTTCAATTCCACCATTGGCTCCCAGGTAACCGGCACGACCGCGAATACCCTTTTGGGCACGGTCAGCCAGCACATTGTAAACACTTCCGTCGTTGACAATATTGATGGCCCTGGAAGTAGAAGGTGCAGTGAACCCTCCGGGCTGATCGATGGCCCAACGGGTATAAATCTCAGCCAAATAAAGCTGGATACCGCCTGCACGGTAAATAATGAAGTTGGCATCCTGATCGTAGGGGGTTTTATCAACCGAGTATTTATAAACAATGGTGTCATAGCCTTCCATCACAGAAGTATAGCTTCGTACATCATTTTTTGCTTTGAAATTCAACATGCCCAAATAACTGGTCATTGGCGATACATAAAGAGTCGTTCCCATTTGGAAATATTGTCCAAAAGGTAATACAGCCCCATTATTGGCATAAATATAGGAAGTTCCATATCCACGGTAAGAATCACCCGGGGTTCCTTTCTGAACAGGACTAAGCCGCATCAAGAAGGGACTTGTAGGATCAGAAACCAGGCCATAGCCTCTCCACAAGGTCTCCCATAAATGAACAGCAGTCTTGGTTGGTTTTAGCATATACTGGTGAGGGGGCCAATCGTCAAATAAGCGTTGAAAGTCATTCTGCTGCTGAGAGGCTTTGTCAAAGCGCAAGGCATAGATATCTTCGGTGATATCGATATTTTTGAAGATATTCCTCCACAGGACACCCTGCAGGGTAGCACCCAACTGGTAGCGATAATTGTCAGAAGTGGTAAAGGCAATATAATTCAGATGGTTGGCTGATTTACTGAAGTCACCTGATGTAAGGTACATTTGGCCCAGCAAAGCATGGTATGCATAGGTGTTCCAAACAGTTACCTCCCAGGTTTTATCGTTGTTGTCCATGTAATGGTTCACCCCTACAGCTTTCACATCTTCTTCCAACTGCTTGGTGAATACGCTAATTACCTGGTCAACGTTATAGAATTGCTTGTTAAGGGTAATGGTGGTATAAGTCGTATCAAGCGGATATCCATCATTGACCGTTACACCTGGACGTAAAACGTAATGTACTGAATCGATGTAAGAAGTGCTGTTCAGGTACTTCTCAACCTCTTCAACAGAGGTAAGTGATTCGTAAATGACTGGTACCTTTCCATATATCCGCACGGCATTAAAATATGCCCAGGCACGCATACAAAGGGCTTCACCGTATAACTTGTCATAGTTGGTAGAACCAAGGCTCTTGTCCAGCACTTCAGGATGTCTTTCCTTCAGGATGCCAATAAAACTGTTACAGGCTGAAATCAGTTTATAAAAGTTGGTAGGATTGGCGTATTTATTGGTTTTGGTAGCCTTAAAATTATAGATTTCAACCAGGTCAGCATCGGCATTGGGAGTTACAGTCAATAAATCACCCCGGAGTTCACCCAGGACAACCAACTGTTCGACCAGCTTTTGCTGTAAACCGTAGAGGCCCATCGATACTGAACGATATTCATACCAATCATCGAATAACTGTTCCTGTTTTACATTGATTTCCTGTTCTGGATTCAGAAAGTCCTTACAGGAAGAAAGAAACATCATTGATATCAAGATGAACATGATCCCGATAGTCATCGGGACGGAATATCTCAGATTTTTACGCATGATTTTCATTGTATAATTTTTATAATCCAAGTTTAATACCAATAATAAATTGTCGGGCTTGTGGTGTCTGACCATAGTCGATGCCTTGTTCTGCATGTGTATAAGAATAGGCAAATTCAGGATCGTATCCCAGGTATTTCGAAACGGTCAGAACATTGTTGGCTGTTACATAAAATTCAGCATTTCTGAAGGTCAGGAATTTATTTGGAACATGGTAGCTCAGAGAGATGTTCTGAATGCGTACATAAGATCCATCTTCGATCCAGCGGGTTGAGAAAGCAGAGTTCCCAACAGGGTCATTCCACAAGGCACGCGGCACATTGGTCATCTGTCCTTCATATTGCCACCTGCTCAAAACACTTGCACTTTGATTTTCCAGACCTGTCATTTGTTCATTCTGGTAACGTACATAGTTGAATATTTCGTTGCCTGAAACAAAATTGATCAATGTATTCAAGGTCCAGTTCTTATAAGTAAATGTATTCTGGAAGCCACCATAAAAATCAGGCATGGAAGAACCAATATTGGTTTTGTCATACTGGTTAATGATTCCGTCAGGTATTCCGTCAGGGCCCGACAGATCGCTAAATTTAGCATCTCCACCCTGGTAAGGAACCAATTTGTCGTTCCTAAGGTTGGCTCCGTCGGCTTCTTCCTGCGAAGCGTAAACGCCATTAAATACATATCCATAGAAGCTATTCACCGGCGCTCCAACAACGTTGACAATTTCGGCACCCTGAACCTCGGATACCAATTTATCGCCTTTGACACTCAGAATCTCATTCTTTACTTTGGTGAAATTCCCTTGTACGTCCCATTTGAATTTCTTTCCATCAATAATCCTCAAAAAGGCACTGGCTTCAATACCTGTATTTTGTAACTTTCCTCCATTTTCAGGACGGAAGCTGTAACCCAGGTATGATTGCATGGGTGCCAGGATGAGCATATCATCGGTGGTAGATTTAAATACATCAAATGTACCTTTTACCCGGTTTCCCCACAAGGCAATATCAACACCGCCATTGAGCTGGGTAACTGTTTCGTAACTTAACTCAGGGTTTGGAATGATGGCAGGGTAAAGTCCTACGGTTTCACGATACTTAACCGAGGTATAATAATTCGATGCATTGTTCTCGCCAATGTCGTCGTTTCCAGATTTTCCATAAGTACCTCTTAATTTAAATTCATTCAACCAGTTCAGGTGCTTCATGAAAGTTTCGTTTGACAAACGCCATCCCAAACCGCCGGCATAGAACAAGCCAAAAGGATTGTTGGCAATTTTGAAGGTATTGATGGCATTATCACCCACCCTTGAAGAACCATCGAGCGAAACAGAGGCAGTCACCAGGTATTTGTCCTTGAAGCTGTAGTTCAGGTTTTCATACATAGACACCCAGTTCCATGTCTTGTTTGCCCCTCCAATTCTGCGCAGGTTTTTGGTTCCATCCTCCAAAGCCTTGTATTCGTCATTTTCATGAGAGTTCATTGCAATGGCCCAGTCAAACTGATAATTGTTGGTTAAGACGTTTAAACCGGTACTTGATGAAATGTTGTGTACTTTATTGATTGTCTTTTTATAGGTAAAATAGGTATTGTTATAAATCGATAACAGGTAATTGATGGAAGCTTTTGAAACGTTCCAGGCCTCATCGTTGTAATAATGGTCCATCCCATGGTTAGGCATAAACATCTGTTCTTTCATCCCATTGTAAGTCAAACCAAAGTTGGTATTCAACATCAGGTTCTTGTTGATGGTAGCCTCAAATCCCATGCTGGTAAGGAAATGATAATTACTGTTTCTGGCTTCAAACTTATCGATGATGGCCACCGGATTACTCACGCCCAGTTCGTCGACCTCGCTCAAAGTGGTAAGCATATTCCCATCCAGGTCATAGCGGTAAGGATTGAGCATAGGCGATTTACCCAAAGCGGAAAGGATCGGATTGGTTTCTTTTACTTTTGCCGATTCTTTTAAATTGGAAGTGCTGTAGGTCAAAGCAACCCCGGCATTCATACGTAACCAGGTAAAGATATTCAGACGGCTTACAAACCTCAGGTTATAACTGTCATAACCAGTTGTTTTGATAATACCATCGCTGGTAGTATAACCAAACGAAAGGCCGTAACGGGCAATGGCATCCCCTCCCTTTACCTTCAGGTTCAGGTTGGTAAATGATGAATTTGAAAATACCTTTTCCTGCCAGTTGGTATTGTGCTGATAATCGATGAAACGATCATCGCCTTGCTCGAGAAATAAGTTGGGGTATTTTAACTTGATGATTTCTTCAAACGTCCCTGAAGAGAACAATTCCTCATTCGCCAAAGTCTTGTGCTGAGTGGCATTCAACTGAGGGATGAGGTTCGAAGGGGTCAGGGAATAACCTGTACGCAAATCAACATCAATAGAGGTTTGGGTGGCACTTGGATCGAGGGTTTCAATAAAAATCACCCCGTTCGATGCTTTCGAACCATAGGAAGAAGTAATGTTCGGATCTTTTACAAGGGTCACCTTAGAAATATCCATGGGGTTCACTGATAAAAGCGGATCATAGGCAAAACCATCCAGGTTGGATCCCAACAGCCCCGGGAATTCCATCGGGATTCCGTCAATAATGTACAAGGGCTGGGTATTGGTCATCATGGAATTTGCTCCACGGACAGAAACCACAGCACCAGAACCGGGAGAACCATCTCTGCGGATGACATTCATTCCGGGGGCGGCTCCCTGCATGAATTCATCAATCGAGGTGGCCCCTGTTTTATAAACATCGGTTGGTTTGATGTCAAAATAGGCCGACACGATGTTCTTTTTGATCCTCCTTTGCGAAAGGATCGTTAAGGGATCATCACCCGATGATAAATCATTGGCAGTCATATAAACCTTCAAATCACTCCTGTTGTTTAGGAATACCCTTTGGGTTTTATAATCACTGACCGGTGAGATAATCAACCAGTTGTTGCCTGTACTCGATTTAATGCTAAATTCTCCTGCTTCATTGGTAACGGCAGGTATCTGGTAGGACCCCTCTATACTAATTGTAATATTTGATAGCGGAGTATTTGTTCCTGAAACAATTACCCCCTTTACAAGAATGGAGTCGTTAGCCATTGGGCTTTGCGCCCGGGTTGAAAATAAACTCAAAAGCAACACAGGAACAACAAGCGCAGCTCTCTTCCAGTTTGCAGTGGTGAATAGGTTCTTAATCATTGTATCAATTTTCATTTTATAGATTGAGACCAGATTATAATCAGAATTAGTTAGCTGGTTTATTCTTGTTTATTAATTAAGAGCTGGAATAAAATAGAGGGCATCGATAAACAGTCCGTTGCCGGATACGTTTCCAGGTCCTGTATACTCAAATCGGATGGTAGGTTTGCCATAATCCTTAATATTTGACACATAACAGTCAAACTTGTTATACCGACCTTTGGGAACAAAATTAGCCCCAGATACACTTTTGATAATCCCTTTGGCTTTGATATAGTCATAGTAATCGAAATGCCTGACCAACTCGTCGTTCACGTAAATATCATAGATACCACCAATGTCCATGTGTGTAAGCACTTCCATGCGGTATTTTCTGGGGAACAGGTTGGTTGATTTAAAGGAAACACTATAAGGGCCTTTAAAGCCTTTGGTGAAGTTGACCACTAAAATTGAATCATTGGAAGCTCCCTTAATGTAATCTTTCCGAACAATAAACGAGCTAGGAGTCACTTTCACGCTATCTCTCCATTTATAGGCATTCACACCAGTGGTTCTGATCAACGATTCACCCTGCATTTTTACGGTATCATTGTACAGTTTCTCAGGCACAACAAAATTGGTGTAATCGTAAAAAATACCATTGCTGCACAAGTATGGATCTTTGGGAACATAGTCTACAATAATACTGTCACCCCGAATATTCATCATCGAGTATTTTCGCTTATACGACAACACACTCTTTCCTTTAAATTCAGGAATCTCCAGCATATTGAGAAAGGTACCTTGTTTGAGTAAATAGGGAATCAGGATTTGTTCCTGCCATTTCACCGGTATTTTTGTATAATCGGTAAAAACACCTCCCATTTTCTGGGCCATCACTGTTAAACCATTTTCATAATTCTCCTTCCGGGGAAAAACAAAGGTGGCGGTCCATTTACGGAATTCCATTGATACGGGGAAATAAGCGTTTTCAAACAAATTTGATCTGACAGCCACGGTATCATAAACCGTATTTCCTTTTGCATCGAATCCGATGGGTCTGCTCTTTTCCTTGTCAATAATGATGGTATCCTTTGTATCAATAAAGTGTTTCAGGTATGGATTGTTGACCCCGAAATATTCATACAGGTTGAGCCGTGGTGTAGCCACTGCACTCATGATAAAAAACTTGCCATTGATATACAGGGGGCTCTCAAAGTTAATGTCAATGCCGTCATAGGTAGGTTTCCCGTTCAACTCCTCAAAGGTTGAATATTTATCTGCCAAAGTCTGCAGTTTACGTTTGCCCTGGATATCGGCCGGTTGAACGTAATACCTTGAAATATGATAGTTCAATATGGTGGTATCACTCACCTGTGATGCCTGCATGCTTGCCATGGCGCTATTGTCCGGGACAAAGAGCGTATAGGTATCATCGGTCAAAAAGAGGGTATCGTATTGGTATTTTTCCATTAAGCTAACAAAGCTTGACAATTCACTATTGCCTTTGATAGCATCCCAAACATTGCCATTGATGGTTTCTGGTTGATTGTAATAGTGATCATCCCAGTTATCGGTACAGCCTATGACTGTAACAATGAGGGCAGCCAGTATAATTTTGAATATATTTCTCATTACTTGGTTATTTTAATGGTTTTAAAACGGATTACATCCCAAATAAACCGGCCTGGAATCAGTGATTTAACTTGTATGGCATGCGTTGCATAGGATTTAAAATCAACAGTTCCTACCGTATAGTATACATAGGGATCAGTGGCGCTTCCTCCTTTGGTCAGGTCAATAAGTCCTCCCAATTTGTTTCCGTCAATTGAAAGTTCTACCAATGGATAGGCCGATACTTTATTGGGATTTCTAGGATCCGCGTAATCAGCCCCTACATGAAGTTCAACGGTATACTTTCCCTGGATCAATTTAGGAATGTTATAAACAATGGTAAAGTCACCCTGTATTTGCACATAATCCCCATTCCAGGCCCTTTCAGCTGGATCTACTGATTTTACAAACGAAAGTTTGGCATCCGACCAGGTAATGGTTTTCAACAAATCATGGTTTTCAATGTAGTAGGTCCCAGGTGTCACCCGGTATTTATTATTAAAAATAGGTTCTTCCCAAAATGCAAAATCAATATCTGACTGCGAAGGAACCTGTGGCTTTAAGACCTGGTCAACGAAGTGAATCGGACCGCTTTGGGTGTTCACATTACTCTGGTCATAATCCAGGCTCACATAATCGGTGGTATCACCACTTGCACTGACAAAGGTTTCCTTGTATTTGTTGATAATGATATCAATCCCCTCACCGTTGATATTCATGGGCACATCGGCAAAAGTATTGTAATTTTGGGCTTTGCCGGCCAAATCGTTCAGGAAGCGTCTTCCCAATAGCAGGTGATAGCCCACATACAAATTCAGTGGATTGGTAATATTGGTATAATCTGTCCGGTCGGGGCTGATGGCTTTTGCCAAATCTTCAAATGAGTTGATATTCCGTTTCCGATACACCGCATCGGGTTCTACCAGCGTGGTGAACGGTTGCAGTTCCTGATCCTTCAGCTTCATATCCACATCAATGGTTGTACTGATGCCAGTGGCTTCCAGTGCGGCGGTGAAGATCGAATAGCCTGTATTCTTTTTTAACCAGCCATAGGCGTTCAGGGTAATGGGCTTAAGCATGGTGCCGATCACCTGGATATAACCATTTGACATCAACAAATTAGCCTTGATGACCCTTGCCTGGTTGTTGATCTTGTAATAGGTGGTATCAGGCTGAACATCGAAATTAACGTTCAGATAGTCATTTGACAGCGTAGGTTGATTGAAGGTACCAAACGGAAATTCATTGGTCGCTACCCATTTATTTAAAATGTGGTACTTCGAAAGGGCCTCACAGAAAGCCGCATCATCCAATAAATCTTTCAGCGAATTATATTCACCGTTGCTTGCCTGGATATAGTCATCAACGGCCTTGTTGTCAGGAAGAAACAAAGTGTATTTTTCACCCCCTGTTGTTCCCCCGGGATTATATGCGCTCAGTGTTTTATCCATACCACCCGCCTGAAGGATTTGAAGGAAACTGGAATAATCATCTTGATTATTAATTAGATAATCATAGATCGTATATTTCTTCATTTCCTTAAAACCCGATTCAGGAACATCAGGTTTGGTGCAGGAATATTGAATTGAAAAAACAACCAATAAGCTTAAAATAATAGATTTCTTTTTCATTGGTTAAAAAATATAATAAGGGTTTTGAACCAGGTTTTTATTACGCTCAATTTCGTCCTTGAAAACCGGCAGATACCATCCCAGTGGGTTGGTCAATTTGGCTGATAAGATACGTTTTTGGGTAGAAGCCACATTTGCAATAATCAATTCAATCAATTTATCCTTCCGGGCGTAATCGTTGCGACGGCCCATGCGAAGTAAATCAAACCAGCGTTTGCCTTCAAAAGCCAGTTCGAGGGCACGTTCGTCCATGATGGCATCTTCAAATGCAATGGCCGAATTGTTAACCGACACTGGAGCAACTTCTGCCCGCTCCCGAACGATATTCAGTGCTGCGTTGGCCTCATCATACCGGCCTAACTGCGACAAGGCTTCGGCCTTCATCAGGTAAATATCAGCCATGCGGTAAATAATGTAATTACAACTATTTTGTTCTAAACCTGAACGCTCTGTTTTTCCATCGTCAGCTCTTCCGGCATATTTCCAAATGATGTAATTGTCTTCACTCAAGATGGCAATCGACTTTTGTTCACCCCTGTCCCGCTCAAGGGCATATCGAAAGGCAAACAACTCCACTGCCCGCTGGCTTGGAAGGTATTGATTGGCATACCGGTTGGTAATGCCATACGTTGCATTGCTCTGGTTGTATTTGTTGTCGAACTGAAATTCAAAAATACTCTCCAGTGAATTGCCCGGATAATACAATTCAAACCACTTGGCGCTGGGCATCAATACAAAGTCCGGGTTTGAAATCAACCGGTCAGAATATTGGATACATGCTTCGTAATCAAAATTCCAAAGTGAAATGTCGGCCAGCAGTGCATCAAAAGCACCCTTGGTAGCGCGCCCTTTTACTTCGTCCAGCGTCTTATAACCATCGGTGGCAAAAGGTCTGTATTCATCCAGGTTCTTGACCATTTCAGCCAACACATCTTCGCCCTTGGTCTGAGGCAGGTAGAACTCCACCCCATCATTTTCGGTAGGCGTTAATACAAGGGGCACGTCTTTAAAGATCCGTACCAGGTAGAAATAACTAAGGCTCCTGAGAAAATAAGCCTCGGCCAAAAATCCCTTTAGCTGAAAGTCCGTAAATGTATTGTCAATTTTCCTGACCTCGGGGGCATTCTCAATGACCTCGTTGCAGTAATTGATCACTTTATAGAACTTGTTCCAGTTACACAGCGGGTTCTTTGGATAAATATCACTTTGCATCAGTTTACTTTGATCCGAACCCAACCAGTTACCGTGCGCTTTGACCATATCGCCACGTGCTTCACCATAGGTGAATAAATCTCCGTCCATCGATGCAAACGATTGATAAGCTCCCATCAACACTGCTTGCACATCTTCTTTTGTCTTCCAGAACTCTTCCCTCACCAAACCATTGGGAGGAAGCAACTCCAGGTACTTCGAACAGGAGAATTGCATGGTTAAAGCCAGGAATAAAAGAATATACCGTATTTTAAATATCTTTTTCATATTCATTCAAATTAAAATCCAACTGAAAAACTTAAGGTTACCATCTTTGGAGGAGGCGTATTGGCTTTATCTTCACCGATCCAGAACGGATCCGATGCATCGGCGCTAATTTCAGGATCCTGTCCTGAATAGTTGGTGAAGGTGTACAATTTACGCGCACTGAGTGAAAAACTTCCGCTTTGCAAATTCAATTTATTACAAAGTGCGGGGCTTAACTGGTATTTCAAGGTGATGTTGTTCAAACGCATAAAATCACCTTTCTCCACGTACCTGTCTGAACCCAGGTTGTTGGCAGGATTGCCCATGTAGGCCCTTGGCAACAATCCCACTTCCTGTTGACCCTGCACCCTCCAACGGTTCAGCACGGCCTTGCTTTGGTTGTTCTTCCCATCCATACCTTCGGTGTTCATGGCCGTTGAATTGATGATGTCAAATCCAACACGGTAATGAAACTGAAAGGAAATATCGAATTGTTTGTACTTCAGTGAAGTTCCGAAACCACCCACGAAATCTGGATTGGAGTCCCCAATATACACCACGTCGTTCAAGTCAATCTGACCATCATGGTTGATGTCTTCATATTTGGCATCCCCCCCTTTAAACGGATAGGTTCCTTTGTAAGTCATTGGGATCACATTATGTTCTCCGTCGTATAATTTGTTGCCATCCCCATCCTTGGCCACGGCATCTTCATCTGAAGCATAAACCCCTTTGTAACGGAAACCGAAGAATGAACCAATGGGCTCTCCTGCAACGATACGTTTTGGAAACTGACCATTGCTGATGTCAGTCGACTTCTCATTGTTGAAATTCTCAGGTAGTTTGGTGAAAGCATTCACATTTTGAGAGGTATTAAAATCAACCGACCACAGGATGTCTTTTTTGCGTATCACTTTGGCGCTGAGCATTAATTCCCAACCGTCGTTTGACAATTCACCACCGTTGAGGTAAACCAGCTGGTCATATCCTGAAGAAGTAGGTATTTTATACTCCTTAAAGGTTAAATCGGAGGTCAGCTTTTTGTAGATATCGCCTTCAATGTACAGCCTTTCATGGAATAAATTGAGCTCCAAACCAAAGTCCGTTTGCTGGATACTTTCCCATTTCAGGTTATCCAACTGGATACTGGTAGGTACCACCGCTGGATTTTTAATGTAACTACCCGCCTCGGTTGTTTTATAGATGGCAAAGCGTGGATAGCGAGGCCAGTCTCCCGGAGCACGTCCGGAGGTACCCCAACTCACACGAAACTTGGATTCACTCAGCCATTCTGAACAATATTTTTTCACGAACGGTTCATCTGAGAAACGCCAAAATCCGCCAATCCCTTTAAATAAACCCCAGCGGTTGGCTGCACCAAACGAAGAGTTTCCATCGGCCCTGGCGGTAGCCTGAATACCGTATAGATCTTTATATTTATAATTCAAGTTTAACAAGGCGCCCACATCACTTTTTTCCAATAAACCAGAACCGATGTAGTTAATGGCTGAGCCAATGGCTGGATCCTGAAGATTGATACTGGGGTTTTTGTTACTCTGAATATTGACTTCTTCCAGGTTCGATTGATTGGTTGACCAGGAAGTAGCACCTGACAATTCATGGTCTTTTCCTTTAAAGGGAACAAAAAACACCAACTGGCTCTCGGTTTTGAATGAAGAGTACAGGCTGTTATTTTCCTCTGCCTTGTTGATGGTCCAGTCAAACCAGTTGGCTCCAATGGCATTGTATGGAAGAAAGCTGTTCGATTTAGTCCCGTTGTATTGGAAGGCGGCGGTTTCTTTAAAAATCAACCAATCCTTGATCGTATATTTTAATTTGAATGAATTTTCCAGCGTATTCTGTGATTCATCACTTTTCCCCAGGTTGGCCACTGCAACCGGGTTGTAATAATCATCGCCATTTCCCTGGTAATTGGCCGTTTTGTCGAAATTGCGTGTAAAATATTCTCCCGTCAGATTGCCCATGGCATCATGTTCCCAGATACTCATGTTAGGGGCTTTCAGATAGGCCATTTGCCTAATATTCCGGTTATTAATTTTCATATTTCCATCAGTCTTGTTGTTCCCGTAGTTAAACTGAACGGTAAACACCAATTTCTTTGAAAGGAAATAGTCCAGGTTCACACGGGTAGAGAACCGTTTTGAACCGGTATTGATGGTTGTACCAGCTTCATCCACATAACTGAAGGAGGTCAGGTACCTTGTCTTTTCACCCCCACCCGAAATAACGAAATAATGGTCATTGGTCACCGAATTGCGGGTGATAGCACCCAGCCAATCAGTATTGGCCGAATAGTTGTAAAAGTCAGGATAATCCTTGTCATAAGCAATTTCACGTGGCAGATCAAATACCCCGCGGCTGTTGTGCCATTCTTCCAACTGAAGGGTCACATATTCATCCCCATTCAACATGGGAATGGATGGTGGCTGAAAGTTTACACTGTTTTTGTAGGTGTAATTAAATTGCACCTTACCCATTTTACCACGGTTGGTTTCAATGAGTAAAACCCCATCAGCACCTTTCGATCCGTAAACAGCCGTAGAGGCAGCATCTTTCAAGACCTCAATGGATTTGATATCCTGGAGGGCCACATTGATCATGTTACTGATATCCTGTGAATCCGAAGAACTTAAATCAAAGCTGGATGGCACATTGTCCTGTGCAATCCCATCGATAACAATCAGAGGTTTGTTGTTTCCGATAGAACTCAAACCACGGATCACAATCTGTGAGCCCGAACCCGGGTCACCCGAAGCGGAGATAATATCCAGCCCGGCAACTTTTCCCTGCAAGGCATCGGCTGCATTGGAGATCCCACCATCTTTCATTTGCATCAAATCGACTTTCACACTCGAGGAAGCCCTATCGCGGTCTGCAATATTGGTCAGCGAGTTATCCGATTTGACCTTGGCGGTAATGGTGACCTGGTCCAATTCAATGTCCGAAGAAACCAGCTCAATGACCACCGGTTTCAAGGGATTGGGTTTAAAAACTTTGGTTTGGAAGCCAATCACGGTCACTTTCATCACATTGTCCGGATTCTTCATCTGGTATACAAAATTACCATCAATGTCCGTGATCGAACCGTTGACCACTCGGTTTTGCTTATCCGACTCAACGATAGTTGCACCAATAACTGCCGATTTATCCTTCTGATCGATCACCTTCCCACGGATGGTTGTTTTGGTCTGCGAAAAAGCAGCGGTAAAACTGAAAAGCGCCAGGATCAGAATTATGGTTTTTTTGATTTTTTTCATTTTGTTCAAAAACCTTAGGTTTAAAATATTCAAATATTAGCTGGTTTATGGTCTGGTGTCCACTTCTCCAAACATCACTACCTTTTTGATCTGATGAATAACACCCGTATTCATACAATTAGGAAACACTTCCGATCCCGTTGAACTTAGGCTTCGGCCCGTTAGTACATTGGATTTCACCGATTCATTCACCACAATGGCTGGAGATCCGGATTTGGATGGTATCGTAATTTGATCAATTCCCGGAACAATCTTCATTTTGGTGTAATCCGTTGAAAATGGAGTGGAAGTTTCATCCACCCTGCAGGTTTCATAATAGGCTGTGGATTTGTTCCCATCGGTAAAGATCAGTGTGCCTTGAACAAAATGTAACAGTACAAAATCCTGAAGCTGCCTGGTTGTCATCGCACTGGTGTTGGTTAAATTCAAAATCGAATCAGTGGGTGCAAAAACAGTGTAGCTCTGGTTATCGGACATAAAACTGTATTTGCCCAATGCATCCTGGGTTAATCCAGCTTTTTTAATCAAGGCATGAAACTTTGGATAATTGGCCGAGATGGTATTAAAAATATCGCTGACCGAGAAATTAAACCAACTGCTGATATCATAGGTGGTCCCATTATCGCTGTTGGTACTGATTTTAGTTGGAATGACATGCACATCTTTGATTCCGCGGAATCCAAATTTAGAAACAGCTGTACCACTCACTTCCTTGGTAACATTGTCCACAATCAGGTAATTCCCTGCAAGATTTTTAATGAATTCCTTTCTTGCGACCCCCTTTGGCTGGGCAACCCCGATGTGATTGAGCAATAGGACGCGCAAATCAGGCAATGGAATTAAGTAAGGCTTAATAGCGGGGTACATGGTCGAAGCGGTAAAGCGTTCGAAAAATGGATCATAGAAAAACGAGGAGTCAGCCGAGGTAGAGGCATCCGATTCTACATAAAAGGAATAATCGGCATCTCTGCGTTTCAACGCGGGCAACAAACCTGCTTTTTCAATGGCATACATGATTTTGGCATATCCCTTGCGGGTATAAACCGGTCCGGTCACACTGCTAAATGCACGTGGAACAATGGGTTGGTTCACACCGATAAAGCTGCAATTACTGCCATATTCCTTTTGAACAATGCTTGTTTCGTCTACCTTGATCAAATCTTCTTCCCCATTGATGAATCCATTCTTAATATCAGTCATGTAAACCGGATTGATCGACAGACTGGAATTGGCAATGATCTTTTTGATGTTTTCAGGGGCAGCTTCCAGGCTTCCCCAGTTATTTCCACCTGCCAGGTACTGACTGACCAGCTGGTTCAAAGCCGCATCGGTAGGGGCTACGATTCCATGGTGATACCGAATGGTAACATTTGAGGGCAGTCCATAGGTACCTTTGGGGGCCTTTGTTTTTTCACTGTTGATATTAAATACCAATTGCGGGTAGGTAAGATTAAAGAGCGAATCGACCCTGAGTCCCTGTGCAGCACCTGGTTGTGCAAAAGTTGCTTTTTCATTGTATTCATATTCTGAAAACAAATTCACCAGGTTGTTGTACAAATGATAGGAATTTCCGTTGGTCTTGTCCTCCAGCATCTCAGCCCCGTTTTTTAACGGCTCTTCTACCCGGTCAATGACATAAACAAAACCGTTTTCGGCAAACAATTCAGTACTGGTCACGCGTCCTCCGACGTAATAGATATCGGCCACATTTTCGAACTGACGTCCAAAATAGAAATCAAAGTCCGAAGAGGCATCTAAGTCATAAATATTAAAATATTGTCTGTAGAAGATCGGGGCAAACTTACGTGAATCGGTATAAATACGTCGCGTCCAGGGGGTTAAAGTGGTATCAATCACATTTTGACGCTTTTGATTGGTCAATGTGTTTTGTTTTTTGTACTTACTCCATTGAACACCCACCTTTTGATTTTTGCCCAAGAACAAGGTTTCCCTTTTGTTTCCTTTGGGCTTATCGTTGCTCAAATCCAGGGTGTCGATCCAACCCTTGACATCGAGTGACATCAATTGTTTTTTACTCCATGGATTCTGAACCAGGTGATATTTTACAAGTTTGACAACCTCCGCCTGGGGCATATCAGCCACCGATTTGTAGTTCGGATTGGACTGAAAATATTGAACGAAGGCTTCATTCGAGGGAGCAAAAACGGTGTAGCTTCCCGAAACATTGATAATGGTATCATAACCGGATTTTTTTACCAATTCTGCGAAGGTCGAAATTTCCGGCAGTGTCAATATCTGTGTATACAATTTTCCGGCAAGCCATGGTGGACGATCATACTTGTTGAAATCTTCCTTTTTGCAACCAAAAAACAATACCACCAATAATGCAATTAAGGTTAGTTGTTTATTCTTTGTCATTTTTTAAATCATAAATATTGAATAATACAATTGAAATAGATTTATAAACGTCACAAATGTATCAAAAATCAAATGTCATGGATCGCTGGATTTTAGACGATTTTAGTAATAAATTCATAACGAGCATATTATGTGTTAAAATAGGTTAATTTATGCTACACCTGGTTGATTTGTGCTATTTTTCACCCTCGGTTCCGGCATCCCTTTCTGCCTGTAAGCCGAAGGGGTTAGCGCAAACTGTTCCCGAAAGCACTTGACAAAATAGGACAAATTATTGAACCCTAAACTGTATCCAATCTCCTTGATGGAGAGGTTTGAATTGGACAATAATTCACAGGCCTTCTGCAATTTGAAAGTGCGTATAAACTCAACGGGTGAAAGCCCTGTGAGGCTTTTCAGTTTCCGGTACAGATGGGTGGTACTGATATTTAAATCGGCCGATAACTTTTTGACATTGAAATCCGATTCCGAAAGATTATTCTCCAGCAACTTGCGCAACTGAATGATAAACTCATCATCCCGGGTTAGGTTGGAGGTCGATACTTCGACCATGAAATTATGGGTCATATATTTTTCCCGGATCAACTCCCTGTTTTTGATCAGGCGCGATATCTGGGCCTTGATAATCGACATGTCGAAGGGCTTGGTGATATAGGCATCAGCCCCCTTGGCGTAGCCTGAAACGATGTGCTCGGCAGCATTGTTGGCCGTCAGCAGGATAATGGGGATGTGACAGGTCTTGCTGTTTTCCTTTATTTTTTCACACATTTCATACCCATCCATTTTAGGCATGATCACATCTGAAATCACAATATCGGGTACCAGCCTTGTGATCAATTCATAGCCTTCCTTGCCATCACAGGCCTCAAAGCAATTGTAGCTGAATGACAGGGTCTTTTTCAGAAAAGCGCGTAGATCACTGTTGTCCTCCACCAAAACAATGTTCAGGGTCTTATTCAGATTTTCAATCCCTTTGAGCGGCTCAACACTGGACCCGTTCCTGGTTGCCACCACAACTGGCTTTTCAATCACCGCCTGTGGTTCCTGCACATCAATTTCATTCATGGGCAATAACACATGGAAGGCCACTCCTACCCCATGGATCGATTCAACCTCGATGGTACCCTGGTGCATTTCAACCAGCGATTTTGAAAACGAAAGCCCGATCCCGGTGCCTTCCACCTTTTCACTCACTTTATAGAACCTCTCGAAGATCCTGGTTTTATCCTCGTCCGTGATATCTTTCCCCTCGTTAAAAACAGTGATCCTGATCGGGGTCTGATCTTCCCCCTGCCTGCCTTCCGCTTTTGAAACAAGTTCCAGGGTCACGACGATGGATTGAAATTCCTGGGTATGCTTAAAGGCATTGGACAATAAATTATACAGCACTTCCTCAATTTTCTGACCATCGACTCTGACCATCAGGGGCCGCTCGGGTACATGAACCTGCAAGTTGACCTTGCGCCGGCTTTCCAATCCCTTAAAATTGGCAGCCACTTCCTTGACCAAAGTTACCAGGTCAAGGGTCTGAACATTGAGTTGAAGCTTACCTGCATTTAACTTTCTGAAGTCGATGATCTGGTTAATCAAGGTGAGCAGGTAATTGGAGTTGCGGTGGATCAGGTGGATGTGATCCTTCCATTGAGGCTCAATGTTGGTATAGTTCTGCATCATATCCTCGATAGGGGCAATCACCAGGCTCAGGGGAGTGCGCAATTCGTGGGCAATGTTGGTAAGAAATTTCATCTTGTTCTCATTGTTCTCCAGGGAGATGGCATCAATCTTTTTCTCAAATGAAATGCGCTGTCTCCTGACAACCATATAAATGGCCCCCCCGATCAGAGCAAAGATCATCAGCAGAAACAGGGTAGTCATATACCAGGTCTTGTACCAGGGTGGTAAAATCCTGAGCGAAAGCACCCGCTCCTGGGAAGCTTCAATATTATCGGCGCTCAATCCACTGATGTGAAGGGTGTATCTTCCATCCGGGACCTTCGAAAAATAGATATAGGAATTCGTGGCCGCTGAAATGGTGATCCAATGGTCATTGAATCCCTCCAGCTTGTAGCGGATCTTGTTGCCCCCCGGAAATTGATAATGGTGAACCCCTACCCCAATACTGAATGTATTTTTATTGAACGGCAAGACAATTTCATCCGTTTCATTGAGCGACTTGAGCATGATATTATTGTAGCTGATCGTGTCCCCCACCTTTACCACCTGGTTTAAAATCCGCAAATTCGTTAATCCTATTTTGGGAGGAATGGGATTGGATACGATGGCCCGGGGATTGAACCGGGTAAAACCGTTGTCGCCTCCAAAAAACAGTTCACCGTCAGCGGCCTTAAACCAGGAATTGACTTTAAAGGTTTCGCCCTGGATCCCATCGGTTTGGTTGTAATAAGTAAAAGGTTTATCTTTATTGTCCAGGTCGATTGCAACAATTCCCTTGTTGGTGCTCACCCATTTTTTACCCGAGGGGTCTGATAGTATCCCCTGAACATCATTGCCCGGCAGTCCATTTGAAATGGTCAAATGCGAAAACACCATCGAATCCGGGTTCAGGATATTGATCCCCCCGCCCTGGGTGGCTACCCATATTTTTCCATCATTGTTTTCAAAGATGCAATTGATTTCATTGGCATTCAGGAAATCCTTCTCCGGGCGAGTGGCAATCATTTGCTTAAACTTCACCAATGGCTTGGTTTTTCCCGACAAATCCAACTGATCATAGGGCGTTTTCAACAGGTTCAATCCATTGTTGGTACCTACCCAAAACCGGTTTTTGCTGTCGATCAGCATCGAGAGGATCGCCTTGTCTGAAATTCCTTCCTCATCCTTGGGATCAAAGGGAAATTGATAGCTTTTCCTGGAGGGATTCCTACGCAAGGCCGGGATAAAGATCAATCCATCGCCGGAGGTTCCACACCATATATTATGGTTTTGATCGACCATCACTTTTCTGACCGTTCCCGTATAAAGGGGTTGCTCGTTGGCCCGGCCATAAATCCATCCATTGCCCACTTTTTCAAGTTTGGCCAGTCCCCCGTTGGAGGCCACCCAGAAAATCGAATCCGACTCCCGGGCAATATCCCATATATTGTCGAAATTAGACAAGGCGCTGCCCTGTTGCCGGTAACTCAGCACCTGGAAATCCGAGTTTACATTCTTACCGACTTGTTTGCTCGTTACATTGATCCCCCCCTGCCGTAATCCAACAAATATATCATGGGCCGTTCCGTTAAAACACATGACAATATTTCCGTTCAACGAATGGGGATGTGACAGATCACGCTTGTAGGTATAAAAAGGTTTCCGGTTCAGGTTGAGTATACTCAAACCCAGACCCTGGTGGCCCACCCATAAATTCCCGGAGAAATCTTCGAATAAACAGGTGATGTTATTGTCCAACAGCGAACCCAACACCATCGGATCGGGCAAATACTGGCCTTCCTGTTTGGTAATTAAATCAACATACAACAAGGCCGGATCGGTTGCATTGCCATACATCTTCCGATTGCTTGCACAAAGCAGGTTTTGAATATTTTGATTTTTAAAATAAAGTCCATCTGTAATTTTTAACCCCGAGAGTGCAAGCGATGAAATTCCATGTTCGGTGCCCAGGTAAAACAGGTCTTCTTCTTTCACATACACCGCCGTATTGATTCGGTTCGAATAGACGATTTTATTCTGCAGTGTAATTAAGGTGTCATTGGCATTGACAATTAATTCAGCAATGAATATACGTGTTGGATTATATTGATCCACATTTGAAACAATCAGCAGTTGGTCTTTGAAGGTATTCAGGTAATGCACATAATCGTAAGATTCAGTGGTCCCGTTGTAAAGTTTCAGTTTCTTGGTATGAAACTTATCTTCCTGGCCCGCCACGGCATCGATTAAATAGACCCCGTTACTGGTATGGATCAGTACATGACCCTTTGATTCCTTGAACCCGAATACATAATAGCTTTTCCAGGGGGCACCTTCCAGTTCAATGGGATGAAAGGTCTGATCCGATTTGCGGAAAAACGACACCCCTGAAAGGGAGGCCACCCACAGATTGTCTTTCGAGTCAATGAATATCCGGTTTGTTTTTTTATCCGATAAGCTCAAGGCATTGCCCAGTTCAGGTTTAAAGAACTGGAAATCGAAACCATTGTAGCTTGCCAATCCGGCCCAGGTGGCAAACCACATCTTCCCGGAATGGTCCTGAGCGGTTGAATTAATTTCGCCATTGTACAGGCCTTCGCTGGTCCTTAGGTATCGAAAATCATCCCCAAACGAGGACTGAACAAACAATATAAAAACAACAAGAGCAAAGAAGTAGCTAGGTTTCATAGTCTAAAAATCCGTCAACACTGATCGCTTATTTGACGGCGTTGAAGGTATAAAAAAGATTCACAGATTTCAAAGCGAATAAAAAAATGTTTTTGCATCTCGCTGATAATAAAAACGATATAATTATAAATTATAGAATTTCTAATTTAGCTCCCTCTCCCAACCCTGGAAGGGCAAAAAAATCAGGCCCTTTACCGGGGCTTTTCTGCAAGTGAAACTTGGTAATCGCAGCCTCCAGGGCCAATTTCCTCCAGCTGAGCGATGGAAATCCCCTGTACAAATACAGTTTGAAGGAATGCCCTACACACGGTATCGCTGGTAGGCTGAAGGACTACCCCAGCTAGGATAGAAACCTTCTCATTCAATCCATCCAGGTTCCTGCACCACCCCGCGTCCGGGTTAATCCATCCCTATTTGAATGTTTTCTGTATAGGGTCTGTATCGTTTCTGTATAGCGTCTGTATAGTTGCTGTATAGTATCTGTATAGTATCTGTATAGTTTTTGTATCTATTTTCTATGGTTATTCTATTATTTATGTGTATATTTATAGGGATAGTATTCTAAAAGTATTCTCCTGGTATTTAAATAGTATTCACTTAATAACTAGCAGATTATGGCACACTTAAGACGCGGAATCGGCTCAATGCTCTCCGGAAGCGCATCAGGAATGGTATTTGTACAATTGGAGGGTGAAACTTACATGCGAACGGCACCCGATCGTAAAAAGAATTCATGGTCTCCATCCCAACTGCTCCATCGCGAAAGGTTCAGGAAGGTCAGCAGGTTTTGCAGTCAGTTTAAGACTTCCCTGATCCAGGAAATCTGGAAACCGGTTGCCAGGAAGATGAGTGGCCGTGCCCTGTTCCTGAAAACCAACATGCCTGCCTTTGGATTGGATGGCAGTTTAGCTGATCCTAAGATGCTCCAGTTCTCCACCGGAAAGCTACCCCTGCCCCAGCAATTGGAAGTCTACAGGACGGCCCTGGAACCCGCCTCCATTGCCGTTAGCTGGAACAATGATCCACACCTGGATGCGCAGCGGCTCACCGATCGCCTGATGCTGATCAGTGCCGGGAATGGAAACTACTCCTATCTGACCAATACCGGCCTTGTCAGGGGGGCGATGAACGGAACCTTTGAATTGCCCGGGCAACCAATTGCAGCAAGCCATCTTTACCTGTTCTTTGCATCGGGCGATCAGAAAGATTATTCGGCCAGTGTTTGCTTTGAGATTTAAGTAAATTACCAATCCCCGGTTCTCACTCCCCTATCAAAAGGGTGAAGCAAGAACGGATCCCGATGGTTCGGAATCTGTTCTTTTTTTTGTTTAAACGGCATGAGCGCCTGTTTTATGCGGAATCAGTCTAAATAGCCATACATTTTATACTGATTTTATAACATGATATAAATTATTTATTATATTTAGATAAATTTAAATGCAAACAATTATTTATTTTCCATAACCAGTAGCGTGTTTGGAGCTTACATGGAATTGAACTTGACATTGCCGGGAAGAGAATTCTTCAAAAACTACTACTTAATTTGTCAATGCCACATGAAGTCAGATGTTAACTTTAAACTATTAAATTATTTTGATTCTATCTGCAAAAAGGCCGTGCTGGAAGCGCTCGCCCCGCAGGAATTATACCTGCAAAACCTCGGTCTGAAGGGACTTAAGCCGATAGAAAAAGTAATCAAACTTGAACATGAACTGAATCTGATTAACCAGCAGATTCTTCACTTCAAAAGAAGGGATTACTTCAATTTAATAGATGATCCGAACAATCTTAAAAATTATTTTTTCGCCCGCCTGGTTTTTTACTCCCAGGAAGAAAACATGCACCTTCGCGCCGCCTTTATCCTGAAAGAAAAATTCAGGCTAATTACCAGGCTTTTGATCGAAGCCAAAGCCAAACTGACTGCCTCTAAACCACCTGAGTGCGGGGAAACAAAAAATCAGCTTCCCGTGAACTGGCATTTGTATGAGACGATCCTTCACCAGGCAAATCAGCTGGGCCATGCCCAGGGCCAACGGATCATTGCCGGATTCAAGGAATCGCTTCCTTTACATGACATGACCGAAAAACAATACCGTTCCATTCTCTCGGGCCAGTTGAAGAAGTTAAATATCCAATTCAATGCATTGGAAGATCCAAAATTTTACTACTTACTGAAGGAGCCATTATCACTTACACGCTATTTTGCGGAAAAATACTGCCAGGGCATTGATATCAATTGTTTTGCGCTTGAATTACAGAAAGTCGTTTCACTTGAAGCCATGAACGCATTTCTTACCAATGAGCTGTTATCGATGGATGAAAATGTGGTCGAAAAAGCGCTGGATCACATTACTTGTCAACAAACTCCGCCAGACATCCTGTACCGCCTGGTTCCTGAACCGGAGAGCATAGAAAAGCTCAATGCGTTGGTCTGTAAAATTGAAAAAGACCTGGCAATTGGGAAGCCCGTGTTGCTGATCAAAAAGGACAAGAAAAAAGTGTTTGAGGAAATCTTTTTACCAAGCTTCGCTAATTTCCAGGACTTATTGAACAAACTGCCTGTGGATCGGAAATACATATACATCAAATATATGCGCAAGGATTTAGCCACGAAAAAAAACAGGGCAAAAAAACAGGGGAAAGTTTTCTGCCACTACTATGATCAGTTAATTGATTTATTTGAAGATGAATGGAGATATGTTGACAGTGTTGAAATCAAGGATCCCATTACTATTGAGGATGTTTTATATGAAAGGCGGTTGCCACAAAAGCTGCACGAGCCGCAGAAATCAATCAGAACAAGGCAAGACACAAACAAGCTATTGGCATTCTACTACAATAACATAAAAAAGGATGGACTTCCTTTGGTACATAAGAGACTTCTTCAATTAAAAGCCATTCCACCAGAAACTACCCTGACTGAATTACGTGCCATTGTCAACGGCCTGGAGCTTGTTAAACCTTTAAAGTGGCTTGCAGGACAAGGGGATTTAATGGTATTCATTAAAGAAGCAACCAGTAATGGAAAGCTTACTTTTCCTTATCAACAACAATGGAATATAGCCGTCAAATGCTTTGTAAAAGAAGATGGATCAAGCTTTGATGTAACCGGTCTAAAGTTAGCACGACCTACCAACATGGCTGCTAAGTTTATCAGGGCTGCGAAGGCATTTTAAATAAAGACGGATCGAGCCAATATTCAGATCTGCTTTTTTTGATAAAATCTTACTTTTATTATTTGAATCTTAGTAACATAAATAAGCCTCTACAACCTTAATCTTATCTATCTTATAACATTTCTGCCCGGGAATTGGGAAAGATCGGGAGGAATCAAGCCAATAATAAGATAGATAAGATTAAGGCAGTAGAGGCTTACTTATGTTACTAAGATTCAAATAATAAAAGTAAGATTTTTCCCGATAGTCATCGGGACCGTTGATTTGATTTCCCCACAAAAATATTATTCGATCCATTCTAAAACAATCAAACGAAGTTAACGCCTAAGCGATAGCTATCGGGATCACTACGTGAAAATCATCTCACTTAATACAAGAGGCTACGTCGCATTACCTGTTACACGACACTACCATATTATCGGTGCGATGCACCTTTAGAGGCTCGTCAGAAGTGAAACCTAGGTAGAAATGAAGGGTGTAAATTCGCTCATATGCATACGCATCCAAATATTTTTAAATTATTTTTTGATACCTGATTTTTCTGGAATCGTTTACCCATACACCTTTGAGTATGCATACGCACATACGCATATGCATACGCATACAAGTGCGTATGCATTTTCAAAAGAATCTCACACTAACTTTAATTCATCAATTGATTCAAATGCTTTGCGCAAAGCTCATTGTTTAACTTTTAAACTGTTAAAATGAGCGAACAACACGTTATTCAACAGTTGAACCGCATTATCAAAATGCTGCTTCAGCAGACCTTGCCAAACAAGGAAGTTTTCAACACCAGGGAAGCCGCCCTTTACATGGGCTTTTCACCTGATTACGTCTGTACATTGGCCAGAAGGAACCTGTTCCCTTCTTCAAGGCCCAACGGTGGCAAACGCTTCTACAAAAGAAGGGACTTGCACATCTGGCTGTTGTCACTTGGCAGGGAAAGCAGCACTCCAGTTAGTGAGGCAGAGAAAATGGCCATCCTTAATCCGCAAGAAAACTGACCATGCAGGAGTTTGTAACGGCCCTCAACCGCCTTTTGGCAGAATTAAAGGACATAAAGGCGTTACTGCAAACCCTGTTAAAGCAAACCCGCACCAGGCTTTTCAAGGAAGAATGGGTGGACGGTGAAGATATCTTCTTGTCCCACCACATTCAACTGCGCACCTTGCGCAACCTTCGGGTCTCGGGCAAGCTCCCCTACTCTCAGCTCAATGACAAATACTTCTACAAGTATTCTGATATCAGGGCCTTACTGAAAAAAAATTACATGCAGAAAAAAACAAAAAACCATGATTGACAAAATAGAAATCTTAAAGAAAACGATGCACGGTCTGAATATCATTGGCCACGTCCTTTGCGAATACTACCGCAATTCGATTGTACTCGAATTGGTTGGAAATGAAACCAAACCAGCCCGGAACCCTTTCAACGCTGACAAGGTAACCCTTGTCCTGAGTTTAAATGAAGACCGGTTTTGTTACCGGGATACTGAATTGCCTGAGTTCCATGGCGATCCTTTTGATTTTGCAGCCCTTCATTACAAGATGCAGGGAGATGAGCTTCTGGAAAAGATCAACCAGGAATTGAACCTGCAGATCGGCATGAAAAGGAATTTTTATGGCAACTACCTGGGCAAATTTGCCACCCCTGTCAATGAAATGACCTGGCCCCACTTCAGTTTTTTCAGGTGCCCGATCACCAACACCAAACCTTCGGGCCAAATGTCCATCCTGGATGCATACAAGCGCATCAAGGGAAACAGTGCAAAGGCCCGAACTTCAGAGCTAAGAAGCATCACGGATCCGGAAACGGCCAGCCAATACAAACGCACGCACTTTGATTATGTGACCTTCTCGGGCATATTTACAAAGCGCAGCGACAAGTGCCTGGCACATCCTTCGGGGCTTTTGACCCTTGACTTTGACCATGTACCCGATGTGAAGGAGTTAAGGCAAACCCTTATCACTGACCTTTTCTTTGAAACAGAACTGATGTTCATATCCCCGTCGGGCAATGGATTGAAATGGATCATTCCCGTTGATTTAAATGTAAACACCCACCAGGAGTGGTTCTCAGCTGTTGCAGCCTACCTAAAGGGTACCTACGACCTGGAGGTTGACAAGTCGGGGAAGGATATCTCCCGGGCTTGTTTCCTTTGCCATGACCCCGAGGTCTATATTCATTCCTCTTATTTGATATAGATTACGCGGGTGAGTCCAAACCTGTCAGGTTTTAAAAACCTGACAGGTTTCAATTACACATCAATAAATTACAATTAAATGAAACAGAAATTTAATCCCCAGGATTGGTTACCTAAAAACGATGCTGACCAGCCACAACCATCAAACAATCAACCATCTAACAATCAACCATCCAGACATCAACCATCTAACAATCAACCATCCATTCAACCCTCCAATGTCTCGGATGACATAGCATTGATCGTTTCGCGCATTGAAGCTTTCCATACGGATATTACAGGCACTTATGCCGACTGGCTTAACCTCGGTTTTGCCCTTGCTGACGAATTGGGCGAAGGAGGTCGGGACTACTTCCACCGGATCAGCCGCTTTCATCCCAAATATTCACACACGGATTGCAACAAGCAATACGACCAGTGCATGAAATCCAAAGGTCATGGCATAACAATCAAAACACTCTTTCACCTGGCAAAACAGGGTGGAATCGATGTAGGGGGAGCTGCGGTTTTTAACCGCATTAACAACAAGGGACAGGAGATGGAACAAAATGCGGTTAAAAACCGCCGCTCCCTTCCAGCGACTCCCAGCCCTGATCTTCCCACCTTTTCTGATTCTGTCTATGCTGCCCTACCTGATTTTTTGCAAAAGGTAATTAACCTGTGCGATTCCAGGGAAGAAAAAGACATTATGCTGCTTGGCACAATCGTAACCATAAGTTCCTGTCTTCCCAAAGTTTATGGCTATTATGACAGGCGAAGGGTTCATCCCAATCTCTTCCTGTTTATCACTGCCCAGGCTTCGGCGGGGAAAGGCAGTCTGGTGCAGTGCAAGCGCCTGGTGAATCCCATTCACTGGGAGCATCGCAAGGAGACCCATGCCATGAAGGCACAATATGAAATTGACATGCGGGAATACAACCTACAGAAAGGAAAGGATTTGAGCCTGGAAAAACCTGCCAAGCCACCTGAAAAGATGCTCTTTATCCCTGCCAACAACTCAACAACGGGGGTTTTCCAACTGCTCTCGGATAACGATGGCAAGGGCCTGATCTTTGAAACCGAAGGAGACACCCTGGCACAGGCCTTTAAATCGGACTATGGCAATTACTCGGATGGTTTCCGCAAGGCCTTTCACCATGAAAACATCTCCTATTACCGGCGCACTGACCGTGAATACGTGGAGATAGATAATCCCTGCCTGTCAACTGTTTTGTCAAGCACGCCCAAGCAGGTGGCCACCCTGATCCCCAACGCCGAGAATGGGCTGTTGAGTCGTTTTATATTCTATCACATGAACATCCGGCCAGTTTGGAAAAATGTATTCCCAAAAGAAAACAACAATGCAATGGAACTGGAATTTGACAAGCTGGGGCAGGAGTTTTTTCCCCTCTACAAGGCCCTCCGTGAAAACCCGGCTATCGAATTTTGTATGACCGATGAGCAGCATGATCAGTTTCATGCCTTCTTTACCCAGATACAGGACAAGTACCTGATGCTGCAAGGAATGGACTACATGGCCACGATAAGAAGACTGGGATTGATTGCCTTCCGCATGGCCATGGCATTTACAATGCTGCGTATACTTGAAACGGGCGATTTCTCCCAAAAACAGGTATGCCCGGATACAGATTTCCAGACAGTCCTCTCCATGGTGAAGATACTTGTCAAGCATTCCAGCCACGTTTTTTCAGAGCTTCAGGAGGATATAAAACCCGCCAAACCAAAAGACAGGAAGGAACAATTTCTGGATATGCTTCCAAAAAAGTTTAACCGTCAGATTTATCTTGACCTGGCGAAAAACTTATCCATTCATTTACGAACCGCGGAGACCTACATCACTAACTTTTGTGATAAAGGCTATATTTTCCGGGAACAAAAAGATACTTATATCAATCTCATGCTCACGAAAGACGAAGGTGAGAAAGGTGAAAATACTGTATAATTTAAAATGTTGCCCGTTTACGCGGTTTACGTGATTTACGTGATTTACGTGATTTACGTGATTTGACTTTATACCGAATTAGATATCATTTGCATTAGAGAACCTTGGATTCAACCAACAATTAAATCAAACAAAAAAAGTAAAAGGAATAAACAAAAACATGCATCCATCAACAGTTAAACTTACCGGCCCTGATTAACTGAATCTGGCAAATAAGTTTATCCATTCATAAAAGGATAATGGGGGAACTATGTTTAAAACTTAAAGTTCAGAGAAGTATTATTTTCAAAAACAAGTTACACTGGAAGGCTAAACATACAAATCACGTAAATCGCGTAAACCGCGTAAATCACGTAAAGAGGGTGTGGCGATTTTCAATCGCTTTTCAGATTTTCAAATAAAAAAAGAGAATACAATTCGAAGCACCCCAGCTCAGAACAGTTATCAATCCATCAAATATCAACTAAAAAAAAAACCACTACAATGATTACATTAAATTCAGATTCAGACATTCAAACCTTGTTGGATCAATTATCCTATGGATCAGTTATCGACCTGATGATCAAAGATTGCATGGCCTATACGCAAAAATATGGAGCCAAAGAGATGGAATGGATACCCAGGGTTGTCGTTTCCCCAGGTTCCACCCATGAGGGTTCTAAAACCACCTACGGATTATCCCTGCATTACCAGTTTCGTCGATTGCCCATTTGTTTTGATATGGGAATCCGGGAAATTCGCCTGGCAGAGTCAACGGATGATTTTCTTGATTTATACAATGAAATTAGGCTTGACCCGAATATTATCAATAAGGAGAAAGGGGAATAAAAATGTCAGAATTAGGATTTGTAGGATGAAAGGATTAAAGGATTAAAAAGAGAGGGAGATGGAGTATAATCGTATCATCTTTCAATCCTACGAATCCTAATTCTGACACTTTGAACGGGCTTTGCAAACAACAGCTCCTCCCCCAGGTTACTGAGCAGGTGAGTCCTGAGGGGGTGACTTGGAGACATCTGCTCAGTAACACTACCCAGAACTTATCTTGCAGGAAATGCAATTGATTTGCAATGAAAGAGAAAGGGTGTATGGGATTGGGAGGGGGCTGTTTTTGAAATAGGGGGAAAAGTGTCAGAATTAGGATTTTTAGGATGAACGGATTTTAGGATTATGCTCAATCTTCATTTGTATTTTTTTCAAATCCTATCATCTTTCAATCCTATGAATCCTAATTCTGACGCTTTCCTTTCATCTTTGAATCCCAATTCTGACATTTTTTTTGTAAATTGATAGACAATAGGATCAATCATCCTTAATTCAATTTTATTATTCAATTACCTAATCCTCAATCAGACAAAATCATGAAACATGAAGATATAACCCGGAAAATCATCGGATGCGCGATGAAAGTACATTCGACGCTTGGAAATGGTTTTCAAGAAGTTATTTATCAGCGTGCCCTGGCTATTGAAATGGAAAAACAAGGTTTATCCTTTAAACGAGAAATGGAGATGTTCATCTTTTATGAGACCATCAACATTGGAACACGTAGGGTTGATTTTTTTGTCGAGGAATGTATCATGGTTGAGTTAAAAGCCCTTATCAAACTGGAGGATGTTCATTTGGCTCAGGCTTTGAATTATTGCCAGGCTTATTTTCTACCCATTGGACTGCTGATCAATTTTGGGGGTAGAAGCCTTGAATTTAAAAGGGTGTATAATGTAAATCATCCGGAGAATAAGAAAGAGTCTGAATTAGGATGAAAATTGTCAGAATTAGGATTCATTGGATGAATGGATTTTAGGATTATGCTCCATCCTCCTCTTTTTTTAATCCTATCATCCTTAAAATTGTCAGAATTAGGATTCATTGGATGAAAGGATTTTAGGATTATGCTCCATCCTCCTCTTTTTTAATCCTATCATCCTTAAAATTGTCAGAATTAGGATTCATTGGATGAAAGGATTTTAGGATTGCTCCATCCTCCTCTTCTTTTAATCCTATCATCCTTAAAATTGTCAGAATTAGGATTCATTGGATAAAAGGAATTTAAGATTATGCTCCATCCTCCTCTTTTTTTAATCCTATCATCCTTAAATCCTATAAATCCTAATTCAGACTGTTTTGGGCCGTTTTTCCATTGATGATATTGTTTGGTTATAACAAATTGGAAAATAATTAGAAAATAAGCGATTATTGATAATTTGATTTTGTAGGTTTACAGTATCTAAACAGCCAAGGGTGTTGTATGCCTCAGTCTGACAATTAGAAACCAACTTTTGCCTAACCTAATTTTTTGATGTGATGGATTACTACTATGTAAACAAAAATGCACAAGCAAATGGTGATCACGAAGTTCACAAAGGAACTTGTGCATATCTACCAACAGCACAGAATCAATTGTATTTAGGATTATTTAGCACCTGCCAGGAAGCAGTGCGAGCAACCAAACAACATTATTCAAAATCCAATGGATGTTATTATTGTAGCATTGCATGTCATACTACTTAATCAAGCTCCAGATCCAAAAAGTGGCAATTAATCTTTAAAAAAAAGCATTCTGCAGAATGGCTATCGGTTAAATCCTGCTTTACGTTTAGATGCCCTGATTTTAAACTGAATATTCAATAATTTTAAAATATAACATATCCAAACATGAAAAAATTAATGTTTTTTATTGCCGTTTGCATGACGACAAGCGCGTTTTGCCAAGACCAATTAAATGAATTGAATTTTAAAGATTGTGAAAACTCAGCAGTTTTTGAGGAGATTAGTAACAATACTAAAATCCTGAAATATACATCAGCAGACGGATCCGTGTTGAAATTAGGAGACACTCTAATTATGGGGACTCCATCAGGAAATATCACAACAACAACAGCAATCGGTGCAGGACGCACAGTTGGTGTTGCAAAAGCGAGGTCAAGAAGCCAAAGTAGTTTTACAACTATTATTATGGGTAGACCAGCTGGGGTTGGAAGTATAATTAACGCGATGAATGGAGAGGCTCCAGAAAATGCAGGTGCAAATATGCAAGGAGAAAAAGTTGTGATTTCAGAAATGAAGGTTTCTCATAAAGGAAGTAAGAAGAAACCACTTCAATTAACTATATTATTAGGAGAACCAAACGGACGTGCTTTTGGAATTTTCAAAAACATGTCTGTCTTAGATTATGAAAAGTCTGTATTGGCAGGTGAAATAGTAAGTTTAAATGCACCAATGACAAGAGAAGTGGCAATTGCAAAATTAAAAGAATCGAAAGATTTACTTGATTTGGGTTTATTAAACGACTCGGTTTATCAAACACTAAAAAAAGAATTGACTCCAATAATTATGAACAAATAAAAACATGTTATAACATCGGCTACCCTGCAAGTGCAGCAGCAGTGGTTTTCGGTAGGCATCTTTCCGCCCAAGCAGCTTTTCGGCTTGACAGGAAATCGCCCGCAATCCGCCCCTGCGTTTAGGTTCCTGCGTTGAATGCAAGGTTAACAGAGCTCTTCGAAACATTCTATGTGGATTGAGAAAGAGTTTCTGAGTTTGTATAGACTTTCATTTGACATAAAAGACAATGAATTGTAATTGAAAGTTAAATTGATAAATTTCCTAAAATATTGGATTTATGAAAGTTGAAATCATATTGTCAACAGTTCTCGCAGTTAGTACCGTAATTTATACAATTATAAACTTAATGCTTTGGTTTGAAAGCAGAGCAACACGGAGACAAAAAATAACACCTTTAGTTATTGCTTACTTAAAATCAACAGAGGATCACAAAGTTCTTGCATTGCACATTAAAAATATTGGAGAAGGTCTTGCTAATAATGTAAGTATAAAGACCCTAAAAGATTACAATCGACTTGGTAAGGACCACTTGTTGTTATCAAATGTTGGCATTATAAAAAATGGATTTAACAACTTTCCCCCTCAATATGAATTAAGTTTTTTTATTCATTATCTGACAGAACTGAAGGCAGATGAAGAAAACAGTTTTATTGAGATCGAGATTAGTTATGAAAGTACTTGCAAAACTAAATTTAAAAATGTTTATGCGCTTCCATTTAATCAAATAGTTGGACAAAATTATTTGACTCCTCCAGAAACTTATTTAGGACAGATACCATATTACTTAAAAGAAATAAACAACACAATAAAAAAGGAATTTGAAAATCTGAAATAAAATGAAACCGCTCCGCCGGATATGCAAAAAGATGAAAGAGGCTGGTGTGGAATTATAATCCACACCAGCCGGAATGGGAAATAATAAATTTTGAACTCCAACTTTAATTATGGTTAGAAGAATAACAGATACCTTAGCTCCAGAAATCCTTTACAAATATAGAGATTGGACAAATAGAAATCATAGGAAGATGATATTACATCAAGAAATCTATTTCCCAAGACCATCTGAATTCAATGACCCTTTTGATGGTAATATTCCAATTCGTTGGGATTTAATGCCCTATGAAGAATGCTTAGAGAAAAATATTGAAATAATAAATATTGCGCATAAAGATAAAGACCAAAGTTTGGTTAGAGCATATGCTAAGAAAGTAACTGACGATAAAACTTTGTGGCATCCAGACAAATTAGTTAAAGAAAGACCGGAACAATTAGAGAAATGGAATTCTATTATAGGACTTTTTTCAATGTCTTCAATGCCAGATAATATTTTAATGTGGTCACACTACTCATTTAATCACACTGGTTTTGTTGTAGGTTTTAACACAAATTCATTAATAAATGATTATGACTTTGATTATATAGAACCTATTATTTACCAAACACAATATCCAACAATCTCTGGATTAGATGATACAACAGCACAATTTCATAAGAAATTTTTTTGCAAATCTGACTTATGGACTTATGAAGGCGAATGGAGAATCAGTAAAAACCATATAAAAAAAAGAGTAGTAAAACTTCACCAAGAGACAATAAACCGAGTAATAATTGGCAGTTGCACAGCTATTGACCAAACAAAAAGTATTATTAAATTGAGTAAAAAATCACTTGGAGCTGATATTCCTATATTTAAAGCAAGCAAGAATGTGAATAATTTTGGATTAATTATAAAGCAAATTGAATGAAATACTTTTGTTAACAGCAAACTACTTGCCGAGTAGAAGGTTAAAATAAGTTTATATTAACCATAAGCTTAAATTGGTAAGAAGCAATCTAACACAGGCTTATCTGGATTTCATATATTATTTATTTTAAATGCCTATAAATGAAACGATTCTCCTTGCTTCTCAATGTTCTTTTATTTTCTATAATTTTTTTTTCTACCGCACAGGAATTACCGAAGTCATGTTGTAATAAGATTGAGATACCTAAATATGCGAAGAATGATATTGTAATTTCGCATGTTGGCTATTCATTTTTGTACAACGAAGAACATGAACAGGCAAGTTGGGTGGCTTATGAATTGACAAAAGAGGAGACAAATAAACTTTTTAATCGTACCAATCGGTTTAAGGTTGATCCAATGGTTAAAACAGGATCGGCCAATAACAGTGATTTTACTGGGTCAGGATATGACAGAGGTCATTTAGCTCCTGCTGGAGATATGGGTTGGTCGTCAACTGCAATGGCAGAATCATTTTATTATAGCAATATGAGTCCACAGGTGCCAGGCTTCAACAGAGGCATTTGGAAAAAATTAGAAGAATTGGTTCGCAGCTGGGCCATTGAAAACAATTCTATTTTGGTGGTTACAGGCCCGGTGTTAAAGAAAGGATTGAAAACAATCGGGCCTGATCATGTTTCAGTTCCTGATTTGTATTATAAGGTAATCCTGGATAACCATGAACCGTCGATCAAAGGAATTGCTTTTCTTATTCCAAATGCTTCACAGAGTTTGGGATTACAATCATTTGTGGCATCTATCGATAGTGTTGAGAGCGTTACAGGAATTGATTTTTTCCCTCGTTTCCCAAATGAAGATAAAATTGAAAGGACTTCATCTATTGAACAATGGAGTTGGACGAGTACAAGAACTACAAATACTCTGACTGCAAATAAAGCGTCTATATCTGTCCAATGCAATGGAATAACAAAAGCAGGAAACCGCTGCCGAAATAAAACTTTAAACCTAAGTGGATATTGTTATTTGCATGAAACCCAATCTAAAAAATAATCTACTACTATGAAAAACCTATTCTTTTTAATTTTATTGTTCTGCTCATTGTTCGGTTTTTCACAATCAAAGACTGAACTTAAGTCAGAAATTGAAAGTTTAAAAAAGCAAGTTGAAACTTTAAGTATTGAAGTCAAAGAACAAAAATCAGAAAATGAACAGCTAAAATCATTGATGATTTCTAAATTAGATGAAGTGTCTAGTTCAATAAAGACATTTCAAGGTTCGACTGGATTTCAAAACGATGAACCAACAACTGAGCCTACCACAGAAAAGACTGGAATGAAAGAAGGCCAATGTAAAGCCAATACGCAAGCAGGAACACAATGTAAAAGAAATGCGGAATCTGGATCAGATTATTGTTGGCAGCATAAAAATAGTGGCGAATCAAAATCTACAGTAAAATCCTCCAGTTCATCTTCTAGATCGTCTTCAGGTAGTTCAACCGGCTCTGGCAGAACTATACAAACTGGCTCAAGGGGTGGACAATATTACATCAATAAAAATGGGAATAAAACCTACGTTAAAAGAAAATAGATAGATTAGTATACAATTGCTCGTAAAGTAAAAGTGATATGACAGATAGTATTATTATTGAACGTCCTGAGAAAATTGGAACTCTTAATATTATAGTTCTTATTCTTACATTTTATGTTTTAGGAGCTTTAATAGTGGATACAGTTTTTGTCCTGCCAGATGAAACCAATCGACTATTAAATTATATTGATACAACGATTTGCGCATTTTTCTTCATTGAATTTTGTATACGCTTTTTTAAAGCTGATGAAAAAATGAAATTCATGCATTGGGGATGGATTGATCTGGTGTCAAGTATTCCAATGATAGGTATTTTCAGGATGGGTCGAATCTTTCGGCTAATAAGGTTAATACGCATTATTAGAGCATTCCGTTCAACAAAGAACTTTGTTCATCATATTTTTGCCAATAGGGCACAAGGAGCATTAACTTCTGTTTCTATTATTGCAATTCTACTTTTGATTTTTTCTGCTATTGGTATTCTTCAAGTTGAAAACGATCCGAATAGCAATATAAAGACCGCTGAAGATGCCATTTGGTGGGCCTATGTAACAATTACTACAGTTGGCTATGGGGACAAATTCCCAGTTACTACTGAAGGTCGACTAATTGCAGCTGTATTAATGACTGCGGGTGTTGGACTGTTCGGAACGTTTACAGCATTCATTTCATCCTGGTTTGTAATTGGTAACAAAAAAAGCAATGAATCTAGTGACGTGTAACAGGTTATTGTTGGCTTCCATCCCTTTAATGATGGCATTTTTATTTTTGATTTTGACCCCTGCGCAATTACAAATTGCGTGACCTTATTCCCCAACTCCTAAAGATATTTAAAAGCTGGCAGTGATCCCAACGGATCAATCCCGTAGGGATGGCGCATTTTGTAACCACGGATTTTAATCCGTGGGAAATGAACGATATCGAGGTAATAGGAGTTCTGTAGGAACGGAACATATATAAACATTTGGGGTGACCACAACAATTAAAACATATGTCCTGAGCCTAAAGCTCTTGATGGATTTGCGATTGTCTTTCGTGAGGATGTCTGAAAAGTCAAAAAAATCCCGAGGCCTCGAATAGGCATTAACTTTTGTCCCGATGACTATCGGGATCTTACTTTTATTATTTGAATCTTAGTAACCCGACATAAACCACCTGAATCCAATCTTATCAATCTTATCCTAAATACTCATAATCAAGCCTATATAAGATTAATAAGATTGGATTCTGAGGGTCATTGTCGGTTACTAAGATTAAATTAATAAAAGTAAGATCCCGATAGTCATCGGGACAAAAGTTAAGGCCAATCCGAGTGCTCGGGATATATCTTTGAGTCTTTGCGTTCTTTTTTTACTTTTTAGACACCCTCTTACAATATGATCCGAGCCTACGGCTCTGTCCCATTATTTCTATGATAAAACCTGGACTCACTCCAGGTTTTATTTTGCCCTTTTGATATAAATAATTTGTAAGCGTTTGCATGTCACATGTAATCTAAGGGTCTCGGTTAAAACTTCAATTGTGGCAATTTGGGCAAAATATCCTCGATAAATCCTTCAAATAATCTTTACAAAAACTAAACCCATAATTCATTGTAATACAACTACCTGCAAGCCTTGCCCTGGCTATTTACGGTATAAAAGTCAAATGTTTGGCCACCCGTGAGGAGGTACCTACCTTTAATCTGACAAAGGACAAAAAGGGGGATTTCCTCGAGTAAAATCTAACCAGAAGAGTCCGGGTATCAACATTTATCAATTTAAAAAACAATTATCATGGGAGTTTATAAACAAGGTATTTTGGGCGGCTTCTCGGGCAAAGTCGGGACCGTCGTAGGTAGTTTTTGGAAAGGCATCTGCACCATGCGTGCTTTGGCCGCCAGTGTTTCACAGCCAAACTCTCCGGCTCAGCTGGAGCAAAGGGCCAAGTTCAAGGCAGCGATTGATTTTTTGAAACCACTCACCGCTTTCTTGCGCGTAGGTTTCAAGAGCCAGGCCATCAAAATGACGGAATTCAATGCCGCCATGCGTTACACCATCGCGAATGCCATCACTGGAGCATATCCAGTCTTTGACATCGATTATTCGAAGGCATTGGTCAGCTGCGGCAACCTGACGGGTGCCCTGAACCCTGTAGCTGCTGCAGTAGCCGGCGTAGGGATTGATTTCACCTGGGACGACAATTCGCAGAGCGCAGGAGCGCTGCCGGATGACAAGGTGCTTTTGGTGGTGTACAACCCTGCCAAGCAACTGGCCATCTCTGTAGAGGCTGGAAATACCCGCGTGAGCGGTGCCCAGTCTGTCAACCTTCCTTCCTTCTTTGAAGGGGATGAGGTGCAGTGCTACATCGGCTTTCAGAACGCTAACCAGTCGGTTGTATCGAACAGCCAGTATGTGAGCAGCCTGGTGGTGCTGTAGGAGTGAAGGGCGAAGGTGGGGAAATGAGAAGGTGAGAAAATGAGAAATGAGAAGGTGAGAACGCTCAGGTTCCAGGTTTCATGTTCCAGGTTCCAAACGCCACACCCCAGCCCTGATACAGAACCGCTCTCTTTCGGGAGGGCGGTTTTATTTCAACATTCATTTATTAACACACAAAAAAAAACATCATGAGAAATTATATTTCAATTTTGATTTTACTGATCGGGTTGCTTGCCATAGGGACGAGCGCCAGCCAATTGATGGCTGGTCATCCCGAACTTGTTTCGGGATCTCCTGAAGTCGCTACTCTTACGGGCTCTGCCTCTGCCCCTTCAACCAAGGCCAGCGTGGCAGGGGATGTCCAGATTGCCTTTGAACAAACCAATGGCGACTCAGAAACCCCCGGCAATTTCTTCCTGGAAAACTGGGGCTCTTTGGCCCTTGGGCTCCTGACCTTTTTGGATGTGGTAGCGCGTTTAACGCCCACAACCAGGGATAATTCGATCATCAATTTGCTAAGCACCATCATCAATGCCATCATCCCCAACTTCAAGAAGGGTGGAGGAACTTTTAAGATGGTGAGAAAGTAGGCGAAGATGAGATGATGAGAAGATGAGAAGGTGAGAAGATGAGAAAGTGAGAAGGTGAGAAAGTGAGAAGATGAGAAATGAGCAGGGAGTTGGAATGCTTGTGGATAGTTCCTGCTGCCTGCTCTTCTCAAGTTCGGGTAATTAAGGGGAAAGTGAGAAAATGAGAAGGTGAGAAAGTGAGAAGGTGGGAAGATGAGAAGATGAGTCTGAGCTTGCAGGGACGATATTCATTTGAATATACATTTTATGGCAATTGGGTAAAAAATCATTTTTGGGTTGAAAGAAACAGTTAAAGAAATGATTAAAAAAAAGTCAATTTAACCCTTAATATGGGATGCAAGGGTCATTTAAGCCGATCGCTTTGCTTGATAAAAAAACAACCTACACACAATCAACCATATACAAAAATACAAATAAACTATTTGATAACAATTTCTTCACACAAAGGCAACAAATTGGTAAAAAACACCTCTTGGGCATCAAAAATGAAGGCACCGATGGTCGATTTCTTTCATTTTTGAAGGATTCGTTACATACTTCTTATTTCAGGAACTCGTGTTGAAAGTAATTTATAAGTATTTTTGAATGCAGATAAGTAATTTTAAATCGAAACACTTTAATTTAAAATCAAACATTATGAAATTAAAACTTTTACTTTTATTTCTGGTAGTAGCTGGTTTTGGCTTATGGGGAAATGCCCAGGAGACAAAACCCTATACCAATTTAATCATTACCGAGGCTCAGATGGGCAACACAGAACACAACTACATGGAGCTTACCAACATGGGTTCTGAGACCATCAACCTCAAGAATTTCGAATTAGGGCACGTGGGTGCCTGGGACGGTAATCTGGACCAGCAATATCCACAGGTTTTAAATCCGAAAAAGTTTATGATGTTGCCAGACAAGGAATTGGCTCCAGGCAAATCATATCTCATCGCTATTGCATCAGATTACAATCCAGAATTCTGGAAAAAAGATCCTGCCAATTACCGTGAGAGAGTGAGCGTTAAAGATTTTTATTTCGTAAAGGATAAAAAAATCTTTACCATCGCTGACTTATTGTTGTTCCAACCAGAATCTCCAGGTCCAGCT
>DASXUZ010000015.1:0-6327 GCA_036504555.1 Prolixibacteraceae bacterium | reverse complement strand
GTGGGAACTAAGAAAACTGAAAGTTTCGTTTTCATTTTATACTACAGCACATGCAAAGTCTATATAGGATACACTTAACTTCAATTTTCCCCTTTTGTCCTATTTACCGACAGAAGTTACCATACCCCTGGATAGGGTGTTTCTGTAAGGTATCTGTATTGTATCTGTAATGTATCTGTAATATACAATACAGATACATTACAGATACAATACAGATACCTTACAGAAGCTAATAAGTTGGTATGTCCATTTGACATTTCAGCTCTTGGAAAGGAGATAATATGTATTTAAAGGGGATATAAGCATAGTTGAGCATTCTTGAGCAATAACTAGAGAGAATTGACCTGCAGCTTAATTTTCAAGGAATACTTTCGAAAAGGTTGAATTAATAAAGCAAAAAAAATGCTGCCCGAGAGCAGCATTTTTTGATTATCTTCTGGGTTTTACACTTTTTTGTTTCGCCATCTCTTCAAGTTTCTGCTGGAAGTTTGATTTTACTACCGGCTTCTTCTTGTTAATAAGAATCTGCGCCCTGATCTTATCTTCATCGACCATAGCTCGGAAAACATACATCTGTCCAATGGTAATCACATTGGCAAGAAAATAGTAATAACTCAGGCCCGATGCGTAACTATTCAGGATAAATAAGAACATGACTGGCATAATGTACATCATGGTCTTCATTCCCGGCATGGCAGCCGAATTTTGTGATTCCGAATTTAGGTAAGTTGATAGTATCGTCGTTACGGTCATCAACAAACAGAATAAGCTGATATGATTTCCAAAACCAAAGGGAACGGTGAAGGGCAATTGCATGATTGAATCATAGGTTGATAAATCAGTTGCCCACAGAAAACTTTGCTGGCGTAATTCAATTGATGTCGGGAAAAAGAAGAACATGGCAATCAAAATAGGGAACTGGAACAACATGGGCAAACATCCACCCATCGGGTTCACTCCAGCTTTTTTATACAAAGCCATTGTTGCCTGCTGTTTCTCCATGGCTTTTTCCTTGCCAAATTTCTCATTTATTTCATCAATTTCAGGCTTGAGAGCTTTCATTTTAGCCTGAGAATGATACGATTTATAAGTAAAAGGGAAAATAAGCAATTTAATAAAGATGGTCAGCAATAAGATGATAATACCAAAATTATCGATGTACTTTCTTAGGAAATTAAAAGTTGGAATAATTAGATACTTGTTGACTGGACGTACAATTGCATAACCCAGATTGATCAGGCCTTCCATTGAAAGATCATACTGTTTCAATGTATTGTAATGATTTGGCCCAAAGTAAAACTTCATCTTAATACTTTCCGAGTCCTTTCCTTCGTATGGCAAGGCAATGTCGGCATTAAAATTACCCAAATAACGCGGGTCTAATTTTGTCAGTACTGTCTTAATATCGGCTGATGGGAAAGATTCATCGGCAATTATTGCAGAAGAAAAGAACAACTGCTTAAAGCTGATCCATTTTGTTTTAGTTCGAAGGCTTTCGGCTCCTGATTTTCCAGTTGAAATTTTATCAACTGCATCATCCAAATATTTATAATAGATCGTCGTGTAGTTATCTTCACCATATTGTGATTTCCTTTCCTGACGTGGAACATCAATGTTCCAGTTAAAATTCAGGTAATTGGAATTGGTAGTAATGACATTGCTCAACCCTTTTGTATTCACTTCGAAACCAACAAGAAACGAGTTATAGGTGAATGTATATTTGTATTCCAGGTATTTCCCATCGCCCGCATACAGTCTCATTGAAAAGGTCTTTGAGTCGCCCTTGCTGGAAGCATTAAACTTCTCATTGCCTTCTTTCCCAATTTTCACTTCAGGGCCCTTTAACACTTGATCTGCAGTCGAGTCAGAAGGAATGAAATAAAATGATTGGGTTTCAATGCTGCGATTCTGTGCAAAGAAATTCATTCCAAATTTACTCTTGTCACCCTCAAAAAGGATCAAAGGTTTATGATCGTAGGTTTTGTAATTTTTAAGTTCGACTGAATAAATGCGACCCCCTTTATTTGAAAAGGTCACTTTCATCAAGTTACTTTCAATGACATAGAATTTTTCCTGACCTACGGCTGCAGCAGCGAAAACACCAAATTTTTCTCTTCTTGCATTATCCTGATCAGAATTAATACTATCATTTGGCAAAACTGTAGCAACCGAAGCCTGAATGGAATCCAGTTTTGCAGCCGTTACATTTTGTTTTTGATTTTCAGTCCGCACCAATTCCAGTGAATCGCGCGTATGTTTTGCAGCTTCCAGCTGTTTTTCCGAAGGTCTGTTAAAATAGCTGAACCCAATTAGTATTGTAAAAATGAGGGCTACACCTACTACCGTATTTCTATCCATAAAAAATATAAATTATTTTCCGAGTGAAGCTTTTACAAAAGCAACAAACAACGGATGTGGTTTTAAAACTGTACTACTATATTCAGGATGAAACTGAACTCCTACAAACCATTTGTGGCTTGGAATTTCAATGACCTCAACAAGATTGGTATCTGGATTAAGGCCAACGGCAGTCATGCCAGCAGCTTCAAAATCTTTCAGGTAACGATCATTAAATTCATAACGATGACGGTGCCTTTCCTTGATTTCTAATTTATTGTATGCCCTAAAAATATTGGAATCCTTATTAACAATTTGACATTTATAGGCTCCCAACCGCATAGTGCCACCTTTTTCAGTAACCCCTTTTTGTTCTTCCATCAGGTCGATTACCGGGCAATTAGTTTGCTCATTCATTTCAGTTGAATCGGCTGAAGCCAAACCAAGGACATTGCGGGCAAACTCTATGACAGCGATTTGCATTCCCAAACAAATTCCAAAGAAAGGAATATTGTGTTCCCGGACGTATTGTGTGGCAATAATTTTTCCTTCAATACCCCGGTGTCCGAATCCAGGGGCAACAATAATGCCTTTGAGTCCTTCCAGTTTTTTTCCAACATTTTCGGGTGTAATCTTTTCGGAATGTAACCAACGAATTTTAACCTTGCACAAATTCATGGCACCGGCGTGGATCAAAGCTTCAACAATCGATTTGTAGGCATCTTGTAATTCTACATATTTACCGATCAATCCAATTTCGATTTCGGAGGTTGGTCTTTTTAATTTATCCAGAAAATCATTCCAGTCGTCCATCTGTGGCTCATCCTTCAGTGGTAAGCCCATCTTAAGCAACACGATTTCATCCAGCCGTTGTTCACGTATTTTATTGGGAACTTCATAAATGGTTGAAACGTCAATGGACTGAATAACGGCATCAATGGCCACATTACAGAATAGGGCTACCTTCCTGCGAAGATCCATTCCCAATTCGTGTTCTGTACGTAAGACCAACACATCTGGCTGAACTCCATTTTCGAGCAATGATTTTACTGAATGCTGGGTGGGTTTGGTCTTTAGCTCCCCGGTAGCGGCCAAAAATGGAACCAGTGTCAGGTGGATGACCAAGGCGTGAATCCCCAGTTCCCATTTTAACTGTCGAACTGCTTCAATGTATGGAAGCGATTCAATATCACCGACTGTTCCGCCTATTTCAGTAACGACAATGTCATACTTGCCCTTCGATCCAAGAATTTTAATTTTTCGTTTGATCTCATCGGTAATGTGTGGAATGATCTGGACTGTTTTTCCAAGATAATCGCCCCGACGTTCTTTGTTGATGACTGACTGATAAATTCGGCCGGTAGTTACATTATTGGCCTGAGAGGTCGGAACGTTCAAAAAACGCTCGTAATGGCCCAGATCCAGGTCTGTTTCGGCACCATCATCTGTTACAAAACATTCTCCGTGTTCATAGGGGTTCAAAGTTCCGGGATCAACATTGATGTATGGATCCAATTTTTGAATGGTCACAGAATAACCTCTGGACTGAAGCAATTTAGCGAGCGAAGCAGCTAATATTCCTTTCCCAAGGGAGGATGTTACCCCTCCTGTTACAAATATGTACCTGGTTGCTGACAAGATTGTAAAATTTAATAGTTCTTAAAAGCGAGCAAAGGTAATTAATAAAACATACCTCTAAAAAATGTTCTGAAATTTAATGGTATAATAACAACAAAAAACCCGCTTGAAGTAGCGGGTTTTTTTATGATGCTATTCATCGTCATCCATGGCATCCATTATTCGGATCTTTTCTTTTAGGAATTCGATTTTTTCTTTTGTGTTGATAATCTTCTGATTGACATCCCCGATAAGGGCTTCAGCATTCTTGGTATTGGCAAAAAATCCAATGTTGTTATCAAGCAAGGCCAGGTCAGATTCCATCTGTTTCAGTTTGGTCATGTATTTTTCGCGCTCAAAGCGATTTTTGTTCTGTCCTTTTCCTGAAGCGGTGTTCCCAGCCACTTTATTCTTGAATTTCATCAAGTTACGACGTTTTTCATCGATACGCAAAGAATCAAAATGATGGTTGATTACATCTCGAAATTCATTTTGAATGCTATCCTTGTCTTTGAATGGAACATGACCAATTTCGGTAAAAGTGCGCTGAAATTCTTTCAATTTATCCAGATCTGCACTGTCATCGCCTGAGAGCGCAAACTTTTTCACTTCTTCCAGGAGTTCTCTTTTCTTTCTGAGGTTGTCACCCTGCTCACCATCAATGGATGAAAAATGTTTTGATTTGCTTTCGAAGAAATGATCGCAAGCCGCTCTGAATCTTTTCCAGATTACATCTGAATACTTACGTGGAACAGGTCCGATTTCTTTCCATGCCTTCTGGATATTGATGAATTCATCCGCAGTCTTCTTCCAGTCGGTACTGTCTTTCAATGCTTCTGCCTTTATACACAAATCAGTCTTCAACTGAAGATTGGTGGTCTGTTCTTCCTTATTCTGATTATAGAACTCACGTTTGTGATCAAAGAAGGTATCTGAGGCAATTCTGAAACGTTCGTAAATTTTGTTGTTCTCTTTTTTCGGAGCAAAACCAATTGTTCTCCAAAGTTTCTGCAATTCAATCAACTCTCTTGATCTTTCATCCCAGTCACGGTGAGTTTCGATGGCAGCATTGGCGATTTCTTCTACTTTCTCACACAATGCAATCTTGGCATCCAAATTCTTCTTTTGATCCGATTTTCGGCCTTCAAAATAATCCTGGTGCTTTTTATTGATGATCGAAGTGGCTGCTTTGAAACGCTCCCAAAGTTCATCTTTTTTATCACGTGGAACAGGACCTACTTCACGCCATTGCTCATGATATTTCTGCAGGATATTGAAAGCTTTAATGATGGAAGGCTCTACTAAAAGCTCTTCTGTTTTTTCACAAATCTCCATCTTTATTTCAAGATTTTTCTTCAAGTCCAGATCCCGAAGTTCCTTGTTGATCTTGATAAAATCATAAAAATTCTCAACGTGATGATGGTAAGTTTCCCAAAGGTCTTTCAATTTTGCCTGGGGAACTAAACCAATTTCTCTCCATCGGTTCTGCAATTCGCGGAATTCGTGGAAAGTCCTGTTAATCGATTCCTTATTATTAATCAGAGATTTAATCTCTTCAATTATTTCGTATTTTTTCTGAAGATTGGTTTCTTTCGTTTCGTCAATCTTCTTATTGTGTTCGCTCCTTAAGTCCTGGTATTGCTTTAGCAAGTTGCGCAGTTCCAGTTCCAAAGGATCGGGCTCTGCTTTAAATTCGGCAAGATCGCCACCAGCTTCTACAAAAGCAGCTTTCTGTGCTTCGATATTGGCACGGTAAATACGGAAAAAATAAATTTTGATCGCATCAACATCATCCTTGATACCCTCAAAATCATCGTTTTCAAGCAACTTCTGGAGTGCGCTGAGCAGCTCAACTTCATTTAAACTGGCATAATCGGCCAATTTAACCTTTGGGCTGTCTTCATCATCCAGCAAATCATCCTCATGAAGCTCATGATCCATCACTTCTGACAAATCAGGCATTTCTTCCATAGAGGATGTTTCGGTTTGTTGCGAATCCACATTTACTACTTCAGCAACTTCTTTTACTGCAGGCTCTTCTGTTGCAACTTTGTCTTCAGACACTTCAGTTTCCAGTTCTTCAACCGTTTCGGTTTGTTCTTCAGCCACGGGCGCTGCTTCCTCAACAATTGGCTCAATTTTATCTACTGTAGGTTCATTCACTGACGCTTCAACAGCATCTTCAACTTCTGCTACTTCGGATTCTTCTACCCCGGGAACTTCTTCTTCAACTATCGTTTCAACGGGTTCAATCACTGTTTCTTCAACAGCTTCCTGAGGTTCAGTTACTTCATTTTGCACTTCGGCTACTTCAGTAACATTCTGATCGTTAATAGTTTCTGGTTCAGCAGGTGTACCACTTAACTCAACTTT
>DASXUZ010000014.1:0-3352 GCA_036504555.1 Prolixibacteraceae bacterium | reverse complement strand
TGGATCAGGAGGAAAACAATGTAGTTCTGGTGCCGACGGAGAGGATGTGATCCTGGATGTCCCACTGGGAACCATGGCCAAAGATGCCGAAACTGGTGAATTTCTATTCGAAATTACCCAGGACGGCGAATCTCATATTCTGGTACAGGGAGGACGCGGAGGTTTGGGCAACACCCACTTCAAATCGCCCACCCAGCAAACACCCCGGTTTGCACAACCTGGTGAAGAATTGATTGAAGGTTACTATACACTGGAACTAAAAATATTGGCTGATGTAGGTCTGGTCGGTTTCCCGAGTGCTGGAAAATCAACCCTGCTATCGGTTGTATCAGCTGCCAAACCCAAAATTGGCGATTATCCATTCACCACATTGGTGCCCAATCTGGGAATTGTCAGTTACCGCGATAATCAATCGTTTGTAATGGCTGATATCCCGGGAATTATTGAAGGCGCTCATGAAGGGAAAGGTCTGGGACTTCGTTTCCTTCGCCACATCGAACGCAACTCCATGCTGCTGTTCATGGTTCCTGCCGATACCAAGGATTACCGGAAAGAATATTTTATTCTGATGAACGAGTTGGAAAAGTACAATCCGGAATTACTAGACAAGGAACGATTTCTGGTCATCAGTAAGAGCGATTTTCTGGATGAAGAATTAAAAACCGAAATTTCTGAAGTCTTAAAAGATCTTCCGCATCTGTTTATTTCATCCATCACCGGTGAGGGAATCCTGGCTTTGAAAGATAAGATCTGGCAAATACTCAATAAGTAACAGGTCGGAATGATCCTTTCAATTGCATGGAACAGGAAATTACAGACAGATATGAAGTCTTAGCCAACGGCTATCAACAGAAGTTTGATCAGAACAGATTGGCGCTTCGTTTGATCGCATGGATTCGGCTTGCTTCCTTTTTGTCGCTCATTCCCGTCTTTATGTATCTCATGCCATTCAGTCAATTGATTGGGTGGATCGCTGTGGGTATCTGTCTGTCCACTTTTTTCTGGTTGGTCAAACGATCAGTCAGTATCGAAAAGCTGCTGAAATATTATCAGAATTTAGTTGAGATCAATACCCATGAGATAAGGGCCATCCACCGTGATTTCAGTGCCTTTGATCCGGGAAACGAATTTATTGATTCTGATCACGACTTCTCATACGATCTTGATCTTTTTGGCGAGAATTCGTTCTTCCAGTTTCTGAACCGCAGCATCACCTCGGTTGGAAAAATCAAATTGGCCGGATCGGTTCATGAGAACAACCAGTCGGTAGAAAACATCCGGCAAAGACAACTGGCCATCAACGAACTGGCTGAATGCCTGGACTGGCGTCAGCAATTCATGGCAACTGGTCGAAATACGGAAAGAAATAGCGCTGCCGAACTGATTATCGATCAGAAGGATGCCATTCAGTTAAAGCACACTTCATTTCTGAAAATAGTTCTTGTCATCCTTCCTGTCATAACGGTATTGTTGGGTGCTCTTTGTCTTTTTGACTGGATAGCCAATTCCTATTTCTACCTGGCTGTTTTTGTGCAATGGATCCTTTTCCTTATTTATTCGCCATCCATTGGTCTGTTCAGGAAAGCTTTTGAAGTGAAAACAAAGCTGCTCAATCAATATTCTGATTTACTGCATCTTATTGAGAAGAAAGATTTTAAGTCTGCATACCTGGTTAATCAAAAGGACCAGCTTTATAAGCATGGAAAACCTGCAAGCCAGATCACTTCCTCACTTCAGACCATTCTGAATGAGTTGGATTACAGGCAGAACATACTCGTTGGATTTGTGCTGGATTCACTGTTGTTATGGGATATTCGTTGCATATACCGCCTGCACAACTGGCAAAAAATGTATGGGGGGCAGTTGAAAGAATGGTTTGATGTCATGGCTGAATTTGATGCATTGATCAGTCTGGCCAATTTGAATTACAACCATCCTGAATGGGTGGTGCCGGTTATTTCTGCTGAAGGGTTTATCATACGGTCTGAAAACCTGGGTCATCCCCTGATTGCCCGGGAGAAGCGAATTGACAACCATTTGGATCTGAGCCATGATCAGCAGATTGTCATTATCACAGGGGCCAATATGGCCGGTAAAAGTACTTTCCTACGGACAGTGGGCATTAACCTGATACTCGCATCGGCAGGCTGTAAAGTTTGTGCAACCGACTTTGTCTTTTCTCCTGTCCGCTTATTTACCCATATGCGTACAGCCGATAACCTGATGAAGGATGAATCGTATTTCTATGCAGAACTGTTGCGCCTGCACAACATGCTTGAGCTGCTCCGGAAGGGTGAAAAACTATTCATTATTATCGACGAGATGCTGAAAGGCACCAACTCGATTGACAAGCTGAGCGGCTCGGTTGAATTGCTCAAGCAACTGATTCAGCTCAATACACACTGCATGGTGGCTACCCACGATCTGAAACTGACTGATCTGGCTGACAGCTATCCCGGGATTATCAAAAACCAGTGTTTTGATGTGAACCTCTCGGGTGACGAATTGCAGTTTGATTATAAGCTGAAAGATGGGGTGACCAGCACCATGAATGCAACCTTCCTGATGCGAAAAATGGGAATTATCAGGTAAATTCAAGCAAGACAATACTTTCCTTTTGAAATCTTCTATTGTGAAAATTGAAATTGCCAGGTTGAGAAGGTGAGAAGGTGAGAAGGTGAGAAAGTGCGAATTTGAGAATTTGATAAATTGAAGTAAAAAAGCAAATAAATATTCATTTCAAGCCTCCCTTACCTTTGATCGATCTCACCATCGCAATTACTTAATTTTGTAGATATGAACATCATACCCTTCGAAATGATCCTCAAATTGCCCATGGGTTATCGCAATTGTTCTGTTCTCTCCAATAACTTCTACAGTTTTTCCTGAATTTATTTGAAACGATGCCTCCGTGGGCTCATTTCTCATGCCAACAGCAAATAAGTAAATACTGTTCTGATGATTTTTGGTCATCATGTCAATGGGCACATTTTTATTGCTGCTTTTCACCTCGGCGTAATTCAATTTGCTGTCACCATTTAATACCGGAGCCAACGTGGTGATTTGCGTATTTATTTCTTTTACCGCAGCCATCATTGTTTTGTCGTGAAGCAGGGCTGCTTCATCAGAGGCTGGATAAAATGAATGACAAAAATAGCCGATGCCTTTAGCACCATGGATGAGTGCCATCCATACCTGAGTTTTCACTTCTTTGGGAGTTGGTTTCCTTGGGGAATCTTTACCTATTTTGGTTGTTTCGATCCATGTCCATACTGGTTTACTGTCATGACACCAAACCCTCAGACTGTCAATACCTTTTGCCCCCATCCATAGCTTGTCCTTGACGTTTGGA
>DASXUZ010000013.1:0-5117 GCA_036504555.1 Prolixibacteraceae bacterium | reverse complement strand
TTCTCTTTGAATAGAAACAGCATTTCTTCTGGTAGCTGCGAATAAAAAGAGTGAGCACTATTTACAAAATAAAAAAACCTGTGACAATAGCCGATTGCCGCCATTGCCCGAAAGGTTCACTAATAGGCTGAAACACCTACTTCTCCTGAATCAACATACAACTCAGGCATTGCTCCCTGAGGCGGAGAAGAGAGATCGAATCCGTGAATTGCTTTAACTTCATCAACAAACCATCTGGTAAAGGCATCGTTGCCTTCGGCAAATCTTTTAAATGCAGCCTCAGGATCATTCCCTTCAAGGGTTACTATCGCCATATCACCCTGAGGCGTTTGTTGAAAGAAAACGCGTTCGCGCACTCCCAGTTTTTCCCTGTTGGCTTTAAACTCATTTAATCTATCACCCTTAAGGGTATCCAAAAACCTGTGCCAGTGATCAGTCTGGCCTGGCAGTATAGGAACTGCCATCGCAATTAACTTATTCATCGTTTACTGTTTTTGTTTTCCTACTCGTTAGGCTTTTCAGTTTCGCCCCGTTATTTTAAGTGGTTCCTGAACTCCACTTTGTTACAAATAGTTGTTTCCATAAGCGGGAGGTCAATCCCTGGCTGGACCATTTATCGTTTTAAAATCATTCAATTATTTATTGAACTTTTGAAAAGAAGGGATTTGAAGCCCTTCGCTTGGGTAACCCACTAAAGTCAGCGGGTAAGTCAGCCTGTTAAAGGCCTTTCAATTCCCTTCTTTTCTAAATTTCAGTCATTCAATTGTTTATCTGCCAATGGTGTTATTTCCACGGGCCGATTTGATCGAGGCTCCCTGAAAATTCACCCTCTCTGGAGGATTTCCAAGGAGTAGCCTGGTTGTTATTCAATTAAAAAAAAATCAGTGTGTTACATGAGATTTAACGTCTGAATATTCAAAATGAACAGGCGTTATTGTTGGCTGTGCATTAGGAATACCAATCTTATTCAAAATAGGCATGAGTATTTTGCCAAATTGATCGAATGCTTCTCTGGATTCCCAGACATCATATACCATGCAGTTGTTGTTTTGGAAAGTAGATACATGGTGCAGGAGTCCTGCGGGATTGTTATGTCCCATTCTGCGCATTTCATCCCAAACCTGGTCATACTGCCTTTCGGTCATGCCTGGGAATTTGAACTGAATCAGTTGCTTTTCCATTTTAATTGATTTTAATTGACCTACTCGTTTGGCTTTTCGGATACGCCCTGTTTTTGTGAGTGGTTGCTAGGCTCCACTTTGAATTAAAAAAATTGATACCAACCCATGATGGGTTTTAATTGGCCTGAACTGCGGTTGATGGCTAAAGTACATTAGTCAGCACTCGGATTTGAAAGTAGGCCACACGTCATTGTTGGATTAGAATTAATGACTTGCATGTTCCTCAACACCTGAATATTCATAATATACAGAACTTATTGTTGGCTGTGCCTGGCGAATACCCAATTTACTCAGCAGTGGTTTGAGCACATTCATATTAAATGTGTCGAATGCTTCGCGTGATTCCCAGACCCCGAGGACCAGGCAATTGTCGTTCTGGAAGGAAGAAACATGGTGGATACGTCCTGCAGGGCTTTGTTGCCCGGTTCGACGCAGTTCATCCATCACCTGGTCATACTGTTTCTCAGTCATGCCAGGGAATTTGAATTGAACAAGTTGTTTTTCCATTATAATTGATTTTAAATTGACCTACTCATTTGGCTTTTCGGGGACGCCCTGTTTTTTTGAGTGGTTGCCAGACTCCACTTTATAGATTTCAACAAAGGTGTGAGATAAAGCTGGTCAGCTAATTAGTTGATCAATGGAGAGTTTTTTAATGAACTTTAATTTTTACGTGAAAGGTTTTTATCGGTTACCTTTTGAATTGGATTTACAATTTTTAATCTGGTTACATTAATCCTTTCCCAGCGTTTATAGGCTGATGGTGGCTTTGATTGTTGGTATCTGAAAGGGAAGGATCGAGGTCCGAAACAGGGATGTACACTGGATTTAGGCAAAAAAAGAAGGTGCCCTGATTCAAGGCACCTTCATTTGTATAAGAGATAATTATTTTAGTTCCAATGATAAAGACCATCAATTAATCTGACTTGCTTTTCCTCTGATGAAAGATTCAGGTATTTCTGAACTTCAGCCTCGTAAGCACGTTGTTTTTGCAACTCCGTTTCTTTTAGCTTGGTTCCATAAATACGCTCTATTTTGTCGTAGAGGAATTTATTGGCCACCATTGGAAACAATTCGAGCAGCAACTCTTCTTTTTCATTGGAGGCAAGTTTTACATTTTCTCCATATTGGGGGAAAGATTGATTCACTTGTTTTTCGTATTTGGCTGTATTGTAAGGCACTTCTTCCCGTGTGCCTGCGATTTTCTCACGGAAATCAGGATCGACAGGTACAGGAGTCTTGCCGTATGAACCTTTTACCAGATTTACAAATTGAATGGAATTGTTGGTATAAAAAGGATTTCCATGTTTTTCGTCAATCACACAATTCACTGCCTGTGCCCCTACGATCTGACTGGTGGGTGTCACCAGGGGAGGACAGCCAGCTGCCAGGCGCACGGTAGGGATGACTTCCAATACCCGGGGCAACAGCTCTTCTTGCTTTAATTGTTTCAATTGAGCCAACATGTTGGTGTACATTCCACCGGGCACTTCTGCGAATTTGACTTTCACATCTGGATCAGGGAAGTTGAAATATTTCTCAATTTTACCGCAAACTTCCATTAAACCTGGCTCATCATTGGCCATGGCATATTCAATTGCCTCATTGAAATATTGGTCGATATGATCCGGCAAGCGATCTTTGGTGATGTCAAAATCAATGGGATATACTTTGTAGCTGTCGACATCAGCCATTTCGAGGCGGATATCTTTCAGGATCTTATTAATTCGAACCACAGCTTCCAGATTAACCCCTGTTTCAATTCCTAACTTGGTACAAAGAATCTGAACCAATTCAAAAGAGGGAGCCGCAGGTCCTCCGGCAAAGTTTAAAATAGCTGTATCGAGGATATCTACCCCATTTAGTATGGCCGTTAATGCAGAAGCTAAGCCAAACCCTGGAGTACAATGGGTATGAAAATCAATAGGGATCTTCACATTTTCTTTAAAGGCTTTAATGATTTTTCCCGCTTTCAGTGGTGGAATCAATCCAGCCATATCCTTAAGGGTAATCATGTCGGCTCCCATGGCTTCCAATTCCTTGGCCATGTTGACAAAATAGTCGATCGTAAAAATTGCTTTTGGTAAGGGCTTGCCTTTTAAACGTGCTTTGAGACGTTCTTTTTTGGAGAATTTAGGATCGACCGTGTAACAGGTCACACAATCGGCGAGGCCGCCATTTTCTTTTACATATTTGATGGTTGATTTGATATTGCTGGTATCGTTCAATGCATCGAAAATGCGCATGATTGAAATACCCGACTGAACGGCATTGCGGTTAAATCCTTCAATAACTTCTTCTGGATAAGGATTGTACCCAAAAAGATTCCGTCCGCGTGACAAGGCGGTCAAATGGGAAATACTACCTATCTCTTTTTTGATTTTTTCCAGTCGTTCCCAAGGGTCTTCATTCAGGTAACGCATAATAGAATCGGGTACCGCCCCACCCCAAACTTCAAGTGCATAGAAGCCAGCTTCTTTGTAGATCGGCAACACACGTTCAATCTGTTCTTGTTTCATGCGGGTTGCAAAAAGAGATTGTTGACCATCTCTTAAAGTAACATCCCTTATTAAAAGTTTTCTAGTCATTGGATTCAATGGTTAATTTTGATTGCAAAATTGGGAAATATAATTGAATAATCGAAGATCTATTTCATCTGTTCGAAATTTTTATAATATAAATTTAACATCCGTAAATAGATCATTAACAGACACTTTACAGATATTAAGAATCTTTTTGTGTTTTTAAATATGTTTACAGCTCTAATGCAATAATTATCAGTAGATTATTGTTGTATTTTGTCTTTTTTGGGAAGAAAAGACCCTCTTTTAGGTAGATTTGGAATGCGGATTTTATACCTGCGGATCTTTCAAATCCTAAAAAATAATAAGATTGAATGAACAGAAGGGATGTTGAATTTCAAGCCTCATAGGCTAAAATATTTTTGCTTCATGAGATAGATTAGCTACATTTGTATCTTGGATTTAGAGGATATAAAAACTACATTTTTATATCCTAATTTCATAAATAATAAACAGATAGCAATTAACGTTTTGATGTGTAATATGATTTTAGTACATCTTTCTTTTAATTAGATCATACAGAAAATTTTGGGGAATATATTCCAATGATGTATTTATAATGATTGATATTTTACGAGGTACAATATTTTAACAAGCTTGTTTTATCAGCTGGTCAAGGCGTAAATATTCAAAATGAAAGAGATGTAAGTTCACAACAAAGAAATGGTACTGGGACTATTGATAACTCAGATCAGAAGTCTGAAAACACAATGCCAATTAATTCGCAGATATTGAAAGCAAGGTTCATTGATTGTTTTCAGAAAGCAAACAATAAAAAAACAAATTGATTACCAGTGATTTGGAATATATTATGAACATTAAAAAAATAGATCTATGATTTTCCTATTAGCGACTGCGGCAGAAATGTCATATCTGGACCTTATTATGAAAGGTGGAATATTGTTGATTCCATTGTTCCTGTTGTCATTTATTGCCATTTTTATATTTTTTGACCGATATACTTACATCAGAGGTCAAAAGAAATTAGATCCTGCCTTTTATGAAAAATTGAATGAACTGATAAAAACAGGGAATATTGATACCGCTTTGGCTTTGTGTGTATCCGCCAATTGCTCTGAATCACTTATTCTTATGAAGGGCCTACAAAATTTGGGAAGACCGATACGCGATATTTACGACCAGATGGAAATGGAAGGTAAACTGGAAGTCTATAAATATGAAGGTAACATGTATTTTCTGGGAGTTATTGCCGGGGTGGCCCCCATGTTAGGGTTTATCGGCACAATTCTAGGGGTCATTAAGATTTTTTACAATATCTCACTGGCAGATAATATCAGTATTTCATTGATTTCCGGTGGTTTGTATGAAAAATTGATCACCTCAGGCATTGGCT
>DASXUZ010000012.1:0-7191 GCA_036504555.1 Prolixibacteraceae bacterium | reverse complement strand
CGTCAACTTAAAGGAATTGGAAGAAATGGCCACTAAACCTTTCTTCAAGGCATTGCTGGTGTGCGATTTAAAGGTCTCTGTGGATGGCAGGGAGCCCAATTGAAGAGTAGCATAACTGCCGTCAGCTGCAGAAAATCCAGTGAGGTTCACAGTCACCGTTCGATCAGCACTCATGTCACGATTCACAATTATTACAGTCATCGAATCAGCCACTTCATTCACCGTTGTGTAAGCTGAAACCGTATTTTCGAGTGTAGAAACACTTGACACACTGTATTTTTTTGCGTAGCGGCTATAAAGGTGCAGCGTTTCCCACATGCCTGTAAACCAATTCCAGGGCGTAAAGTATTCGACCCCGTTGTTTGCAAACGTTCCAAGGTGAGTAGCATAAATTACCGAAGCCAGGTTGGGTTCGTTAGGTCCGGGACTCCATTCACTCAGACCCAGGGTAATCCCGTTATTTGCGCCATAATATTTTGTCAGCCAATCATTGACGCGTTGGAAAATGTATTCTTTTTTTGTTGAAGTATCCCAGCCTCCATTTATGGAGTATAAACCATTTGCTCCCGGATAATTGTAATTCTTGTCATAGAAAATACGATGGTTTTGGAGGGCATCATTATCCGTTGGTGCATAAGGGTAATGGTGAATATCAAAAACATCAAGCACCCTTACGCCCGATGCTTTTTCCTCATCGGCACACCGCTTAATGAAATATTCGAACCAGCAATAATACTTTCCATCAATCCTAATGCTCTCATTTGCCCATTTATACCATTGCCATTCGGAGGTTGTTACAGGTCCGCAGATCTTGATGCCAGGATATAAGGCTTTCGCTTTCTTCGCTAACTCTATGAAGCGATCCATAAATGCAGAGGCCGAAATTAGCGTTGGCATGGCCCAATCATGGGTGCCATTCCATACATCTGCCTCGTTATCCATACTCCAATACTGGAATTGGGTTTTGTTAAATCCTTTACCTTTGACTCCAAACCAATTATCCAAAATTGCTACCGAAGAGTCTGCTGGCCAAGGCTTAGAAAACAAATCAATGTTTCCATCAACCAGGGCCTTACCACCTGCGGTTGGATTGGGTGTTCCTCCACCGGCTAAATTTTGACCATAACCATTCCAACCCGGGTGGGCCTGCATATAGGTCCAGTCAGGGAAATTATGCTGGCCGCTGGAAGCCGCTCTGCCCAGTAACTGAAAGGCAAACATGCCCTGCATGTTGGGAAAGCTGGTATTAATTTTTTGTGCATAAACATCCCAATCAGCACCATACACGTTATTAAACCAGTCGGGATGAACAGTAAGCTTTTGACGCCAGTTATAAGCTGACATGTTATTCCCCCCGCCAATCCGCGCGAAGCGCAACCCTGCATCTTTATAGAATTGTATAGGATTGTCAAAGCTTTCATTACGTCCATAGATGTATGGTGAAACAGCCTTCTTGTTCAAAGCAGTGTTTATTGTAACAGTTACATCCTGTGCATGGATGCTTGTAAATGCCAAACAAAAAAGGAGTAGTACTACAAGATATGTTTTCATTGATTTTATTTTTATACTTTTAAAACAGGGGATTACTTGGTTTCAATAAATTCAGGTTCATAAGGTGCAAGGATAAAGTTGCCTTCATAATCCTTGTCAAAAAGAAAACTGTGCGACTTATCCTGCCTGTTGATTTCTTTTGGTTCACCGCTCACATTCAAATATAAAAAGTGATGCTTATCTATTTGCCTTGCCATTACTCCTGAAGGAACTTCCAATCCTTTCTGAATACCAAGTTCATCAATCAAGTCATCAATCAAGGGATTCAGAACACTGCCATTTGCAGGAAGTCCTACATAAATTGCCCTCCCTTTGCCATATTTATGAGAAGTCATAATGGGATAATCCTTGTCCAGGCTGGTCAGACTGCCAATTACTTCAGCTCCTTTGGGTTCGACAATATCAAACCTTACGGATTCGCTATCAAAGGCTTTTCCGCGGTAGGTAAATTCAAGCTTTTTGCCTTTGTACGACTTCCTGGATATTTCGTTCATTGACTCCGTTTCTTCATAACTCCCTACCCGGATTCCAAATACATCGCTCAACATACCCGGACGGGTGGTGGCAAAAACTTGACCTGCAGTATCAACCATGGCCGAATTGGAAGTCATAATAACCGTTCCTCCATTTTTCACAAAGCCTCTGATTTTAGCAGCAGTAACTCCATCCATCACTGCGACACCGGGAACAATCAGCAGCTTGTAATTCAACTCACTCTTGCTTATTTCCAGAATGCGTGAATCCATGTTGCGGAAATAGAATAGGTTCCAACATGCCTGCAGTTGATTATCGTGCTGTTCAGGGAAAGAGGCGCTTGCAATCTGGCTGGGGAAGGAGTATGCCAATCCAACTTCTGCCTGAAGCTGGTAGGGGAAGAATCGTTCAATCTTTTTAAATTCCGTGGCAATTTTCTTGTACTCCTCATATTTGCGGTTGGGCAAACCGTCCCAGTCGATCATCCCTTCAAGATACTGTTCTTCACCGGCATGCATACTTTGCCAGGTCCATCCGCAAACCATTTGGTTGCCATACATCAAACTTGAATAGGCCTGTTTCCTGATGGCATTTGGGACAGCTGTCATGGTTGTAAACTCGCTGCACCAGAAAGGATTTGTACTTTCAAACTGAATGCGGGAGATTCCAAACAAGGCATTCATCACTCCCCAATTGGTTGTCAATGTTGTTCCGGGATAAAATCCACAGCCTTCCCGGGTCATTTTGCCAGAATATGCAATTTGGGAATAGTCGAAATATTTCATCTCACTATAATACCAGGCATTTGTATTGGTGAGAACATGGGGGGCATTGGTTTTTACCTGATCGAGTACTTTAAAAAGTAGCTGGTTCACTTCGCTGGAAACAAAACGTCTGAAATCCAGTATCTTTTCTGGTGCACCGTTTTTGGAACCCTCCACAGGAAACCCGATTTCTTCAAATTGGTTAATCCTTCTCGACCAGCGTTGGGTTGCCCAGGCTTTATTCAAATGATCAAGACTGGTATATTTATTCTTTAACCAAACGATGAATCTTTGTCTGGCTGTTTCTGAATAGGAAATAGGGCCATCACCCGATTCGTTGTCGATACCAAAAGCCAGCAGAGCAGGATGATTGGCATACCGCTTGGTGATGGCATCGGTAAACTTCAGGGCATACTGCTGGTACATGGGGTCGCCGATATCTTCCATATAGCGGTGGTTGGGGTACCGCACATCTCCATTTGAATCGACAATGTCAATGGATGGATATTTATGATGTAACCAGATTGGAGCCGGTCGAATGGCAATATCAAGGAGGACCTGAATGCCCGCTTCATTCATCAGATCCATCACCTTATCAAACCAGGCAAAGTCGAACTTCCCCTCTGCCGGTTCATAACTATCCCAAGCCAAATGCCCCATACGAACAACAGTTAGCCCGGCAGCTTTCATCAACTGAATATCAGATTTTATTTTCTCAATGCTTTTATCGTCATGTGGATGATAGTTGGCTCCTACATATAATTGCTGGGAATAGCCACTCCAAGCAGAAAGGAGTAAAAATCCAATTGTTAGTAATAAAAAGTTTAGTTTTAGTTTCATCTGTTTATAATTTTAAACACCTAGACACATAGGGCACATAGTTTAAATAATTCTTTAAACATTTCTATGTGCCCTATGTGTCTATGTGTTTATTTTTCATTTGTTTACAATTTAGTATCTTCTTCATAATCGAACCAGTCAAAATCAGCAGCATTGGTATTTTTGCTTCCATTCCCTGAAGCGTACATGCCGATAAAGGTACCAGTAAAGCCACCAATGACTTCAGTCGATAAATCTTTGGTGGTGGCCGTTCCTACCAGTACCGCTTTCTTTCCTTTCTTCTGTACCCAGAATTGATACGCAAGATCGGTTGAGCTGATTCGCAGAATAAGGTCTCCATCAGGAATTTCCTTATAATCAGAGCTCATCTCTTTGTCCTTCAAGTATTTCCGAAGTAGCACCACCCGTTTTCCCTCCTTTATGGTAATGAGAAAATCATAATGGTTGGCATCATCAACGCGGACTACCAAACCAGCTTCTTCATTGCCTGCGGTAGGTACAAAGCTTATTTTGGCTGAGGCAACCATGTCGAATGCAGTCTGACGGCGGCCAATAAATACCGGCGAATCTTTCTCTCTAAAGTTGATTTTTGAACCCTTTAACCTGAGCGAACCCTGCTTTTCAGTTAGCGACCAATCATCTTCGTGGGGATTGCGTATAAAATTCCAGGGGAGTTTTAACTCTGAACTGTTAAAGTCATCACGTATGGGTTCCTTTTCCCAAATGTGTTGTGGTAGATTTGGTGCTGTAAATTTCTCTTCCACAATCCCATCGGTTCCTACTTTGGGCCATCCGACCGCATTCCAGGTAACGGGAGCCAGAAAGGTTTCACGTCCCAGGTGGTGATAGTTCCCATTTCGGGGTCTGAAGCCCAAACATACCAGCCACCAGCTATTATCGGGTAGCTGAAACAGATCGGCATGTCCAATGGCCTGAAATGGATGTCTGGGAGCATTCATGTTCGAAATCACCGGGTTGAGAGGACTTGCCTCAAAGGGCCCGTAGGGCGACTTACTGCGCTGGATGACTTCCCGGTGCTGATAACCCGTTCCCCCTTCTGCCGACATTAAGTAATAATAATCGTTAATCTTGTACATGTGAGGTCCTTCAGGAGCAGAACCACCCAGGCCTGCAGCAATCTTTTTGAGCGGATGATGGAACCGATCGGTTTTAAGGTCCATCGTCCCCGTTAAGAAACTTCCCTTGTTATCAGGACTCAGGTAATAGACACTGTCATTTTCGAACATCAAGGAGGGATCTACATACCACTCGTTGAACCAATGGGGATCGGACCAGGGGCCTGCAGGATTGGTCGCTGTCACATAGAACTCCCCATGAGAACCCTTCCCGCCGTAATTGGTACAAATGACATAAAAAGTGCCCTCATGGTAACGGATCGTTGGGGCATATTGGCCGCCGGTGCCTGAAGCAGCTCCCATTAATGGGTTATTAACGGGACTTGACAATGCATGGCCAATCAATTTCCAATGCACCAGGTCCTTGCTCTGATAAATGGGCACTCCGGGAAAATATTCAAAAGTAGAAGTGATCAGATAGAAATCCTCCCCCACCCTGCAAATGCTCGGATCAGGATTCATCCCAGTTAAAATAGGATTGCTGAATGTTGTTTGTCCCTGGATGGAACTTTCCAAAAAAAGGATGTAAAGAACCATCAGCACGATAATTTTCGCATTCATAAAGGTCATTATTTTTCTTTTTACTAATTGGTTTAATTGGCTGGCCCCGATGTATCGGGGTCATTTGAATGTATACAAAGTTAGCTGAAGTGTATTATTTACCTTTGACAAAAAGCGACAATCTATTGACCGAATTGGTCAGAACAGGAAAATTGTTTCACAAAACGATCTGATCTTTTACAAAAGGATCATATTTTGTGTTGATCTCGGTATTCAGTGGGACTGATCAGTAGTTCGGATTTAAAAACCCTGTTGAAATGGGTTTGATTGTTAAACCCGACTTTAAAAGCAACTTCACCGATGTTAAGCTTTGATTCAAGCAGCAATCGTTTTGATTCATTAATTCTTAACCGATTGATATAGGTTTTAAAATTACATTCAAATTGATTTTGTATTTCATTCGTGATCTTGCGCTGGCTAACACCCGTTTCAGTGGAAACAAAATCCAGGGTAAGTTGAGGGTTCTGAAAATTGGTGTTGATAAAATCAATAAAATCAGATTTCAAAGTTTCACTTTTTTTGTTTTCAACCGCTTTATAGGTAATTGTAATAGTTCGTTTTTTCTCCCTCATATTTTCAAGGATGGAGAGGATGATAAAAACCATGAAAATGTATAAAAGCTCCAGGGCTACTATCCAATTGATAAGCGGCCGGTTGTTCCTGGAAAAAGCCATGGAATAGATCTTCAGGGATTGTACTTTTTCAGTATTTGGTGTAAATGCACTGCTAACATTGATTGTCTGCAGATTTTTTAAATCCGGCTTTAGGATCGAGGCATCTTCAATCCGGTTATTTTCACCCCACCAGTCGGGTACTTCAAATTTATTGGTACCAATCTGATAGGTATGAATGCCTGATGAAATTTTAAAAATATGGTAAAATAAAATCTCCTGACTTTTTTGATCATTGCTCATCAAGGAATTTGTGGTAACCAAAGCAATTCCAATACCATTTACGTCATCTCCCTTGAGCCTGATCGTTAGCTGGTTGTAATTTCCAAGGTTAATTGATTTACTTGCTCTGGGTCCGACATTTAATCCCGCATAAGGAGTATTTAACTGATTGCCAATTTGATAGTCCAGTTGAATGATACTATCGGTAACAAGCTGCTTGATGATTTTTGAATTGCCACCGGCCGTACTATCGGAGTAGAACTTATATTCAAAATTCTGGCTGTTGGGGAAAACTGGAAAATCTTTAATACTTGAAAAATAAACAAGAATGATGATTCCCAAAACCAATGCAGGTATCGTACTCCAAAAGAACATCTTTGACTGGAGTATTTTTATGGTCCATCTTCCCTGGAAAAAATCCATGTATGCTTTTATTTTTATGAATTATTCTTCAACCAAGTATTCAAACAAATTATTCAAATGTAGTATAAAAGAATTCTCAATCCATGACAAAAAATAAAAGTATGCTGTTTTTCTCTTTCGGGGATCAATTATAGGATAATCCATCCCTGTTCCGTTATTACTTTTAGTATTTTATTAGTACTCTATCAGTACTAAAATCGGCATTTTTGTAATGATAGAGTACTAATAAAATACTAATAACCTGAGTTCAATATAAGCAAATGAGTGTAAAAAGTTACAAAGAGACAAAGTAGTAAAGTGACAAAGTGACAAAGTGACAAAATGAGGTGAATAGCTTTGGTACTTTGTGACTTTGTGACTTTGTGACCTATTTGCTTTGAAACGAAAATAGATAACTCCAAAGGTGATTGACCCTGATGGAAGAGGGTATTGAACGCGTCTATCTGATACTTTTCTGATACCCATCTGTAACCTTTCTGTATGGTGAGGTTACAGAAAGGTTACAGATGAGTTACACATGGGTTACAGATGACAATGACAGAAGGATGG
>DASXUZ010000011.1:0-3099 GCA_036504555.1 Prolixibacteraceae bacterium | reverse complement strand
GCAATTTTGGGGGCAATGGACTTTGTTTTAGCAGACCTTGACAGGTGATTTTGAATTTAGAGTATTACAAATTTGACGTTAGAATATTTTATTAAAATAATTGTTCGGGTTAATTACAATAATAAAATTGCGATGTTGACTGAGGTGGAAACAAAGGAGATACTTAAGGAAGTCAATCAATATCCGTATCCGGCGGCTGCGTGTATTGATGCATTAAAAATCGTACAGGATCATCGGGGATGGGTAGCGGACGAATCGGTGGAAGATATCGCCAGCCTTCTTAAGATATCCTGTGAAGAAGTGGACGGCGTTGCAACATTTTACAGCCGCATCTACAGGAAGCCGGTTGGGAGAAATGTAATACTGATTTGTGACGGAGTCAGTTGTATGATAATGGGATATGAAACAATTTATGAATACATATCAAAGAAACTCGGTATTGGTTTTGGCGAAAACACAACCGATGGTCGTTATACTTTACTCCCAATATCTTGTCTGGGCGATTGCGATCATGCTCCTGCAATGATGATCAACAACGACCATTTTAATAATTTGACAGTTGAAAAAATTGATGAACTGCTTGATTATTATAAATAACCCGATGGAAAAACCTTTGACCAGACATATTATCCCCGGAGCTTCACCTCAAGATCTGAAAGATTACAAGAGGGCAGGTGGTTATGCCGGTACTGAAAAGGCGTTGAAAAAAATGTCACCTGTTGAAGTCACTAATCTTGTAAAGGCCTCGAACTTACTCGGAAGAGGTGGTGCAGGCTTCCCCTCGGGTGTAAAATGGAGCCTGGTACCATTAGATGATGACAGGTCGAAACCAAACTACCTGGTTTGTAATGCTGACGAGATGGAACCGGGAACTTTTAAAGACAGGTATCTTCTTGAAGGGAATCCGCATCAGCTTATCGAAGGAATGATAATCACGGCCTATGCCATTCAAGCTGAAAAGGCCTATATTTTTCTGCGCTGGGCCTATAAAAAGGCGGAAATTGAACTTCGAAAAGCTTTGGCAGAAGCTTATGATGAGGGTTACCTCGGTAAAGACATTATGGGGTCAGGCTTTGATCTTGATATAAATGTGCATGTTAGTGCTGGCAGGTATATCTGCGGTGAGGAAACTGCCTTGCTCAATTCTCTCGAAGGGAAAAGGGCGATACCACGCACGAAACCCCCATTTCCGGCAATCAGTGGTTTGTTTGGCAGACCAACAGTTGTAAACAATGTTGAAACACTTTCATGGATATCACATATCGTTGAGAATGGAGCTGAGTGGTTCAAAAGTTTAAGTCTTACCGGAACGGGTGGTACAAAACTCTTTGGGGTAAGTGGAAAGGTGAAAAATCCTGGTATTTGGGAATTACCGCTTGGAGTAACGATACGTGAGTTGCTCGAGGAACATGCCGGAGGAATGTTAGACGGTTATAGGTTCAGAGCTGTATTGCCGGGTGGAGCATCTACAGACTTTCTGAAAGAGGATCATCTTGACATAAAAATGGATTTCTCTACAATAGCTGCTGCCGGGAGCCGGTTAGGAACCGGGAATATGATCATTCTGGATGATAAAACTTGTCCGGTTGCCTTTATTCAGAACGTTGAAAAATTCTTTGCAGTTGAAAGCTGTGGCTGGTGTACTCCATGCCGTGAGGGTCTTCCCTGGGTGGAAAAGTTACTTGCATCCATTGAGGCAGGCACCGGTAAAATGGAATATCTTGACATATTAAGATTTCATACGCAATATTTAGGACCTGGAAATACATTTTGTGCCCACGCGCCTGGTGCGGTAGAACCTTTACAGAGCGGGCTAAACTATTTTCATGATGATTTTGTTCGCCATATCAAAGATAAAAAATGTCCTTGGAGATAACTATGATGAAAATTGAGATTGATAGGAAATACTATGAGGTAGAGCCGAAGAAGAATCTTCTGGAAACTTGCCTTGCGCTGGGTTTGGAAATTCCTCATTTCTGTTTTCATCCTGCACTTGGTTCTGTGGGAGCTTGCAGACTTTGTGCTGTAAAAAAGTTTAGGGACGGGGAGGACAAAAAAGGTCGGATTGTTATGTCTTGCATGGAACCTGTGACTGATGGTTTGATTATTTCGATCGAAGATGACGATGCTAAAGCATTTCGTGCCGCGGTTATTGAAGGATTGATGACAAATCATCCACACGATTGCCCGGTTTGTGATGAAGGTGGTGAATGTCACTTACAGGATATGACTGTGATGAGTGGTCATAATTACAGACGGTTTGATTTTAAAAAAAGGACTTACAATAATCAGGATTTGGGGCCATTCATTAACCATGAAATGAACCGTTGTATCCAATGTTATCGCTGTGTCAGGTTTTATAAGGAATATGCAGGAGGCAAAGATTTAAATGTTTTCTCAGCCCGCGATCATATATATTTTGGCCGGCATAATGATGGGGTACTTGAAAATGAGTTTAGTGGCAACCTTGTGGAGGTATGTCCAACTGGGGTATTTACTGACAAAACTTTAAAGAAGCATTTTATCCGCAAGTGGGATTTATCAAACGCCCCGTCAATCTGTGTTCATTGTAGTGTCGGGTGCAATACCATTGCAAGCGAACGCTACCATTCTCTCAGACGCGTTATGACCCGTTATAATGGAGCAGTGAATGGATATTTTATTTGTGACCGGGGAAGATTTGGTTATGAGTTTGTTAACGATGAAAAACGGATCAGGAGACCTAAAGTTCGTATCAAAAAGAATGATAGTCAGGATGAGGTTGAAATTGAATCATTGATTTCAACGTTAAGTACTTCTTTTTCAAAGAGTGCCAAAATTATTGGGATTGGTTCTCCAAGAGCCTCGCTCGAGTCTAATTTTGCATTATCTGTGCTGGTAGGAAAGGAGAATTTTTATCATGGCATTTCAAAAAAGGAACAAGATATGACAAAAACTGTCTTGGAATTTTTACAAAATAGTGGAGTTCAAACGCCTTCGTTAAAACAAATTGAAAAAGCAGATGCAATTCTTGTTCTGGGAGAAGATCTGATAAATACGGCTCCAATGATTGCGCTGGCCATACGGCAGGCTGTACGAAATGTACCAAATGCTGTGTCT
>DASXUZ010000010.1:0-38111 GCA_036504555.1 Prolixibacteraceae bacterium | reverse complement strand
CCATTGGCCACATAAATTCTGGAATTGTAGGAGCCATCGTAACTCAGGGAGAGGCCAATGCCCAGTTTAGATTTGTAATTCACCTGTCGGTTCAGCAAGGTAGTAAAACCATACACGGGATAATAAACGCCATTGTATTTCTTGATCGTATCCACATCGTTGCCCTTGTAAAGTACATTCTTTGCCCCTCCAAAGATGGAAAAATCAACGGATGTTTTTTTCAGGAAAGCAGGAAGCGTTTGCTTGACAATCTCAGGGTGGAACCTGTTAATCCGGTATTCCAAACTAAGCTTTGGTGAAAAGGTATTCAATCCAAAATTAGGGCTTTTCAAGGCCCCATTGGAGAAATGGGTAAAACTATACCCCAATCCAAGATCAAAATGAGGGCTTAATTCATATTTCACATCGGCACCCAGATCGATAAAAACACTCTCTGTGGCACCCAATGAAATGTTGTAATTTTTTTCCGATGGATTGAAAGGTTCCCAATTAAAGGTAAAGCCCAGCGATGCTTCATAATTCAGACTGAGCTTGTTCCATCGTTTAAAGGGCGCTTTAAATACTCCATAAAGTGCAATTGGATTCCCAAACCCTTTGTTGTCGGGAAAGCTGGCCGAATAGATACCTACCCCATAGGTAGGGAGCCCATACTTTTGTTGCCACAATTGATCCCCTTGAGTTTGCTTTAACACTTGAAAGGAGAGCGCAACAAATTCAATCACCTGGTCGTCTGGAGCAATGACCTGCCTGAGATAGGGATTGGTGGCAAGCACCTTTCCGTATTGCCCATATCCTCCATAGATCAGATTTTTTCGTACCTTTAAGGTATCCGATTTCTCCGCCAACACCTTGTTCACCGCAAAAACCCAAACCAAGATGATGCACAAGACAAGCTTTAAATAGGATTGGATTTGAGCAGTTCGCATGGATTATTTCTTATTACCTTCTATTTTCCTTTTACTGTTTGTTTCGTAATTTATTTAGAAATCAGTATTTTAGAGGAGGATGTTCCAATTTTGACAAGGTATATGCCTCTGACCAGATTTGAAACATCGATTGTAGCAACACCATTGGAATCCAATTTGATTTGCCTGACCAATTGCCCCAGGGAAGAATAAATTCCCCCCGTTAAATTGGTGTCACCATTCACTGTTATCCTAATTTTATCTGTTGCCGGATTGGGATAAACGGTCATTGATTGGGTTTCCAAACTCCTGTGAACGCCCACCAAACCTTCAATGGGTAGGAGCTTCCAATATTCACCAAAATGGTTATCCACATCCAAACGGGTCAGGGTAATTCCGTACTTTGAATTCTGAGGTAAGGGCCATGGTGCCTTGTTGTTGTAAATCACCTGATCAATGATCTTCCCATATTTATTGGCCAATTGAATTTTTTCCCCTTCATCGGCCAGATGGCTGGTTTCCCATTGATAGACAACAACCCCTTTATCGCTCCAAAATGCAGATGCGGCATTTGATGTGACGTAAATTTTCGTTTTTGCCCCGATCAAAGTTCCTGCCGGGAACATAAACGTAACACCACTTGCAAATTGGCAGCTATCTAACTGAATGGGCGAATCTCCCGGATTGTACAATCCGATAAATTCAAGATCTTCCATTCCCAGGTCAGTCATGTAGGCGATGTCGCTGATCATGACTGAAACCGGAATTGCTGGCAGCTTCAAATGGGCGCCAATCGATCCGTTGGTGGCGGCGCCAATAAGCGGCGATCCCGGTAACAGCGAGAAGTCGTAGGCAGCCGGATTTGTAAACAATGGATTGACATTCAGATTATTCTTTCCGGCAGGCAATAACTCCGTATCGTCTGATGAATTGGAAATACTGATTGAAGAGAATTCATCGCTGATGTACCCCGACTCGTATGAATTGGAAAGTATGGAATTGGTAACAACTGCATGAGCCCCGGCATCGCCCGCATGTTTCTGGTAATTGGCAATGGCATAAAAGTTTCCGTAATAGGTACAATGATCAATCGTTACGCTGCTCGAATCCTTCATCCCGGCGCCCATTCCACAATTGATAAAGACCGAATTGGTGATTTTAGTGGACGATTGCTGCCCGATTGAAATCCCTTTGTCCTGCAGGTTGTAGGCCACAATACTGTCGATGAGTACATTCTTTGCATGGTCACCCAGATCGACTGCATCAGAGTTGAAGCCTTCGAAATCGTGAAAATAGCTGTTCTTTACAACGGTATTGCCGGCAGTCATCTCGCCAAAATCGATGGCATCGACATCCAGCTGATCGTTTCCCGGGAAGTCGCAATGATCAATTAAAATCTTGCCGAACTTGACATTGAGCATATCCGCTCCACTATATTCAGTATGCAGCCTGCTGTGCAAAAGCTGGGTACTTGAATTATAGACTGCCAGCGGATTGTAGTGTACATGATCAATAAAAAGGCTGTCCAGGACAATGTTTGAGTGAAAAACAGCGAGGGCAAAAATATCATGGGCTGCGTTAATCCCTTTGGAGGCATCCTGGATATAAACATTCTTAAAATGACAAGTATCGCTTACATTGTTGATAGAAATATTTCCCCATTTTTTCTCCAGGCTTTGGGGGTTACTCTTGAATATCACTGGCTCCGTTCTGGTTCCTTTGATGTTGATCGGGCCTGCGGAAGTGATCGATACCCCATCCGACATCCAGATCTCTACCCCAGGTTCAATGCTTAACTTGCCGGTGGAAGTGATCGTCACATTCTCTGGCACCACATAGGGTGAGCATGCTTTCGAAAGGGTCATGGCAGCCGTAATTTCACTCGGAACAATACATTTCCCATCGCCTTCAAATTCTGCTGTAACATTTACAGCCGATTGCGTATTAACAACCAGCTCTTTGGCTGTTGAAACATAATTGCCACTGCCAGTCATCGTGGCCGATAATTCCATATCGAAACTCACATCACTGCTGCTAGCCACATTCTGGTGAACTTCAACAGCCACTATATTATTCCCGTTAACCAGGAATTCTGAGCCAATCGAAAAGGTATGAAAAACAGCTTCATCCGTTCCTGAAATTGAACTGATGGCCGTAGTTCCATAAGCAATTGTCCCGGCGGGCATGTTATAACGTTGAACTTCATTCCCATTCAAATAAACCACTGCACCATCATCACTTTTTAACAACAAGGTCAAGGCATTTACCTTTTGCCGGTTGTTTAATACAAAGCTTCTTCTGAAATAAGAAGAGATATATTTGTTATTGGTGTCACCGCCAAAGCCGATGGTTGTTTTTTCATCTCCATCCCCATAGCCCAACTCTGCCTGACCTGATTTCCAGTCGGTATCGTTGAAATCTGAATTCCTCCATGTAGTCCCAAGGTCGGATCCGGTATCCGAATATTTCCATACTTGTTCCTTGCCTAGTAAAAGGGAATCCACATTGGTTTTCCAGCCTTTGAAGGTGTAACCAGCTTTTGCCTGTGCAGTTAGCTTGATTTCTTCACCTTTGGGGTAGCCCCCGGTGCAAACATCCACCGGGATGTCCAACCCGTTGAAAGTCAGGATTCCTGCCTTTGCGGGGAGTGTGGTTACTGAAACGGCCACAGGAGCCTGAAACCCGTAATTGGTTAAATCATTGAGTATGATGGTAGGTCTGGCCTTGGCAAAGGTTCTTAACTTTTCAACTTCCGTGTGCCAGTAATCGACCGATGAGATTGCTTTTACATTGCTGTAATTGCCCGTTCCACTGGTTCCTTTCCAGCGGTTGACATGGCTGGGCATTTCGGCTTCGATGGCTTTTTGATGAGCGTCGATCTCCCCAATCATCCTTTGGGAATTGAAGGTTGTAAAAAGGAGGTCGGAAAGTTTTATTCCAAACAGTCTTTTATAGCCTGTATTTTTCAGTAAATCTCTGAAGGGCCAGCCATCTTCATTGGCATAGAAACTGATCATCTGGTTGTTGACCCCAAAAAAACCACGGTCAAAATCCATCAGTACCCATTTCCACTTGCCCGTATCTTTGGGTTTCCATTTCATCAGGTTGTGACCAATCGAACTGTTGCCGCTATACACTTCCGTACAAACCACATCGGTAAAATCGTCAATGTCCATCTCCGCAGCCACCGCGTCGTAGTTGGCCTGGTTCGACAAATCCATGGCCGTAAGGGAAAGAAAATAGTCATTGGCCTTGTAATCACCTGTTTCTGCATAATGCCCGGCATCGGTCTCTTCGATCATGTCGAAGCTTCCAGGTGCCAGGTCATGGTTGCCCACAATATAATCTTCATCGATCTTCTCACGGATGTTGTGGATGCCCATATACTGTCCGTTGATATAAACCACGCAGGCCCTGAAGCCCGAATTGTCGATATTGGTATTTTCAACGGCGGCCGTCTGAATCATCCCATCTCTGAACATGGTATTGCCCCAGTCGCTTCCCGAGGCCCTGAGCGAAAAGGTGTCGTACACCTTGCGGTCCTTGTCAAAGATCAGCGGATATTCCAGCTTGCTTGCCCCATAAGCTTTTCGGAAAGAGACACCCAGCATTTTTTCGGGCAGCTGCCACGAATACAAGCCGGTTGATTTCACGCCTGCCCTTAAATTGAAGGCAGCTCCCACTCTTCCATCATTTTCAAATAACTCGATGTTGACCGGGATCTCCCAATCAGGCTTCACCGTATGTACCACATAAATGCCCTTTACCGGATCCCAGAAATTTACCGGATCGGATGACAAGCAGACAATGGGCAAGTTATTCATTGTATTTTCAGAATCAATCAGATAGGTGTTTGTAATGATTGGTCCCAATATCTGGTCCGGTTTATGAATCAGTGCCCTGACCACCGTATTTTTGTCAATAACGATCGCCCCGCTCGCTATCGCAGACTGCTCATTAGGTTCAGAGCCATCGGTAGTGTAGAGTACCTCGCCCCCAAAGATGCTTTTAATCTCGAGCGAAACCGAATTGTGATAAACACCACCTGGAAGTGAAAAAGTCGGATCACTTTTCACAATTCCCGAATTGGGGGTCGTATTGTTTGATGTGCCCGGAGTGGCTTTGATGAATAAGGCCCATACACTGCCGCCGTCGGTTGATCTTCCAAATGAAATATTGGGATCCTGAAGCCCATAACTGATGGTATCGACTACTGACAAATCAGGTTTATACAATCCGATGTGTTCAGCTGTCGCGCTCAGGTTGAAACTGGTGTGGTTGACTGAATCTTTACTGTCGGCCCAAAATACGACATATCCTTTTGCTGCTATGGTCAGGTTGGTAATCATCCATTTGTTGGGCTTGCTCAGGTTGTCGGTCAGAAAATAACCGTCCAGTTTGACAGCTTCGGTCCCCCCGTTATACAATTCAATCCAATCGGCGCTTTGTTTGTAATCAGGGTCCTGGATGGTCGAACTGTTGGAGGCCATGAATTCATTGATATATACCTGACCAAAACTCGCTGAGTAAAGAAATAGTAGTGAGAGTAAAATTTTTATACGCTTCATTGGTTGAACTGATTGTTTATATATTGATTTGGTAAATTAGGGCTAAAATCCTGTATAATATTATATTCGAATGGCAAATGCTTAGCAAACCGATTGGCGATTGGATCTGTTACTTCGCATGACTGAACATGGGTGCAAGTATGTGTAAATATTTTGAATTTATAATCATTAAGGCCTCGAATTTATTGCTGAAATTGGTAGAAATTTAGGATTTATTGCTTTAGGTTTATTCAAAACAGATTTTATAGCATATAGTTCAGATTGTTGGCTTTATAAAGTATTCTTATCGTCTGATTTTCAAACTATACTGAAATGTGAGTCTTCTTTTTCCAAATTTCTCCAATATTTGATGATATATTTGTTTAAAAATTTTCAGCATGAAGATTTTAGTCATTGAAGATGAAATTGCGCTTAGCGAAACGATTGTTTCTTACCTGGAAGAAGAGGGTTATCGGTGCGAGCAGGCTGGGTCCATTGAATTGGGAAATGAAAAAGTCAACCTTTACGAATACGACTGTATGTTGGTTGATATTGGATTGCCTGATGGCAGCGGACTTTCGCTGATCAAAACGTTAAAAAGAAACCATCCTGAAACTGGTATCATCATTATTTCGGCCAAGAACTCAATGGATGATAAGATTAGGGGGCTAGACATGGGGGCTGATGATTACCTGACCAAACCCTTTCACCTTCCGGAGCTTAATTCCCGGATTAAATCATTGCTTCGCCGCCGTAAGTTTGAAGGAAAACAGGAATTGATTATAGATAAAATTACCATTCTTCCTGAAAGCAAGAAGGTTTTGATTGGCGGTGAATCTTTGCAGCTCACCAGAAAAGAATTTGACTTATTGATGTTTTTCGTCTCCAATCAAGGTAGGGTGCTCACCAAAGAATCCATCGCGGAACATCTGTGGGGCGATTTTGCCGATGCTGCCGATTCCTTCGATTTTGTTTATTCACACATCAAAAACTTACGACGCAAATTATTGGCAAAAACAGGTATCGATTATTTTCACAATGTATACGGGACAGGATATAGTTTTTTGCCATGAAGCTTCAATCCAAAATAAATAGTCGTTTTCTGGCTCTTACCTTCGTGGTGTTTTCTGTTGCTGGGATCTTGTTCTATCTTGCATTGGGACATGTTGTTGACCAGAATATTTATGAAATGCTGGAGTCCCGAAAAGCATACATTCTGCTTCACCTTCAGAAAAATCCTCAGTCGATTGATGCACTGGAATCATTTGATCATTCCGTCTTTATCAAACGTGTTGTTAAAGTAAATGAATACCAGCGCTTTGCCGATACTTTGGCTTACGACCAGCAGGAAAAAGAACTGATCACCTATCGTAAAATGTCTTTTTCGGTCCATGTGGGTGGAAACTATTATAAGGTTGTTTTACTCCAATCACTTTTCGAATCGGAAGATTTGCAGATGGTGATTTTCTCCTTTATGGCTATCCTGTTTTTTTTGGTTCTGCTGGCGCTCTTTTTCCTGAACCGATGGCTTTCTTCCAAGAGTTGGACCCCTTTCTTCCAGAGCCTTTCAGTATTGAACGCCTGGAAGATGAGCGAAAACAAAACCTTCAATTTTGACCATACAGGCATCTCTGAATTTGATCAGCTAAATGATACCCTTGAAAAGATGATGCATCAGATACAGGCTGATTTTATCAATTTGAAAGAATTTACGGAAAATGCTTCGCATGAAATTCAAACTCCACTGGCTATTATTAAATCAAAATTGGAACTGGTTTTGCAGGATAAATCGATGAACGACCTGCAACATCAGCGAATTCATGCCGCGTTTGAATCAGCAATCAGGCTTTCAAAGCTCAATGAGGCCTTGCTGTTACTTTCAAAAATTGAAAATAACCAATTTGTAGAAGTTTCTGAAATTGATATTTGCCAATTGATACAGTCGAAGATCGAATATCTCGAAGAACTTTTTGCTTTGAAACAAATCGAAATGTCTGTACATTTAGATGAAAAGGTCATTCTGTCAATGAATCCATTGCTGGCCGAGATTTTGATCAGTAATCTACTCAGCAATGCCTTGAGACACAATTATAAAAAAGGAAAAATAACCATTTTATCCCAAAATCAACAGGTAACCATCTCCAATACAGGGGAACTTGGTCAGATGGATATTACCAGGTTGTTCCGCCGGTTTGCCAAACAAGTGACCTCCAGTGAATCCAATGGTTTGGGACTTGCCATTGCCAATGAAATTTGCAAAAACTACCATCTTCAATTGAAATATAGTTATTTGAACCAGATGCACCACATGACCATCAATGCCGGCCTGCTCAATTCCAAATCATGTTAAAAGGAAAGCTAGTCATAGCTAACTATTCAATTGAAAATAAAAAAATCGCTGAGCCCTGGCCAATTTCCATTTTCCGGTTCCATACTAATTGTGCTTTTGTCAGCCATTCTCGATAGGTTGAATTCCTATCTGGACCAAGATTTCCTTATGCCAACACCAGTGTTTCTGTAATCTAACTGTAATGTAACTGTAATGTATCTGTAATAAGCAATACAGATACATTACAGTTAGATTACAGTTAGATTACAGAAACACTGACGTTGGTACGACATAAATAGATCAATGTTCTGATTTACTTGTAGAATTGGCATAAGAAAAAGAAATAGTGGGTATGTGGGAAGAACAGGGACCAGGTCGGATTGATGCTCCAGGCTATGATCCACTAAATAAGTATTGAACAACATTGAATATTGAATAAAAATACCAAATTTCTACCAACTTACTGCTTAACTTTGAATCATAAACTCTAAAAAATAGCAATCATGAAAAAGTTAATGGTATTATTCATTTGCATTGTATTTGTTTTGGGCGTTTCAGCCACCAATCAAAAAGAGGAGAAAATCCCGGCAGCAGCCAAGACTGGATTTGCTGCTAAATTTCCAATGGCACAAAAAGTAAAATGGAGCGTAGAGAAACCCGGTGAATATGAAGCCGAATATAAACAGAACGGGGTTGAAAGCTCTATTCTGATGGATGCCAAAGGAAATGTTCTTGAAACAGAAAGCGAAATCAAAGAAGGCGAACTTCCACAGGCGGTAAAAGCGGTCATTGCCAAAGATTTCGCAGGATACAAGTTGGATGAAATAGAAAAGGCGGTTGATGCCAAAGGAGCCACTACCTTCGAAATGGAAGCTGTGAAAGGAAAAGATCAATTGGAAATTTCATTTGATTCGAATGGGAAACTGCTTGAAAAAAAGCCAATGAAAAAGGAGGATAAGGATTAGTCCATTTGGCTTTGGTATTTTTAAACACAAAGGCACATAGGACACATAGATAAAAATCTTTCTATGTGTCCTATATGCCTATGTGTTTATATTTCTTGTGTTTCCAAATTTATCCATGAAATATGGCCTTGATCATTTTGAGATGTGCCGCGCATGGGGGAGGGTATGTTTTTTTTGGGATGAGCTTTCAAATACTCCCATATTGGCATTTATACCCTTTACATCTTTAGGCGAAGCAGGATCGCCGGCAGCAAGACAGGGAGAATTGGGAGACAGCCGGTAATCTCTATGGGCAGCATCGACAAATAAAGGGTCTTTGTCAATTGAATGGGTTTCCCATCGGGTGGCTTTTCTATAGGCGGGAAAAGTGGGATAGTTGACCATTTTAATCCTGGCAATGTTGCTGCCGGAAGGTTGATAATAGGCATTATAATCGAATGTAAAGCGGTCTTCTCGCCCTTCAATGTCACGGGTATAGTTCAACACATCGGTGGCATTGCAAAAGATATTGTTGCGCACCACAAAGTTGGTGGTGTTGGGCGGTGTTCCTGCAATGCGGATATGCCTTCCCGATGGGTCTGGCCTTTGGGTATGGCCCCATCCAAGGCCTGCATCCACACAAGTATTGTTTTCAAACAGGATGTTGGATGTTTGACCCTCGTGCAGGAAGTATTCGTAAGAGTACTCACAATGGGTGATCAAGTTATTGCGGTAAGTGATGTTTGATTGGGTGGCATTGTCGCCCTGGTTGGTAAGGCCAGCATCATAGACTTCTTTGATGGTACAGTTTTCGACCAGTGCATCCTTGCAATTGTTCCAAAACTCCACTGCATTTCCTTTTCTCAACTCACCTGAATAGGTTTGCCCGCCAATCCAGGTCATGGTAAGCTTACTCAGGGTGATCCCGGAAACGCCATCCCCCGCCACTGCATAAGCGCTTGTATAACTTAAATTTAAATCCTTGATGGTTATATTTGATTTATTCCTGATCGGTACCAGGATGATCGCCGACAAAAGCTTCAGATCTGAATAGTAAATGGCAGGGTTACTTTTCGAGTAAATTGAAATGTAATGGGAGGAGGTGTTGTAATAATAATGCCCTTGTGCCTTCAATGCCAGGGCTGAATATTTTCGTATCCCGCAAAAAGACTTGTTAAAAAGGATATTTCCAATTTCAGTGCCATACGTACTGGCACTTCTCCAGAGATGGGTACCCTGGTTTACCCAGTCATCGGTACTCATTTTGGTAAGCGAGGCATGGATCAGGGGCTTATTGCCGGTGCCATAGGCTCCATAGGTAATTCGGGCGGATGAACTGCCACTTTTAGGGATTAGCTGGCCATACCAGGAGTTACCTGATTTAAACAACACGGCATCACCTGCGGCCAATGCAGAGGAATTAACCTTGTCAAGGGTTTTCCAGGGCCTGCTGACCGATTTCCCATCGTTGGAATCGCTGCCTGCATTACTCACATAATAGGTTGCACTACAAGCGGTCATTAAAATAAACATACCATACAAAGATAAGAACGCTCTTCTTATCAGTTTCTTGATAGAATACTTCATTGTTATACTTGCTTTTTAATGTCAGATATAACTCTCCATGGCCAGTGCAATAGTTCCAGTTGCACTTTAGGTTCAGATCAACCGATGTTTCGATTAGAAAGCGATCGGTTGAAACAAATTTAATAAATTATATGCTTTGAATTTCAACTATTGAGATCGGACCTTGAAAATTGACCGATTAAATGATTTAAATCAGGATGATGCATTGTTTTTTTTAAAATGAAGTTAAATTCAGAAAAATTCAGTATCTTTTGCCTGACTTTTTTATCAAATCAAACTAGCTAACTTCAAACCACATGATGAATCAAAAGACAAGTCCTACAGACGCTCAAAGTCTGAATCCGGAAGAAGGCAACACGACCCATCAAATCAATCGCCGTAAATTTATCGGGGGAATTACCTCTGCCGCTTTGGCCATGACCATCGTACCCAGACATGTATTGGGGGGAAACGGTTTTGTAGCCCCTAGTGATAAAATGACCCTGGCCTACATTGGTACAGGAACCCAGGGATTGCGGGAACTTCAGCCTCTTTTATCAATACCTGAACTTCAGATTGTAGCCGTATGTGATCCCCAAAAATATGCAACCGGTTATTACGATTGGGGAAAAACAGGTCTCCGGGATGAAATACGCGCGACCCTCAAACTTCCAGACTGGAAATCAGGGGGCGACAATACGGTGCCCGGGGGACGTGACAACGGGAAAGAAATCGTGGATACCTACTATTCCAAATTCCGTGGAGAAAAAAACAAGGGCTGCAACGCCTATGCCGATTTCCGCGAAATGTTTGAAAAGGAAAAAGACTTGAATGCGGTTAAAGTGATGACTCCCGATCACCTTCATGGCGTGATTGCCATGGCTGCCATGAAAAGGGGCATCGGTGTGACTACCCATAAACCCATTTCCAACCGACTGGAAGAAGGCCGCCTGGTGATCGATACCGCCGGCAAATCGAAAGTAACTACCCATCTGATTGCCTGGGATTCGAACGGCTCAATGGACCAGGTAATGAACTGGATCAATGCCGGTGAAATCGGAACTCTGAAGGAAGTGCACAACTGGTCGAACCGGCCGGTTTGGCCTCAATATCCGACACTGCCAACCGATAAGCCCGAGGTTCCCAAGGGAATGGATTGGGACATCTGGCTGGGACCTGAAGCCGAACGGACCTATCACCCTCATTACACCAACATGGTTTTCAGAGGCTGGTATGACTTTGGCGGAGGCTCGATGGCTGATATGGGACATTACAGCTTATGGACCGTTTTCAAGGCCCTGGGACTGGAAAATCCAACCATCATTGAACCCACCTTCAGCCATGTATGCGGTATCCAGGATTCCGCGGCTTTCCAGGTGAGGAATGACTTTTCATTTCCATTTGCCAGTTCGGTAAGGTTTAAATATCCGGCCAAGGGATCGCGTCCGGCAGTTGACCTGATTTGGTATGATGGCGGAATGCGACCAGCGGTTCCCGAAGAATTGTATGAGGACAACAAGGAAATGCCTGCTGAAGGTATGATGTTTGTAGGTGACAAGGGTAAGATATTGGCAGGCTTCCATGTGGATAATCCACAGTTGCTTCCTGCAAAAAGAATGGCTCTGCAGGCCGTGACGGCAGCACCTGTAAAGGAGAAAACTTCAGGATTTGTTCAGTTTATGCAGTCTGTAAAAGCTGGGAAGCAATGTCCTGGAAGTTTCACAGAAGCCGGTGACATTACCGAAGCGGTCAATTTATATGCCGTTGCCCTGAGGATGGGCCGTATGCTGAAGTTCGATTCTGCCAACAGAAAGATTACCAATGTGCCCGAGGCCAACAAATACTTGTCACGCCAGTATCGCAAAGGTTGGGATCCGGGAACGATTTAAAGAGGAGAAGGTGAGAAGGTGAGAAGGTGAGAAGGTGAGAAAGTGAGAAGGGGAGAAAATGAGAAAATGAGAAGGTGAGAAGGTGAGAAGGGGAGAAGGGGAGAAAGTGAGAAGGTGAGAACCTGAAACCTGGAACCTGGAACTTTAAACTAGAATAAATTAAACATCCTAATAAAAACAACCTATCATGATGAACAGAAGACAATTTTTTGGTCGGAGTGCCATGGGAATCGGAGGCGCCTTACTGGCCTCCCAGATTCCGATGAATCTCCAGGCTTCAGGGGGCTTAAAGGCATTGAAAAAACCACTGGGCTTTCAGGTTTGGACTGTAAAAGATCAACTGATAAAAGATTTTCCAGGTACTTTGAAAATGATGGCCGACATGGGCTATCAGACTGTTGAAATGTGTTCCCCCCCAGGATACGAAAGTTCGGGGTTTGGACCCCTGATGAGCATGACTGGAAAGGAAATGAAAAATATAGTGGAAGATTCGGGACTTACCCTGGAAAGTACTCATTACGGAATGGGCGAACTGCGCGATAAATTGCAGGATAGAATCGACTTTGCCCTGGAATCGGGACAGAAACAAATGATTTGCTCCAGTCTCTGGCTTCCAAAAGAGGCTACCATGAGTGACTGGGATAAAGGCATCGATGAATTAAACGAGATCGGTGCAAAAACAAAAAAATCAGGCCTCCAGTTGGGCTATCACAATCACCACATGGAATTCGATAAGATCGACGGGACATTGATCTATGACGAAATGATGGATCGTTTTGATCCCGAAATGGTGAAGATGCAGTTCCAGGTAGCCGTTATCAGCATTGGATACAAGGCCGCTCATTATTTCAACAAGTACCCTGGCAGGTTTCTATCGGCCCATCTGGCTGATTGGTCGACCACGGCCGAAAAACAAGTACCCATCGGGCAAGGGGTTGTTGACTGGAAAGAGTTTTTTGCTGCTGCCGATAAATGCGGGGTGAAAAATTATTTCGTTGAGATGGATCCTGAGAATTTCAAGGACAGCGCCGATTACATCCTAAAATTGTAAGCTACTTGTAATAGTCGAAAAATAAATCCACCAGGGATTACGGTCCCTGTTCATGGTATAAAACAATAAAGCCCTAAGCGCATTTGATCAGCGCTTAGGGCTTTTATTCGATTATGAGGACTTAATGACTTTGGTCTATTTCATTTTTCCGTAGATGTTTTTCAAATCTTTCTCGAACAAGGTGTAGGGATCCTTGTAAAAACGCATGAAGTTAGGAACGCTCACCTGTCCGGGAAAGGGGGCATAGAAATGGGTAGGGCTGCGGGAGTCATTGCGCCAAACCAATACATAGGAAATGTTCATGGGCAATTTGTGCAGCGTTTTGAGAAGGGTTTCAGTCCACCAGGCGGTATCGGGAATGGATTCAAGGCCTGTTTCGGTAAAGGAGGCCAGCTTGCCGGTTTTCAGGGCATAATCTGAAACAATCTTCAGCTTTTTGGCAGCAGTGTCAATGTCGTAACGGTCGCGTCCCATGTCGCCATAGTTATCAGTTCCCAGCATATCTACCCATTTGTCGCCCGGATAACGATCCAGGTATTGTGACTCGGTAAGAAACCGGTTATCAGGAGAGAAGGCATACAGCAGGTTGTGAACGTTTTTGGTGTCGCGCAGATAGGAGACTGTGAACTGCCACAAGGCAATGAATTCCTCGCGTGTGCAATGTGAACGGCCCCACCAGAACCAGTTTCCGTCGAACTCATGGTAGGGGCGAAAAATCAGGGGCACCAGGGCTCCATCGGAGCCTTTCAGGCTCAGGGCCCAATCGGCTACATTGTCGAGAATCTTTTTGTACTGCTCATGTGCCTTGCCGCCAGGGATGATGTATTGAACGGCAGGCAACGAAACCGAATCCTGCCAGTTGAAGCCTCCACCTGAAACGGGATTGCTGAAATGCCAGCAAATGGTGGTTATTCCGCCCCGGTTGTAGGTATCGACCACATTTTTGCGCAAGACTTCCTTGGCCTTCGAAAGAGCCTCTGGTGTATGTGCTGATGAAATACTGTTGATATCCATTCCAACCACAGCAGGATGTGATCCGCAGACTGATTTCACATCCGACCTGTCAGGGTCCCCGGTCCAGCCATGCCCATAGGCAGTGGCATCCTGGTGACCGAACAATACATGATCTTTCGAAAGCCTGCCCAAATTGGCATATAGGGCCTTGGTTTCAGGGGTGGCTTTTGAATCAATGGGCTGATGCCTTTTGGCCCATAATCCATGAGAGCTCAGCATGAATAAAGCCAATAGTAAAAAGTATTTATTTTTCATAGGTTAAATGTTGGGGATAAGTCTTATCGTTGTAAGGCAAGTTTCATTAATTGATCAGAAATATCTTCCAGCTTAAGCCGGATATCGGGTTTGCTGATTTTAAGGGCAGCACGGGGCATGGCCGGCGAAAGAGCTGAACATGGATTCTGAACGATCGTAGTTCCCCCTGTATCTTTGATTATTTTTAGGCCGTTGGCCCCATCTGAATTGGCACCAGTCAGAATTACGCCAATTAAATTTTCTGCATAAACCCAGGCGGCCGATTCAAACAATACATCAATCGATGGTCTTGAAAAGTTGACTTTTTCGGCAGTTGACAGTGAAAAGGTAAAATTGTTTTCTACCTGTAAATGATAATTGGGAGGGGCAAAATAAATGACTCCCCCTCGGATAGTTTCATTGCCTTCGGCTTCCTTGACCTGCAATTTGCATATTGAATTCAGGTATTCGATAAACGTATCATTGCTGTGATTGCCAATGTGCAAGACGATAATAATGGGCAATGGAAATGTCTCATCCAGGCTTGGCAAGATGAGTTTTAAGGCTTCCAAACCCCCATAAGAAGTTCCTATCACAATGGCTTTGTACATCAAAGGATACGTTTTTTAAATATTTTCTGCTTCTCATCGATCCCCTCAAATAGTTTCCCGTATTCGGAAAACTTGAGGCTTTCCTTGGTCCCCAGGCAAAGAATCCCGGATGGAACAAGGCTTTCGTAAAACAAACCAAGTACTTGCTCCTGAAGGTTTTTTTCAAAATAAATCAACACATTTCTACATAGAATCAGGTTGACATCTGCAAATACACTGTCAGTTACTAGATTGTGGTCGGCAAACACGATCCGGCTGGATAATTCTTTGTTGAACATCACTGATCCATACATGGACTTGTAATAATCCGACAGGTTTTTCTTTCCCCCCGAGAGTTGATAGTTTCTTTCACATTGTTCGATATCTGTCTTTTGGTATACACCTTCTTTGGCAATTTCAAGAACCTTTTGATTAAAATCAGTGGCATATACCTGGCATCGGTCAATCAAACCTTCCTCGTGTAGTAAAATGGCCAGGGAATAAACTTCTTCACCCGTTGCGCACCCGGCATGCCAAATCTTAAAATAAGCATAGGTCCGCAACTTGGGGATGATGTTCTCACGCAATGATTTGTAAAAATCGGGATCGCGAAACATTTCAGTCACATTGATGGAAAGATCGTCCAGGAATTCTTTAAAGAATTCACGGTCTCTGAGAATTTTATTCTGAAGTTCCGAGACTGTCGATAAATTGCTGATGCCCAGCCGATACAACACACGTCGTTTTAGATGAGCTTTGCTGTAATTTCTGAAATCATAGCCATACCGAAGGAATACAGCCTCCAGCAACAATTGCAGCTCGATGTTGAAAAGTTCATTGTCCGATTCGTTGTAGGTAGCCTTTGACATTTAAATTACTGTTTTTTCTGGTGTCTGACAACCTCGAGTAATATATTGCGCAAGTCGTTTTCGCTAAAGGGCTTGGTCATAAAGTTATTCATTCCTGCCTGTAGACAAAGTTGTTTGTCTTCCTCCATCACATTGGCCGTAATGGCCACGATGTAGGTTGGAAATTTTACAAATGTATTTTTTTCAAATTCCCTGATCATTTCTGTTGACTGAAGTCCGTCCACCTCGGGCATTTGCATATCCATAAAAATCACATCATAGCGGTTTTGCTCAAATAGATCAAATGCCTCGCGCCCGTTTTTGGCGATATCACATTCAAATCCGAGTTGTTTAAGGGTCAGAGTTGCCACTTTTTGATTGATATGGTTATCCTCTGCCAATAGGATATTGATATTCGATGGCATGTGATGGGTCTCTTTCTTAACTTCCAGGATCGGAACCCCTGCTTCTTTCAGCGGTAGTCTGAACCAAAATTCGGATCCTTTTCCCCATTGGCTGTGAACCCCGATCTCACCCTTCATCATCAGGACCAGGTTTTTGGAGATGGCAAGACCCAGGCCTGTTCCACCATATTCACGGCTGATGGAGGATTCAGTCTGCGAAAATTCTTTGAACAACAATTGCTTACCATCTTCAGTGATGCCAATGCCCGTATCGGACACTTTAAATAACAAGCGGATATTCTGATCCGTCTGGTCAATGGGTTCAATGTGAATATCTACGGAACCTTGGGGGGTAAATTTGATGGCATTGTTCACCAGGTTCATCAGAATCTGGCTGATACGCAAGGGGTCTCCGATTAAGATGCCTGGAATCTCCTCGGAAATCAAACAAGTTAATTGAATCCCTTTTTCCCGGGCTTTGAATTTCATCAGCTGGTACACATTGTTCACCAGTTTCCTCAAATCAAAATCGATGATTTCAAGTTGTATCTGGCCTGATTCAATCTTTGAATAGTCCAGGATATCATTGATGATCAGCAATAAATTTTCTCCTGAAATGGTAATGATATCCAGCAATTCATTTTGTTCATCGGTCAGGCTGGTCTTCTTCAGTAATTTGGATAATCCGATCACCCCATTGAGCGGTGTCCTGATTTCATGGGACATGTTGGCTAAAAACATCGACTTGGTCTGAGTGGCCACTTCTGCTTTACCCTTGGCGATTTTCAGATTCAGGTTTGCATTTTCCATCTGCAACAATAAATCATCCAGTTTTTTGCGCTGAAGGTATAAATCCAGAAAGATGCGAACCTTGCCCTTCAGAATGTCAGGGATGACAGGTTTGGGTATAAAATCAACAGCCCCGGTTTCGATTCCTTTGATGATGTGAAGGTCACTTTGGTGAATGGCCGAAACAAAGATGACCGGAAGATATTTGGTCTTTTTGCGTTGCCGCATCAATTCAAGGGTTTCATACCCGTTCATGCCAGGCATTTGAACATCCAGTATCACCAGGGCATATTCATCCTTGAGGCTCAGTTTCAGGGCTTCCTCCCCTGAAAAAGCCCTGACAATATCGATTTCAAAATCCTCCAGGATGGCCTCCAGGCTAATGAGGTTTTCGAGCATATCGTCCACTAACAGAATCTTTGGGTTTGTCATCATTTCTTATTTTTTGTACAGCCAGATTTTCAACATGGCAAATAATTTTTCTTCGTTCAGGGGTTTGGACAAATAATCATTGGCCCCATTTTTTAAGGCATTTTCATGATCCTCTTTCATGGCCTTTGCTGTCAGGCAAATAATCGGGATGTTCTTTATTCCGGCGGTATTACGGATAATGCGCATGGCTTCGAATCCATTCATGACCGGCATCATGACATCCATCAACACAAGGTCAATGTCCTTGTGTTCATTCAGCATATCAAGGGCTATCTGACCGTTTTCGGCCTCCAGTACTTCAATGTCTTTTTCCTCCAGAACTTTGCCTAGTGCAAATACATTCCTGATTTCATCATCCACCACCAGTATCTTTTTCCCCTTGAACAAGACATCCCCATCAACAGATGCGTTTTTCACCTTTGTCCCTGGGTTGGTTTTGGAAACCTGGTGGAGAAAGAGGGTGACTTCATCCATCAGTCGTTCATCCGATTTCAAGCCTTTTAGAATAATGGTGTTGGTGTAGTTGTTCAGGCTTTTAAGATCCTCCTTGGACATTTCTTTACCGGTGTAAACAATCACCTTTGGAATGGGAATGTTATTCAGCTTTAATTTCTCGAGCAATTCTCTGCCTGAATAATCGGGCAATCCTAAATCAAGAATCATGCAATCAAAGTTCTCCCTGGTCATTATTTCGTAGGCATCTTCGGCAAAGTTGGCCTCCTGGATCTCGATGTCAAGTTCTTTTAAAAGTTCTTTCACCAATTGACGGGTCACCAAATCATCTTCCACCACCAGGATTCGTTTTGAATGTGAGATCAGGTGCGATTCAAGTTGCTTGAGCGCATCCGCAAATTCAACGGTTTCAAGTGTCTTGAGTTGACTGTCTTCTTCCGGTCCGAGGTATTCAATGGAGGAAATCAGGTGAACCGGAAGTTTACTGACCAATGGATGCGCTTTCAGCCCCTGGTAGTTCTCCCAGCCCTTATTGGCTACCAACTCAAGGGAGAGCATGATGGCCTGGGGATGAAGCCTTTCGGCCAGCAAGATTCCATCCTGGATATTGGCTGCGGCAATGGCTTTGTAATTCTTTGCCCGTGCCTGTTGACAAAACTTATCAGCCTGTATGGCTGATGGATGTATAATCAGAACGCAAGGCTCATTCATGGCCAATTCCCGGTCGTCATCAATAAAAACGGGAAGGATGGATTTTTGAACGGGTACATGAATACTGTCTAATCCATTCTCTTTTTCAAGCAAAGTGACTGCCTGCATCTGAATACTTCCTTTTTCTGAACCCAATGACTGCTTGACCGGCAAATAAATATAAAATGATGAACCTTGACTAACTTGGCTTTCGAGCTGGATTTCACCACCCAACATCCTGACCAGTTCTTTCGAGATTGACAGTCCCAGACCGGTACCACCAAATTGTCGTGAAATGCTTCCGTCGGCTTGCTGAAAGGCTTCAAAAATAGCTTCCATTTTTTCTGGCTGAATGCCTACACCGGTATCGGTCACCTTGATACAACAGGAATTGGAAACCTTCAATGCCGGATTCCTGAATTGATGCTGAAGTGGTGTGGGCATAAAATCGACCGAAACACTCCCTTTTCCAGTAAATTTAAAGGCATTCGACAACAAGTTCCTCAGCACCTGCATCAGCCGGTAACGATCTGTTTCAATCTCAACAGGAAAACCTGGGGCTACATGGACTTCAAACCTGAGCTTTTTCTCCTCTGCCGTAGCATTAAAGTTCATCAATATTTCTTCTCTTATTTCGATGGTTTTAACGGCAGCCATCTCTACACTCATTTTTCCAGCTTCAATCTTTGACAAATCAAGTACTTCGTTGATCAGGTGCAGTAAATCTGTACCGCTTTTATGAATGATTTTGGCTGATCTGACCTGATCCTCAGTCAGGTTGCCCTTTTTGTTGTTGCCAAGTAAATTGGACAAGATGAGCAAGCTGTTGAGTGGAGTGCGCAACTCGTGCGACATATTGGCTAAAAACTCCGATTTATACTGACTCGACAGTTGCAGCTCCTTGGCCTTGATTTCCAGCTTATCCCTGGTGTCGGTCAGTTCTTTGTTCTTCAAACTGATGTCGTCTTTCTGGATTTCCAGCTGGCGGGTACGTTCTTCCAGTTCTTCGTTGGCCACCCGCAATTCTTCCTGTTGCACCTGAAGCCTCTTTTCACTTTCAGTCAATACCTTGGTATGTTCAACCAATTCTTCATTGGCCACCCGTAATTCTTCCTGCTGAACCTGGAGTTCGCTGGCCTGATCCTGTGTCTTGTGCAACAGATCGTTGGTTTTTAGCATATTGACAGCCGAACTCAGGTTGATGGCTATGATTTCCGAAGCATCTTTCAGAAATTGAATTTCAATCTCTGAATAGGATTTCAGGGACGATAATTCAAGAACTCCTATCAGGGCATCATTAAAAATAAGGGGCATGACAACCACTTCCTTCGGATGAAATTCTCCAGAGGAAGAATAGGTAATGTATGTTTCATCGGTGATATCCGATAGTACGATCATTTTCCTTTCAGCACCAGCACGTCCAGGAAGCCCTTCGTTCAATTTGATCCGTTCCTTCAGTTTCTTTGGATCAAAACCTGCCGAGTTGATGAGTTTCAGAAATTGATATTCATCGTTGTACAAGTGTACCGATCCCAGTTGAGAATGAAGAAAATCCATCATGAACGACAGCGAATGACCTGAAATGTCGGATACATGCTGGTCGCCGCTTAATTTTTCATTCAGATGGTTGATGCCCGATTTAAACCAGGAATCCTGTTCTGACTTCTCATAGGATTGCTTCAGTTGCCCCACCATCTTGTTGAGGGCAATACTCAATTCGTCTTCTTCCGAACGGGGCGTGATAGGGTTGCTGTAGTCGCCCGCTGCCACCTTTTTGGTATAGCCAATCACTTCACGCAATCCCCTTTGAATCTCACGGAATGAGCTTGCCAGGTCACCAATTTCGTTGGGCGTATCAATGGTGATTTCTGTGTTTAGGTTCCCCTTTGCAATCACCTTGAATTTTTCAACCATTTCATGCACCGGATTGGCAATCGACCGGATGGTCATGGTGGAAATCAATCCAACACCCAAAACCAACAGGATCACCATCAGCAAAATGCCGATAAACAGCAACTGATTGGCAAAATTGTTGAGTGAAGAGATATTGACTGCAAAATCATGGTAAAATGCTTTCATTCTTTGCAAATCCAGTTCAAGCTTATTACCGGTCGCAAAAGTGCTGTCATTCTTATAGCTTTGTATCTCACTTTTGATTTTATCTCCCAACTGGTATCCATTGAATGCCACTTTTTGGGATTCAGCCATTTTATCTTTCTTGAGCATCAAAAACAATTGAACCCTGCTAGCCATCAGGTAAGCATTCGACCGCTCATGGTTATAGGCCTCCCCATAATTTTGGAATAAGATGGCGATGTATTCTTTCTCGGGCCGTTGAAGTAATTGATCAATTGTGCCGAAGCAATAGGCCATCTGGTTGGCCGATTCTAATTTGATCACTGATGAATCGAGCCATTGGTCATTTTTTAGTATCTGATACTTGTAGAAGTCTTCAATTCCCGCCTGGAAAGTATTGTTGTGCACACGTTCGGCATTGATGATTATTCCAAGTACTTTGCTGGTCTTGAAGAAATAATTGGAAACAAATCCTAAAATAACAATACTGAGTATCGATAAAATGCTTAGTATCCTAAGTTTATTTTTGATTTTCAGACTTTTAAAATCCCACATGCCAAAAGGTTTTTTAATTTGAGCTTATAAAAATAGGAAATGATTGTATAGCGCATCGCTAAAAGCTGTTTATTATTATACGACAAATAAAAGAACTGCTCCCGTGAAGAGAGCGGTTCTTTTACGGTATCCTATAACAGGATGTAATTCAATGAATTATGCTTTAATATTCAAAATTGCATTCTTACCATTATAAATTCCCCTCAATCCCCCTTCTCAGCAACTCACCTTCTCACTTTCACCAGGAGAATACCAAACCTATGGTTTGAGAGTACTATCCCTATAAAGGGAGTATAAACAGGAAGTACCCATCGACCACTTCATAGTTTCAGGCGGGTGCAATCATTGATCAAAACAAGTCATCGGCTGCTTTTCTTTCATCGTAAATTTAAACCAGCTCCTTTTTACGATCCGGTCCTTAACGCCCTCAGAAAGGATCAGTTACTTTACTAAATTATTATTTAAAAACAGATCATTTAACAAGCAATTTAAATACATTTGTTGTAACAATGCCAATTCGATAAAAGAGCAATACTTTTCATACCTGTTTCTATGGTCTTGAAATTGATCAACAAATTGGGATTTAGTTTATTAGGTAAGGTATCTGTGTGTAGAGGAGATGATATTGCGCTTAAAATAGCATACAAATGAAAGCCAAAAAGAACCTTCTTGTCAACAATAGCAATCAGGCAGCGGTGGACCTGAGGGAAAGCGAGGCGAAATATCGTTTTTTATTTGCCAACAATCCTCAGCCCATGTGGATTTACGACTTTGAGACATTGGCTTTTCTTGAAATCAATGAGGCTGCCATCCAGCTCTATGGTTATTCCCGCGAAGAGTTCATGCAGATGGCCATAACAGATATTCGTCCCGAAGAGGACCGTTTTTCCAGCTTCAAGGACCTTGAATGGAACCGCGAGGACTTTACGCCACCCGAGGATTGGATCCACATCAAGAAAGACGGGGAAATCATATTTGTTGAAATCACCTCTCATTCCATGCTGATCGATGGCCGGAACGCACGGTACGTCTTGGTGAAGGACATCACCGGGCGCAAGCAGGCAGAGAATAAACTGCGGCACGTCACGCGCCTGTATGCCTTGCTCAGCCAGATCAATCAAGCCATCGTACAGATCAAGGACCGGGAGGCGTTGTTTCTCAAAATCTGCCAGGTGGCCATTGATTACGGGGAGTTTAGAATGGCCTGGATCGGAATGGTGGATGAAGCTGGCCTGCGTTTTAAACCCGTGGCCCATGCGGGTCATGAGGAGGGTTACCTGGATCAGATCAACATTGCCATTGGCAAACTACAGACCGGTCAAGGACCAACGGGCCTGGCCTTTCAAGAGGGGAAGATCATCATCTCCCCGGACATAGCCACTGATCCCCGGATGTTGCCATGGAGAGAGAACGCCCTTGTGCGGGGTTACCGGTCTTCGGCTTCAGTTCCCTTCAGGTGTAAAGGAAAAACAGTCGGATCATTGGGTCTGTATGCCAAAGATTCAGGCTTCTTCACCGATGATGAACAAGCCTTGCTTCACGAGATTGGCGAGGACATCTCCTTTGCCCTGGATGCCATGGCCTCTCAAACCGAGAGCAAGTTGGTGCAATTGGCCTTGAGCGATTCAGAGTCCCGTTATCGCGGCCTTTTTGAATCCTCCAAAGACGGCATTCTTATCCTCGATGCTGAAACGGGCCAAATCACAGATGTAAATCCTTATTTAATTGAACTGCTGGGTGATTCTGAATTTCATTACCTGGGAAGAACCATCTGGGAAATAGGCTATTTTAAGGCCTTGGTGGACAATTATGATCATTTTTTAGAATTGCAACAGCGGGAATATATCTATTATGACGATTTGCCCATTGAAACGACCAATGGACGAAAGATCAATGTGGAGATAGTCAGCAATGTCTATTGGGTAAACACCAGGAAGGTCATTCAATGTCATATCAGGGACATTACCAAACGCAAGCAGGCAGAAGAAACACTCGTCAAATTGTCGCAGGCCGTTGAGCAGACCATTAACCCCATCCTGATCACCGATCGGGAGGGAACCATCGAATATGTCAATCATGCCTTTGAAGTTTTAACCGGTTATTCCTCCCAGGAGGCTTTGGGTAAAACCCCCCGCATCCTGAAGTCGGGGGTCTTTGACCAGAAATATTATGAACATTTGTGGGAAACCATCCTGGCGGGTCAGATTTACAGGGAAGAAATCCTGAATAGAAAGAAAAATGGGGATTTGTATGAAGTGGAAGAAACCATTTCTCCGATCTTTGATCAAAACAGGCACATTACCCATTTTGTGGGGACGGGCGTGGATCTTACCCATCGCAAACGGACGGAAGAAGAATTGATCAAAGCCAAAGAGAAGGCCGAGGAATCGGACCGTTTAAAATCAGCCTTCCTGGCCAATATGTCACACGAAGTTCGTACCCCGTTAAACAGCATCATCAGGTTTTCGGAATTACTGGCTGATCCCGATTTTGAAGCCGAACAGAAGAATGAATTCATTGAACTGATTGTCACCAATGGCAATCAGCTTTTAGCCATTATCAGTGATATCATGGATCTCTCGAAGATGGAAGCGGGTGAAATCGTCATTCGCAAGAGTCAGGTGAATGCCGGAGAATTTATTTCAAGCATCAGGGACCAATTTGCATTCCAGGCAGAGGCGAAAAATCTGGCGCTACAACTCAGACTCCCTGCCGCTGATCAGGAAACGGTCATCTTTGCGGATGCGGACAGGCTTAGCCAGATATTCAATAACCTGGTTGGCAATGCCATCAAGTTTACGGATAATGGGCATATTGAAATAGGCTACCGTCCTTGTGGTCAGCTGGTTGAATTTTACGTCCGGGATACGGGCATTGGAATTGCCAAGGCCTATCATGCCAGGATATTTGAACGTTTCAGGCAGGTGGATGAATCAAATCGGCGTATCTATGGTGGAAACGGCCTGGGATTGGCCATTTGCAAATACCTGGTAGAGGTAATGGGAGGGGAGATGGGCGTTGAAAGCGAACCAGGCAAAGGCTCGGTGTTCTATTTCACATTGCCCTGCTGTTGAAAAGCCAATGAAATTTAATTCGTAATTGTAATTTATCCCTATTACCTAAGTAGGGACGTTAATCTTTCAGCCTTGGCTCCAAAGAAATGGTTGAATAAGTGTGAAATTTATAACTCTTTTTAGGAGATATGTAAGGTTTTAGAAGCAGCAAAGCCTACCTTGCTACCAACTATTTTATGAATCTGCAGAAAGCCTACATGCCAAATGCATGTAGGGATGAATGGAACAAAGTGAATTTCACATGGAAAAAAATATCAGATCAACGGCTCAGACGATACGCCAAATGGCTGAAGAGCAGCAAAAAAAGAATCAGACCAACCCAGAGTCAACCCGTTCAGAGGCGGATGTTCTGAAACTCATTTTCGAACTGGAGGTTCATCAGATAGAACTGGAAATGCAGAACGAAGAGCTCAAGAATGCCAAAAATGAGTTGGAACGTGTTTCTGAAAATTATATTGAATTGTATGATTTTGCGCCTTCGGGTTATTTTACCCTTTCCAAAGAAGGTCGAATAATGGAATTAAACTTTTGTGGGGCAAGGATGTTGGGCAAAGCGCGGTCGGCTATAAAAAACAGCAAGTTTAGTTTTTTTGTTTCCACGGATAGCCGATCTGAATTCGATGTTTTTCTGGAAAAGGCATTTAATAGCATCGGCAAGGAAACCTGTGAGGTAAAGCTATCGATCAAGGGAGATGTTTCGATTTTTGTTCTCCTGAGTGGCATCGCCACTGAAAATGGAGAACGATGTCTTGTATCGGTACTTGACATCAACGATCGTAAAAGGGAAGAAGATTTTCTGGTCGCTTCCGAAACCCAATACCGCAGTCTCTTTGAATCGGCCAAGGAAGGGATTATGATTCTCGATGCTGAAACTGGAATCGTTACGGCTGTGAATCCATTTTTTATTGAACTATTGAGCTCTTCAGCTGATCAATTTCTGGATAAAGCCATCTGGGAAATTGGATTGTTTAAAGATACAGTCACCAGTCAGGCTCAATTTATAGAATTGCAAAGACAGGAATATGTCCATTGTGATGACTTGCAAATTGAAACGGCTGAGGGGCGACAGATCAATATTGAGCGTGTTTTTAATTTTTATTTGCTTGATCGAAGGAAGGTCATGCAATGTAACATACGTGATGTGACCAAACGAATGAAATCGGAATTGGCCCTGCGCAATAGTGAGACCCACCTTCGTACACTGGTACAAAGCATCCCGGACCTGATCTGGCTGAAAGATATCAATGGAGTCTACCTATCCTGCAATCCTATCTTTGGACGATTTTTTGGCGCCAGGGAGGTGGACATTGTCGGAAAAACCGATTACGACTTTGTCGGTAAAGAGTTGTCTGATTTTTTCAGGGAAAATGATCAGAAAGCCATGGCTGCTGGCAAATCTACCATCAATGAAGAATGGATCAGCTTTGCCGATGATGGCCATCGGGTCTTTCTGGAAACGATCAAAACCCCCATGTACGATTCTGCAGGGATGCTGCTTGGCGTATTGGGCATAGGACGGGACCTGACTGAACGAAAGTTGGCTGCACAGATAGTCATTGCCAGTGAAAAGCGCTTTCGGGCAATTTTTGATCAGGCACCCATTGCCATCGCGTTGCTGGATTTGGAGGGTCATCCCATCATTTCCAATTTGTCCTTATCCAGAATCCTTGGTTATACAGATGTTGAATTGTCGAAGATGAAGTTTACTGAATTTACTTATCCCGAAGATATTGATCGGGATATGAATCAGTTTAAAGATTTAATTGATGGAAAAATAGGCTGGTATAGCATGGAAAAAAGATATGTCCATAAAAACGGAAACCTTATATGGGCCAATCTATATGTAACTGTCCTTAATAATAAAAAAGGATTGCCTCACGAGGTAATCGGAATGATTGAGGACATCACCGAGCGGAAACTGGCAGAAGAAGAAATCACCATATTATCTCATTCACTAAAAAGCATCAATGAATGTGTCAGTATCACGGATCTGGAAAATAACATTCTGTTCGTCAACGAATCATTTTTGAAAACCTATGGATATGAACTGAATGAACTTATTGGCAAAAATATAAGTATCGTAAGTTCTCCAGGCAATGAAATTGCGCATGTGAATGAAATATTGCCCGCTACCATTCTTGGGGATTGGCAAGGTGAATTGTTGCAAAGAAGAAAGGACGGAAGTGAATTCCCGATCCATCTTTCAACTACCAATATTAAGGATAAAGAGAGCAAGGTTTTAGGATTGGTAGGCGTTGCGACTGAAATTTCCGAGCGTAAACATGCAGAGCAAGAATTGATCAAAGCCAAAGAACATGCCGAAGAAAGCGACCGTTTAAAATCGGCCTTCCTGGCCAATATGTCACATGAAGTTCGTACCCCGTTAAATAGCATTATCGGCTTTTCTGAATTACTGGCTGATGCAGATTTTGATGCGTATCAGAAGCTTGAATTCATTCAGAATATCATCAAGAGTGGAAATAACCTATTAACCATTATCTCTGATGTGATGGATATCTCGAAGATGGAATCGGGTGAAATTACCATCCGTAAAACATCAATAAATACCCGTGAATTTATTTCAGGCATCAAGGATCAATTTGCTTTCCAGGCTGAAGCAAAAGGAATTGTACTTAATCTAATAGCACAAGATGCCGACGAAGAATCCATCATTTTTGCAGATTCCGACAGACTTAGCCAGATATTCAATAACCTGGTTGGCAATGCCATCAAGTTTACGGTAAAGGGTCATATTGATATTGGATATCGTCCATGTGGTAATGGGGTAGAATTTTTTGTCACAGATACGGGCATTGGTATTCCGGCATGCTATCATACGGTCATATTTGATCGTTTCAGGCAGGTGGAAGCTGAAAAAACGCGTACCTACGGTGGAAATGGTCTTGGATTGGCTATCACCAAAAACCTGGTAGAGTTAATGGGTGGAAAAATTTGGTTACAATCGACTCCGGGTAAAGGCTCCACATTTTATTTTACCCTCCCTGGCGAGGATGACCCGAAAGCATAGGCCAATACTGGAAATTAAATTCCTTGAAAGGGCGGATCGTTTGATTTGTTATTTACGCTAAAATCCTTCTGCACTTATGGACCATGGCATCCGTGGGTTTGCAAAATTTTAAACGGGATTTTAACTGCCTGGAATTTACAATATTTAGAAACCAGTTATATTCTTCCTGGTTGGTATTGTAATAATTTGGAAAAAATGCAACAAATGACAGTTCTGTTGGAAAAAATTGTCCATAATAATTAGGTTTTTGAATTATTTATTTCTAAGTTTGATAGTACAATTAGAATTAGAAATATTTCAAGTTGTGAAGGATCCAATTAGAGTACATCCTGTTTATATCTTTTTCTTGTTGTTTTGAACAGATCCTTCGAGAATTAATCCATGCTAAATAGCTCTTCATCTGAATGTTAGGTTGCACGTTGTGTGAATGACAGGAGTACTTGCTGTGTTCTTATTTTGTGAATTATCATAAGTGTATGCTTTGGATAATTATGGCGTGTGATAATTTGTTATCTATCTCTTGGCTGCCATATCCCATGGGTTGCACCCATGGTTATTCACATTCAGCCACTTCGTGGTTTCAAAGAGCTTTCCCATATAACCATCAATACGACAATAGGTCGTTTCTCTTACATAAAACACAACGTTTATCAATTATTCATCAACAATTGATGCTTTTCTTTTTTTGATCCGTTTCCATCCCAAGTACTCGGGATTGGAAGAAAATCTGTTATCAATCCGCTAAATCACGTTAACTCCGCGTTCCCTTTTTTTTAGGATTAAACTTGTTCTATCAGCATTCATTTATATGGAAATGCGCCATAAAATAGTTCCCAATACTTACATCAAAATCGTTTTAACTTTTATACCAATGATATGTTTCTAGCTATCCTACTGGCCATTTTTGTCCTTGTCGTATTTGTTTCAGCCCTGTACGATGCAATGACCAACCCTTTGGCCAAGGAATCTGAATTACATGCACGTGATCGTTATGCAGTTGCTGAAATGATCGAGAAGGAATTGAAAGAGAAAAGCCTTTTGAAGGCCCGGGATTAGTATGGTGTCAGTCAATTGCCAGGCACCCAGACCTTTCACCTTATTTGCCTTCTTTAAATTCTGACCTATTAGGTTAAAATCAAGGGGGCATAGCCATTGCTAAGCTTAACAAAACAATAGTAAGGTTTTTAAAACTAGGTCCACTGAACTCCTTCAGAGGAAACTCTATTTCTAGGCCCCAATTTATAAAAAACCAAAAACCATTCAATAAAAATACGAGCTCGGGGACCCGGGGCCAATTAATGATATCCGATATTATCCAATGATTGATTTGGATCCACGAGATCTATCAGTTCCACAATCCATGGCTGCCACTGGCTGCCCATCAGAAATAATCTAATTGCAATTTTAACCTAAATACTTACACATGAAAAACAATTTTGTACTTCGATTAAAAAGTGTATTCTTTCCAATGCTGATTATGCTGCTGATGGCAATCAGTTTATCAGGGAAAGCACAAACAGTTACCATTTTAACCGACAAGGATGATTATTATCCTGGAGAAACGGTTGTGATAACAGGCTCAGGCTGGATTCCCGGCGATCAAATTGAATTATCAATTACACATGTTGGGGATAACATTCCCGATCATACCCATGCACCATGGACTGTGGTGTCAGATTCAAAAGGCAATCTTCACAGCGAATGGTCGGTAGGTGAAATGGAACTTCATACAACTTTGTGGTTAAAAGCTCAAAGTCTAAGTGTGGCTTCCATGTACGCTGAAAAAGTTTTTACTGATAGCCCCAAAGTGGGAAGTGTTGCAGTGGGAACGCAAACACCCAGTGCAATCATCCCTGGTTATTCTGCAACTTATTCCATTACCGTTAACAGAGGAACAGGACCAGGCAAGATAGATGTCAATCTTCAGGTTTCCAGTGTGCTACCTGCCGGAGTGACTGCTTTGTTTAGTTCAAATCCACTTACAATGGCTTCACAAACAAATTCTGCAACCACTACAGTCACCTTATCAACGACCAGTTCAAGCCCTGTCAGTATCAATGATTTTACGGTTAGAGCCTATATCAATGCCTCTGACCAGGCATTCGGCAATGGTGTCTTGGAGGTGATGAGCAAGGATCCAGTCATTACCTGGAATAACCCGGCAGATATTACATATGGTACAGCCCTCAATGAAAGCCAGTTGAATGCAAGTGCATCAGTTGCGGGTACTTTTGTCTATTCACCTGTTGCTGGATCAATTTTAAATGCCGGACCCCAAACCTTTTCGGTAATCTTTACTCCCACAAATCCCATATTTAATGAGGCCTCCAAATCTGTTTCAATAAATGTGAATAAGAAGGATGCTTCGGTGGTTGTCGACCCATTGATCAAAGAATACGGTTCAGCTGATCCAACAATGACAGGTACACTGGAAGGCTTCCTGGAAGCAGACCAGTTGACTGCCACTTACAGCCGTGTAGCCGGAGAAACTGTTTTGGGAGCTCCTTATGCCATTACAGCTGATTTAAGTCCAACGGAAGTTCTGGGCAATTACAACATTACAAACATCCCTGCGGCCTTGGAAATAACACCTAAAGATGCTTCTGTTGTTGTGGATGCTTTCACCAAGGAATATGGAGCTGATGATCCAACATTGACAGGCGTCTTGGAAGGCTTCCTGGAAGCGGACAATGTAACTGCTGCTTATAACCGTGTATTCGGAGAATCCGTCTTGGATGGCCCCTATACCATTACCGCTGATTTAAGCCCAACTGATGTTCTGAGCAATTACAACATTATAAATACCCCTGCAGTCTTGGAAATCGCAACTAAAGAAGCTTCTGTTGTTGTGGATGCTTTGACCAAGGAATATGGTGCTCAGGATCCTGCTCTGACAGGTACTTTGGAAGGCTTCCTGGAAGCAGATAAGGTCATTGCCACTTACAGCCGTGGGGCCGGAGAAACTGTTTTAGGCGGCCCCTATACCATTTCTGCTGACTTAAGTCCAGCACAAGTTCTGAGCAATTACAACCTTACAATTTCTCCTGCCAAGTTAACCATCACCCCAAAGGATGCATCTGTGGTAATTGACAGCAAAACCAAAATCTATGGTTCTGAAGATCCAATATTGACAGGCACCTTGGAAGGATTCCTGGAAGCAGACATGGTCACTGCTGCCTATCACAGAACTGGCGGAGAAACTGTTACAGGCGGACCCTATGCCATCACTGCGGATTTAATGCCAATAGAATTACTAAGTAACTACAACATTACAAACACCCCTGCGGCCCTGGAGATTACCCTTAAGGATGCCTCGGTTGTAGTTGACGGTTTGACCAAGGAATACGGTTCTGAGGATCCAACATTGACAGGTACACTGGAAGGCTTCCTGGAAGCTGACAAGGTCACTGCCACATACCGCCGTGAAGCCGGAGAAACTGTCTTGGATGGTCCTTATGCCATTACAGCTGATTTAAGTCCAACAGTTGTTCTTGGTAACTATAACATTACAAATAACCCAGCGGCTTTGGAAATCACCCTAAAGGATGCTTCGGTTGTAGTTGACGGTTTGACCAAGGAATACGGTTCAGCAGATCCAACATTGACAGGGACTATGGCTGGCTTCCTGGAAGCTGACAAGGTCACTGTCGCATACAGTCGTGAAGCCGGAGAAACCGTTACAGGCGGCCCATATGCCATTACAGCTGATTTAACTTCAACCAATGTTCTGGGCAATTACAACATTACAATCACTCCTGCGGCCTTAGAAATCACCCGTAAGGACGCTTCAGTAATTGTTGCTGTTTTGACCAAGGAATATGGTGCTGAGGATCCAGCACTGACAGGAACACTGGAAGGCTTCCTGGATGCAGACCAGGTAACTGCCACTTACAGCCGGGTTGTCGGTGAAACTGTTACTGGCGGCCCTTATGCTATTACTGCTGATTTAAGTCCAACAGAAGTTCTGAGCAATTACAAGCTTACAATTTCTCCTGCCATGTTAACCATCACCCCTAAGAATGCTTCTGTGGTTGTAGACAGCAAAACCAAAGTATACGGTTCTGAAGATCCAACATTGACAGGCACTCTGAAAGGCTTCCTGGAGGCAGACATCGTCACTGCCGCATACAGCCGTGTGGCCGGAGAAACCGTTTTAGGTGGCCCTTATGCAATAAATGCAGAATTAAGCCCAACAGGAGTTCTGGGTAATTACAATCTCAATATCACGCCTGCCGGCTTAGCCATCACAGTTAAGGAGGCTTCAGTGCAGGTCTCACACAAAACAAAAGTGTATGGTTCAGCTGACCCAAGCCTGACTGGTGTATTGGAAGGTTTCCTTTCAGATGATCATGTAGCGGCTGATTATATCCGTGAGACCGGTGAATCAGTTGTGGATGGTCCATATACCATTACGGCAATTCTATCTCCAGCCGAAGTTTTGAGCAACTACCAAATTACCAACAATGACGCTCAACTGAGCATCGAAGCCCTTTCGGTAAAGGTCACTGCTGATGCTAAATCAAAATTATTCGGGGCCAGCGATCCTACTTTAACTTTTACATCTGTTCCAGCTGTCGGTAGTGTATTGGGCAACGGAGAAATAGTTGGCTTTGCCGGTTCCCTGTCAAGAGTTGCTGGAGAGAATGTTGGCGCTTATGCCATCGATCGAAATAATGTGGACAACAGCAACTATGCAATTGACTATACAGGTGCAAAGTTCACGGTCCATCCCCTGACTGTTGCCATCCATGCAGATGCCATCAGCAAGACTTATGGGTCTTTAGATCCTGTGTTAACCTTTCATTCTGATCTTGCAGAGGGAACTGAAATTGGCAACGGGGAAGTGCTTACCTTCAGCGGGTCATTGATCCGTTATCCTGCTGAAAATGTCGGGAAATATGAGATCCACCAGGGAAGCCTGGCAGTGAATGGCAACTTTAAAATCGTCTATACCGGGGCAGACCTGACCATCACACCGCTGTTTGTAGCAGTTACCGCTGAGGCCAAAACAAAGATATATGGAGAAGCTGATCCTGCATTGACCTTTAAGTCTGAACCCATCGTAGGAAGTAGACTGGCCAACGGTGATGCAATTAACTTCACGGGAGCGCTCAGTCGCATTGATGGTGAAAATGTGGGTACCTATACCATGGCGCAAAATAGTTTAGGCAACAGTAACTATGACATTGGCTATAACAACGCCAGCCTGACTATTACTCCACTGGCAGTGTCGGTGACCGCTGATGCCAAGGCAAAGACCTATGGCGATGTTGATCCTGCCCTGACTTATGCTTCTGTTCCTGGGGTCGGTTCAATCCTTGCAAATGGAGAGTCTATCAGCTTTACCGGTTCCCTGTCAAGGGAGGCTGGTGAAAACGTTGATTCGTATGCCATTGCCCAAAACGACCTGGCTAACAGCAATTATACAATTGCATTTAAAGGTGCCAATCTGGTGATCGATCCCCTGACAGTATCGGTGACCGCTGAAGCAAAGTCCAAGACCTATGGAGAACTAGATCCAGCATTGACTTTTGTTTCAGTACCAGCCGTAGATACTGAACTTGCCAATGGGGAATTGGTAACAATCAATAGTATACTGACCCGCAGCGAAGGTGAAAATGTAGGGTCTTATGACATCACTCAAATGGGTGCAATCAATGAAAACTTCACAATCGCTTTTACCGGCGCTAAACTGTCAATTACTCCACTGGCTATTACAGTGAATGCAGAATCCAAAAGTAAAACCTATGGGGAGCTTGATCCTCCTTTGACTTTTGTATCAGTTCCTGAGCTTGGTTTCGAACTACCCAACGGTGAAAAAGTTGGATTCTCCGGTTCCCTTTCCCGTACTGATGGTGAAATCGTTGGTTCGGGGATGGCCAGTCGTGTTTCCAGGGAAAATGTTGGCTCCTATGTGATCAATCAAAATACCCTGGCTAACAGTAACTATACAATTGCCTACACAGCTGCTGACCTGGCTATCGGGAAATTGGCAGTGGCAGTGAATATTGATGCAAAAACCAAGGAGTATGGCGCTAAGGACCCTGAATTGACTTTCAAGTCTGTCCCTGCTGTAGGGTCTGAACTGGCCAACCATGAAGTGGTTGGATTCTCAGGTGCCTTGAGCCGCATTGCCGGCGAAGAAGCCGGAACGTATGCCATCGGTCACAATACTTTGGATAACGGCAACTACAACATTCTATTTAATGGAGCTGATTTATCCATTACCCCATGGGTTGTAGGCCTTAAAACGGTTGTAACGGATGCCAGCCTGAACGTTTATCCCAATCCATTTGAAGAGAAATTGTATTTCGACTTCAGTTGGAAAAAGGATGCCCAGGCAAGGCTTGAAATTTACGACATCACCGGAGCCAAACTGGCAACCGTATTCAATGGCCAAATTAACGGCAATGAAAAATACCAACTGGAATATGTCCCTAGAAATGTTCGTCCAGGGATGTTGATGTACCGTTTGTTTATCGACGGACAAGTCTTCAACGGGAAAATTGTATATGATCCAATGAAATAAAAAGATCAATGATTAACATCTAATCAGGTTCTTCAAATACAGGCTGCCTTCTCCCGGTTTCGGGAGAAGGTTGCTTTTTTGTAATCTCTTTTAATTAAGATTTCCTTTTTGAACACCTTTCAGTAGTTGACATGAATAATGAGATAAGGAGCTTTAGAAATACATTTAATGAAAAATGAGAATAATCTCTATAATCAGATTGATAAGGAATAAAAAAATTTGTTTGTAAATGTTTTTATTCATAACTTGGTAAATGTAAACTGATATTAGAAATAGCTTCAGACGGGAGAATCCATCCTGTTATCCTTGAACTTTCAAGTGGCTTAAGCTAATTCCTGGCAATGTAATATTCTATAAATAGCTCTTCTGTTGAGTGTTATGCCATATGTGATGTGGATAACAATAGGAGTTGCTGTGTTTGTTCCACATCTATTACCCCCCCCATTTCTCCATTGAAATAGGACCAACGATTACAATCACCGGGCAATAAATTCATCCTTCTTTACTTTCGGCAGGGAAGTCTCTATCTGTGATTGATTGATTTGCAAATTAACCTTTAACTACATATTTATGGAAAACAATTTTTATTTTCGATTAAGAAGTATCATTTTACTTCCGTTGTTCTTCGTGTTGCTGATGGCAATGAGTTTGGGCGGAAGGGCCCAAACGGTAACTGTAACCACAGATATGGATGATTATTATCCCGGGCAATGGGTAATGATCACCGGTTCTGGCTGGCAAAACGATGCCGAGGTACAACTCACCTTAACCCATCTTGATCCTTTACCAGATCCGCTACACTCCCATGAGAGCTGGCAGGTTCAGCCAAATGAAGAAGGGTATATTTATTATGAGTGGTTTGTAGAAGATCAGGAATTAAACACATCCTTTCAGTTGGATGCTTTGGGGATGACTACTGGGTTGGGTGCCACAACGTATTTTACGGATTCAAAATTACAAGATTTACCAACTCCTTCCCAATCTGGAACAATAACTTATGGAACTGGAGGTTCAGCTACATTTACTTTTAATGTATCAGCATCAAATCCAGCAGGTAATATTAATGTTGTTATGAGCTCCAGTGGTTTACCAGGTAATATACAAAGTTCTGCTTTTTCTCCTTCTTCTTTTACACTTGCACCAAATGGTGTTCGATCTGTAACATTTACTGTTGTAACTTCAAATACCACTTCCCCTTTCTCAGGAACTTTTACAATAACGGCTACCGGAACAAATGTTGATGATGGTAAAAGTGCAGGTACCAAATCAAGTAGTCCAACATTAACAATTAACAAAGCTAACCAAACCATAACAGTAGTTACAGCCTCGCCCCCAAGTGCTGTTTATAATACGGGCTTCGGGGTGGCTGCGACTGCAAGCTCAGGTTTGCCGGTAGCTTATACCAGCACCACTCCATTGAGCAATACAGGTGCAAATTATACGATGAACAGTGGTACCGGTACCGGAATTGTGAGGTATAATCAGGCAGGAGATGCCAACTACAACGCAGCAACAGAAATAACCGCAAACGTGGTGGCAGTGAAAGCTGAAGCATCTATTTCGCTGAGTAATTTAAGCCAAACCTACGATGGTACCGCCAAATCAGCAACAGTTACCACTTCTCCAATGGGTTTGAATGGGGTGTCGGTTACCTACGGCGGTTCTTCAACTGCACCTACCAATGCTGGCACTTATGCTGTTGTAGCTTCGTTAAGCAATGCTAATTATCAGGCGGCAATCGCAACAGATAATTTAATGATAGAAAAGGCTTCGCCAAGCTTTACGAATCTTACAGCCAGCCAAAGTATTGTTTATGGCACTTCTACAGTTCGTTTATCAGGTACTATCAATGGAAGTACTGTACCATCAGGTACGATTACTGTAACCATTAATGGAGTATCACAGATTACGACAAGAGGCACTGGATCGAATACAGATAACTTTATTGTAGATTTTAATACTGCTTCGCTTGGTGTTATATCTTCCCCCTATACGATTACCTATACCTACCCGGGTGATATTAATTTCAAAACCATTAGCGATGCCTCAAAAACCTTAACTGTTACAAAAGCTAACGCCACAATTTTGTTGAGCAATTTGAGTCAGACCTACGATGGTACTGCAAAATCAGCGACAGCTACCACTAATCCAGCCGGATTAAATGTGGTGGATGTTACTTACGATGGTTTAGCAACCCTTCCTACCAATGCTGGTTCCTACACTGTTGTAGCTTCCTTAACTAACGATAATTACCAGGCAACAAATGCCACCGGTACATTGGTCATTGGAAAAGCCAGTTCTTCATTTACGAACCTTACTGCAAGTCAGTCTATCATTTATAGTACTCCAACAATTACTTTAACCGGTAAGATTGCAGCAGGCGCTTTAATACCCGCCGGCTCTGTTTCTGTAACGATCGACGGTACAGGTGGAACAGGAACCATTGCTGTGGACGGTACCTTTAGCTTAACCGTGAATACGGCTTCTGTTGCTGTTGCAGCTCCATACACCATTACTTATAGTTATATTGGGTCAACTAACTTTAATGGAGTTACAAACAGTTCAACCACCCTAACGGTAAATAAAGCTACGCCAGTCTTTTCAGATCTTATCGCAAGTCAAGCCATTACTTACGGAACTCCTACCGTTACTTTGACAGGTAAAATTGCTGCTGGAACATTGATTCCAACAGGCTCTGTTACCGTTGCATTTGATGGAACCAGCCAGACAGGAGTTATTAATCCTTCAGACGGAACATTTAGCCTTGTCGTAAATACAGCTTCAGTTGCTGCGGCCGTAACACCATATGTGATTACATACAGCTATGCCGCTACAACTAATTTTAATGCTGCATCAAATAATTCAACTTCGATTACTGTTAATAAAGCCACTGCAACAATCGTGTTGAGTAACCTGAACCAAACCTATGATGGTACGGCCAAATCAGCGACAGCTACCACTACTCCGGCAGGATTGAATGTGGTGGCTATTACATATGATGGGTTAACAACTGCACCTACGAACGCAAATTCTTATGCTGTTGTAGCTTCATTAACTAACTCGAATTACCAGGCAACAAATGCAACAGGTACATTGGTTATTGGAAAAGCCAGTCCTTCATTTACAAATCTTACTGCAAGTCAGTCGATCTCATATGGTGCTTCATCAATTACATTAACCGGTAAAATTTCTGAAGGATCACTTATCCCATCCGGTTTGATCACAATAACAATTGATGGCGTCACAGCTACTGCAACTATTAAGCAAACAGGTTCAGCAAATGTACTTGGAAATTTTAGTGCGATAGTTACTACATCTTCAATCAATGCAAGTGTTGTTCCATATATCATTACCTATGCCTATGCAGGTGATGACAACTTTGGAACTGCCCTGGATGGTAATTCTACACTTACTGTAAATAAAGCGAATGCTACGGTGATAGTGAACGGATATACCGGAACTTATGACGCACTCGCTCATGGTGCAACAGGATCTGCAACTGGTATTGGTGGCGTTAATTTAAATGCTGGTTTAAGTCTTGGTGATACTTTTACTGATTATCCTGGTGGAACTGCCAACTGGACTTTCACAGGAGGTACGAACTATAACAACCAAAATGGAAGCGTAGCTATTTTAGTAGGAAAAGCTGCAACAGAAACTATAGTTACCATCGCCGACGGCCCGTTTATCTATCTCGGTTCGGCACAGACGCCAGCTACAGTAAGTGTAACAGGTGCAGGGGGATTGAATCTGACTCCTGCTGCAACTTATGCAAACAACACCAATGCAGGAACTGCAACGGCAGGTTACAGCTATGCAGGTGATGCCAATCATACAGGAAGCAGCGATAGCAAGACTTTTGAAATCTCCAAGGCTGATCCAACTATTTCTGTTCTTGGATATACGGGCATTTATGATGGTGATCTTCATGGAGCTACCGGTACAGCCAAAGGCGTGAAGGAAGAACTGCTATCAGGCCTTGACCTGGGTGATTCATTTGCCAACGTAACTGGCGGAACAGCCGATTGGGTGTTTACCGATGCAACAGGAAACTACAATGACAAATCTGGCAGTGTTGCTATCGCAATCTCCAAGGCTGATCCAACAATTTCGGTTCTTGGATATACGGGCATTTATGATGGTGATCTTCATGGAGCTACCGGT
>DASXUZ010000009.1:0-4646 GCA_036504555.1 Prolixibacteraceae bacterium | reverse complement strand
TTGAACTGAATTTTATTGTCGGCAATGGCTGGAGTAACGTTTCCAATGGTACCGTTGAGTTTTTCATTTTCCGGAAACGCAAAGACAGAATTCCCGGTTTTGATGTATTCAGAATATTTTTCATCAATCGAACCTTTGATTTTAAAGGTAGTAAGATCAGACATACTGATCAACATTTTATCGTTGCCCACCTTCTCTCCTACCTTGCCTGCAAGTGACAAGATAATCCCATCAGAGGGAGCTTTGATATTTACTTTGCTCAATATTTCCATTTTATCGGCCAACTGCTTTTTCTGAATTTCAATCTGCAGATTCAAACCCTCTTCTTCTGTTTTTAACTGCCTCAACCGAATGGCATTCTTTTGCATGATGACAGCCAGATCTTTCTCTGCCAATACCAGGTTTTGTTTGGTTTCCTCAATTTTGGCTGAAGATATACCTCCAACACCAAGCAGTTGTTCTTCATCAGCCAATTGTGATTTAATTGAAGTGATTCTGAGTTTTTTCACTTCCACATTGTAATCAAGGTCAATGCGTGACATTTGCCCTTCAAGCCTTGAGCGTTCGAGGGAATTTGACTTTACCTCCAATTGATCATTGATTTGTTCAATTTCACTCAGCGTAGGTTCGCGATCAAGTTCAATGATCACTTCGCCTTTTGTTACGCGGCTTCCGGGTTCTTTATTTATTTTTTGAATGATGCTGTTTAACGGACTCAGTATGATCACCTCGTTTTCAGGTTCCACCACTCCGACGGCGTCGATAGGAATAAAAACCTGTCCGCGATCCACTATGGAAATGTGATACTTTTGGGAATCAGAAGTAAAAAATGAGGGGATTCCGGCTACGCGGAACAAGATAAATAGCAAGAACAATGCAGACAAAATCAGCACTGCAATCAAGAGTCCCTTCTTGTTTTTCATGATAAATAGTTGTTGGTTATGGTCGGCTTCATCTTATATTGGTTAATAAAATTATATAAGAATTCAGCATATCGGCTGTAAAAATAGCAGATTAATTTGGGAAAATTCACAATTAGCCTGTAGAAATAAACAGCCCTGATTAAAATTGAGATGCACAATACGACATCCGGCTATTGGAGGGTTATTTGACCAAGAAATCAAACATCTTCTTTCCTTCCAAAAATCCTTCCAGCCGATCGCCAATCTTCACTGCCCCTACGCCTGCCGGAGTTCCTGTAAAAATAAGATCTCCGATTTTCAGGGTGAAGTATTTAGAAACCTGTGAAATAATGTTTTCGATTGAAAAAATCATCAAGGCAGAATTTCCTTCCTGAACCGTTTTTCCATTGATGTCAAGCCGAAAGACTATGGAAGATCTGTCGGGCAATGATTCAATTTTTACAAATTCAGGGCAGACCACCGCTGAATGATCAAAAGCCTTTGCCTTTTCCCATGGCAGTCCCTTCTCTTTTAACTGGTTCTGAACATCACGCGCTGTAAAATCAATTCCCAGACCTATTTCTGTGTAATAGCGATGCGCAAACTTTTTATCAATGTTCTTGCCAAGTCGGTTGATCTTTACAATCAGTTCTATTTCATGATGGACATCACTGGACCATTCAGGAATATAAAAAGGATCGTTGTTGCGAAGCAAAGCGGTATCTGGTTTCAGAAACAATACCGGTTCAGCAGGAATTTCGTTGTTCAATTCTTTCGCATGTGCCACATAATTTCGGCCTACACAAATTATCTTCATCTCTTCAAAGGTTATATTAGTTCAAAGTTTAAAGTTTAAAGTTCAAAGTTTAAAGTTGCTTGCCGATCTGGATGCAACCTCACCCCGAGGACTCGGGTAAAGTTAAAGGAAACATAGCCTTTAATCGGCACGCAACTTTTAACCTTAAACTTTGAACTTTCTTTACTTCATTCTCAATTTAATGGCTGTCAATACTTTCTTGGTATACAAAGGAAATTCATTGTTCATGATCCATCCATAATAACCGGGTTGTTCACGCAATACTTTTTCGACAGGCACCCCTTTATTTTTTCCAAAATTGATGATTTCAACGCCATGCTCGTCATACACGATGCGGCCAACAAAGTCAACGTTGGTATCGTAAGCCGAAAACTCGCTCAGGGCATGGATGTCATTGACAATTGGCTTGGAGGTTTTACCGGTATGATCCTCATATTCTTCATCGATATATTGATCCAGCTGTGCTTTCAACACTTCGTAGGTGGCTTTGGTATCAGCCATGGCACTATGGGCATCCTCCAGAGGTTTCAGGCAATAGAATTTATAAGCTGCCGCCAGAGTCCGTTTTTCCATCTTGTGATAGATGGCCTGGACATCGATAAACTTGCGCTTCTTTAAATCAATATCAATATCGGCACGCAGGAATTCTTCAGCCAGCAATGGAATGTCAAACCTGTTGGAATTGAAACCAGCAAAGTCACAGCCTTCTATGAACTGGGCGATGGTTTTAGCAACTTCCTTAAAAGTGGGTTTGTCTTTAATATCCTCTTCATAGATACCATGAATCTTGCTTACAAGGTCAGGAATGGGCATTTCAGGGTTAATCCGGTACTCCTTTTCTTCTTCCTTTCCGTCGGGATGTACTTTTATAAGCGCAATTTCAACGATTCTGTCAGTTACGATATTCATTCCGGTTGTTTCCAGATCGAGAAAAACCAACGGATTCTTGAGATTCAGATTCATGTGCTAAAGATTGTATTTGGTAAAAACGAACAGCTTTTTTTGCTATATATTTAATCTATTGATATACTGACTCTTTAAAAATTACAGTAATAAAACTGCGTATAAATTTGAATTTAAGTTTTCAACCTTTAACAATTGGTAGAAGGTTGAATGTATGTTTTGATAATAAATACAGGTTTGTTAAAGTCGGTAGGATGTCAAACTATCGATCCTTCAAATTCCTTCAAACAAATCTGATTGCAAAGCTACACATTTTTTTGGACGCCTGTATTCCTCCTATGTTTCTGATATTAAATTATTTAAAATATTAACAATTGATTTTTCGAATCATTTCAAGTCCAGGAACATGCCTTGGAATATTATTTCGGATATGGAAATCTTTTTTTAACAAACAATTTCATTTCTAACATGATTATTTTTAAATTAGCCTGCTATATAGGTTATCCGGTTTGACCTATTGATAACCTGTATTTATGATAGCATTTTACCTCAGAAAAGTCAGATCTACTCTATATTTGCCAATTGCGGCTATCCTAAGCTTATTGACTATACTTAGTCAATCGACTACGGCACAGGAATTTTCAAGAATTGAATCGTCAGCCGGATTTAATTTAAAAGAAAGTACCAAGGGCATCGCAGTTGCCGATTACGATGGAGATCATGATCTTGATATATTTGTTGTTGTCCAGCAAACCTACGATAGTTTAAATGTAAAAACCTGGAACAAATTATTCCGTAATAACAATGATGCTACATTCACGGATGTAACCAAAGCAGCAAATCTGGATAAAAGCATTTCATCATTATATACAAAAAGAGGTGCTTCATGGGGCGATTATAACAACGATGGCTGGCCCGATCTTTTGCTTGCCTACCAATCTGGAGTTCAGTTGTATCAAAACCTTGGAGACGGAAAATTTAAGGATGTGACTCAATCAGCCAACCTCAATGTCTCTATTGGCTGCGAGGTGAAAAGCAGTATGTGGTGGGATTATAACAATGATGGTTTGTTGGATCTCTTTATCAGTGGATTTTCTGGATGTAATGAAAATAAAGTATATAAAAATCTTGGAAATGGAACATTTGAAAATGTGACCACTTCCCTGGGATTGAATATCAGCAACCTATCCTATATGTCAATTCCGATAGATGTCAATCATGATGGGTTTACCGATGTTTATTCCTCGGTCGATTTTGGTGAAAATCAGTTGTTTGTCAGTAACTCAGGAAATTCATTTACCGAAAAAGCGGCGGAGTATCATTTGAACAGTCCGGGTAATAACATGGGTCTTGCAACTGGCGATTACAACAATGACGGCATATTTGATATTTATTGTACAGATATAAAGGCAAACTCCTTGTTTAAGGGAAATAAGAACAATATTTTTTCTGACCTGGCTGCAACCTATGGAATTCAAAATACCGATTGGGCCTGGCAGTCGAGGTTTGCTGATTTCGACAATGATGGCGATGAGGATATCTATGTGGTCAATGGCTATGGAGGGGTGGCCTATCAAAATGTTCTTTTTAAAAACTTAATGGTCGAAAAAGGGGGAGGATTTAGTGATAATTCAGAAAGTTCAAATTTAGGAATATCCGCTCTGAATGAATGTTTTGAAACATTCGATTACGACAATGACGGAGATATGGATATTTTGATTTCCAGCGAATTGGGTGGAGAAAGTCCTGCTTTCTTCAACAACAAGACCATCGATCAAATCGTTACTCCCGGGAAAAGATGGCTCAAAGTATCACTTGAGGGGAACAAATCAAATAGAAATGGATTTGGGGCAAGCCTGGAAATCCGGTATGGCGGGAAAAAGCAATTCCGCTTATACCACGGGGTTGGACTCTATTCTCAAAGTGTCCAGCCAATCCATTTTGGAGTTGGTACCACCAGTCAGATTGATACACTTCTTGTTAATTGGCCTTCCGGAGAGATTGATACACTAATTGCTTTACCA
>DASXUZ010000008.1:0-13747 GCA_036504555.1 Prolixibacteraceae bacterium | reverse complement strand
TATTTGGGAGATTGAACCTTGGGAGACAACCTGTAATTGGGTGCGATCACACAAAAACCTTGTTTTCTGAGCGCTTCAGGAATCTCCTTACTGCCTGAATTTAATCCCCCGCCATGAAACCAGACAATGGTCGCAAACTTTTTACTGTTCGTTGGATAATAGATATCCAGCACACACCGCTCTTTGATATATGCATCCGCCTGATTGGCTGAATCATTGTAATAGGGAATGTTTAATTTGGTCAGGTATTGTGATTCCTGCGAATAAATACTCAGTCCAAAGCTCATTAACAAGAGCACCAATATTGTCTTTCTCATGTCCAGGTAATTCTAATGAACGTTTCTGGCTTACAATTTTGTAAGCGCTAAAAAGTCTAAAAATAATGGAATAGAAGAAATCTTTCAGCCTATTGATAATTTTATTTCAAATAATTTGCTGAATTCAAAATATATGCCCTAATTTGTAACCTAAAGGTTATATAAAGATTACTACAGGTTATATAATGATGATTCAAGGTTATATTAAAACACTCAAATAATGGAAACTTCTCTCATTGAACAATTGGACAAATCAAGGTACAATCTTCTGAAATGGTGTACCATCGGCTGGGGCATCTGGTTTGGAACATTTATATTAAAAGATATAATTAACAGCCCTACAATTATAGGCGCAGTGACTTGGTTGGGCTTGCTGGGCTGGGTAATCTTTAGTATAAATCTCATCAAGTTTTTAAAATTAAGACGGGAATTAAGATGGAACAACAAGATGAAAGAGGCTTTGGATGATGAATTGCACCAGCTAAATGTGTTTAAATCTTTGGTATTTGGCTATGCGATCGTAATTGCTGTTACAGCAGTATTTTTTGGCCTTACACAGTTTATAGTCATTTCATCCAAATTGGTAACTGAAGTAATTCTTTATTTCGGCGTATTGGCAGCTTTGATTTCAGGATTAATCTACAACCGCGATTAGAGATGGAGAGCCAGGAATTAATCAACCAGATCAAGGTTCAGCGGGCCATCAAAAATATTACCCAGGAAGAACTTGCCGCCCATATCGGGGTGACGCGCAAGACGATCAATACCATTGAGACGGGTCGATTTGTGCCTTCCACCATCCTGGCCATCAAGCTGGCCCGGTTTTTCGAAATAAAAGTTGAAGAGCTATTTACACTGATAGAAAAAGAATAATACCCTTATGGAAAAGATGAAGAATCAAAAGAGCATTGCACCGGCGATTACCTTGATGGTATTGGCTCCGCTGCTGACTGAAGTATTGCCGGGCGCTACACGGTTCAGTTCAATGTTTGTCTTCCCTGTCGAAGTATTGGTTTGGGGAGGGGGAGTCCTGTTGATACGATATGCATATCGAAAATGGCACCTGGGTTGGCTTAATTTGTTGTTGATGGCCCTTTCATTGTCCATCGCCGAGGAGTTTCTGATCCAGCAAACTTCACTTGCCCCCATGGTTTTACAGATTAAAGGAATCGCCTATGCCCGCGCTTTTGGAATGAATTACGTCTACCTGCTTTGGGCATTGATCTATGAAAGCGTATTTGTAGTTTTCCTTCCCATCTACCTGACTGAGTTGATTTTTCCTGAGCGCCGTGAAGAACTTTGGATCGGCAAACGGGGAATTATAACGATCAGCTTGCTATTTTTGGCAGGTAGTTTCCTGGCCTGGTTTTCCTGGACCCAGATCGCCCGGCCAAACGTGTTTCATGTGCCTGCCTACAACCCGCCACTCATAATGGTTTTGATCGCTGTTACACTGATCGGCAGCTTCACTTATTTAGCATTGGGGTCTTCCCGAAACAAACTGACCCCTGCCTCTGAACCCTTAAATCCACCTACGCCATGGATCCTGGCCATCATTGGAGGCTTTTGGGCTGTGCTGTTGTATGGGATTGTGGTACTGGCATTTGGTATTTCACCCACATTTCCACCTGCAATCGCGATCGCAACCGGGATCGTTTTGGCAATGGCCCCCCTGTATTTGGTACCTCGTTGGACAACCGATGCGCTTTGGAACCGTAACCATGTTTATGCACTAATCTATGGAACCGTTCTTGGATCAATGCTGGTTGGTTTTGTTGGATTTATCGGTGCAACCAATTTAGATCTTTATTTCAAGATCCTTGTTAATATCGTTGCGGTGGTCCTGATGACTATGCTGGGGTTCAGGATGAAGAAACAGATGGCATCATAATAGTTTAAGCATCTTGAATTCCAAAAACAAAAATTAGATGACTTTGTTATGAACAGTTATATCTTCTGAATTTTAGAATTGCTTTAAAACGGAAGGATTATTCATTTCATTGAATGATTTTTATTATTTTTGATCAAATTAAACAGAGAAGCGATGCAAATAGAAAGAACAACAGACGAAATTGTCATTAGGATTCCATCTTATGTGGACACACAAGGGCTACAAAGAATTATCGACTTTCTAACATACAAAGAAGCCACAGCAAAATCGAAAGCAAAACAGTCTGAAGTAGATGAATTTGCAGCCGAGGTGAAAAAAGGCTGGTGGGATAAAAACAGAAGCAAGTTTATCAAGTGAAAATAATCATTGACACCAATATCATTTTCAGTGCTTTGCTCAACAGTTCAGGAACAATCGGAGATTGATCTTTAACTCTGATAAGATCTTTGATTTTTATAGTTGTAGTTACATGAAGCATGAAATCGAAAAACATTGGGACAAATTAAAGAATATCTCAAAACTTACAGAAAGCCAATTACAAGTCTCCCGATCCGAATTGTATAAGAAAATTAACTTTATTAATGAAGAGCTTATCCCTGAGAAACAATGGCTATCTGCTGAACTTATTGTAAAAGACATTGATATTGATGATTTGGACTTTGTTGCACTTACGAATTTCATGAAAGGATATTTATGGACTGGCGACAAGCCACTTTATAATGGACTTAAAGAAAAAAACTATAGAAAAGTAATGAATACAAAAGAATTGGAAGAACTAAGGAAAGTAAAGGATTCATAAATTGAAGTACTACGAAATAATATTCTAACACATTAATCACTTGATAAATTTACCTAGGCAGCAAGTTTCTTAAAATGAGGCTCCGATTTTGGTCTAGCACAACTGAATTTGATTTCCATGACTGATGCGTACCTTCGGGATTCAAAATCAAGAATAGCTAATAGTGCTTAAAATTGATTAATTATGAAATCTGTTCATGTAAATATTAACCTTCCACTTAATTTCAACCAGGTAGTTGACCTTGTTAGGCAGCTGCCCTATAAAGAAAAACTGAGGTTAACGGAAGTTTTAAAAAAAGAAACAAAGCACATACCGGGAAACGATCAAACTCTGACCCATTTTGCCAGCCACAAAGCCTTGGCCAAAGATTGGCTATTACCTGTTGAAGACGAAGCATGGAAAGATTTGTAAAGGGTGATATCGTTGTTCTGTTCTTCCCCACTCTATTATTCAAATAAGCTGTTATTTTTGCAGATAAATATCTTGCATAAAACAAATGTTTAAACGACTGTTGAATACCAAAAAATACGAAGCCAATGAATACCTGGTTTTGCTGTACAGGATTGGTCTGCTGATGGTTTTTTATTCGTTCTGCCGCATCTTGTTTTACCTTTTCAACACCACTTCATTCCCGAAGGTCACTTTTTTTTCGTTCCTGACCATCATGAAGGGTGGATTGATGTTTGATATCAGTGCCCTCTTGTACCTCAATGCCATTTACATACTTCTTTTCTTATTGCCCTTTGAATTTACATTCAGCAACTGGTTCCAAAAAGGACTCAAATGGCTGTTTATGGTTGTCAATGGGGTGGGAATTGCCTTCAACCTGATCGACATTGTGTATTACCGCTATATTCTCAAACGAACCACCGCCAGCACCTTTGATGTGGCAGCCTTTGATGCGGGCAATTCAAAACTCATCATGCGGTTCTTTTATGATTTCTGGTATATCCCTGTCATTTTCATTGTGATGCTTGTATTGTTTGCCGCCTTGTATTCCAAGTTTAAACCACGGCCCTTCAGGTTCAGGCACCCCTTTGTATATTTTCTATCGGGCATACCCATTATTGCCCTGGTAGCCGGACTGTCAGTGATGGGCATGCGTGGTGGCTGGAGGCACAGTACCCGTCCCATTACCATGAACAATGCAGGGGCATTTGTCACTACCCCCGAAGAGATGAGCCTGGTACAAAATACACCCTTTTGTATTTTCCGCACCTGGGGCAAAAAAGCCTTCGAACGCAAATCCTATTTCTCTTCGGAAGCAGAGTTGGAACGCATTTATACGCCGGTTCATAGACCCGACAGCCTTGGTGAAGCCCGTAAGAACAACGTGGTGATTATCATCCTGGAAAGTTTCAGCCGCGCCTTTGTGGGTTCACTCAACCCCCAGTTTGAGGACCCGCACGACCGGATATTCACGCCTTTTCTGGATTCGCTGATTCAGCAAAGCCTTGTTTTTACCAATGCCTTTGCCAACGGACGCAAATCAATTGATGCCATTCCCTCCGTGACGGCAAGCATCCCAGCCTTGGTTTTACCTTATGTGATTTCTGAACGATCAGGCAATAACATTAACAGCATTGCCAGCCTGCTTTCCGTGCAGGGATACCAAACAGCCTTTTTCCACGGGGCTCCCAATGGGTCCATGGGTTTTGATGCCTTTACCAAGATTGCGGGTTATCATCAGTACTTCGGAAGAAACGAATATGGGAAAGAAGGCGATTTCGATGGCGTCTGGGGTATCTGGGATGAACCATTCTTCCAGTATTTTGCCCAGGGGATGAACAAGATGCATGAACCCTTCGCCACCACCCTTTTTTCGGTTTCATCGCATCATCCCTATGAAGTTCCCCTGAAATACAAAGGCAAGTTTCCTGAGGGAAAAATGCCCATCGACAAGTGCATCAGTTACACCGATCATTCGCTTCAGAAATTCTTTGATACTGCCCGCAAGATGCCCTGGTTTAAAAACACTTTGTTTGTAATTACAGCCGATCATGCGGTTGATTGCGGCATCAAGGAATATTATACATCGGTGAATTACTTTGCCATTCCCATTATTTTTTATACCCCTGACGGCAGCCTGAAGGGAGTCGATCAGGGCCTGGCAGAGCAGATCGACATCATGCCGACCATTTTAAGTTACCTGAATTATCCCTATCCCTATGTGGCTTTCGGACACAACCTGTTCGATCCCAACAACCAGCGGTTTGTCATTAATTATATCCAGGATGCCTACCAGTTTCTATCGGGCGATTTTGCTTTTTACATGATGGATGATAAACTCACGGCCATTTATAACCGCAAAGTAGATCCAGAGTTACAGCAGAACCTTTTAGGAACCGTTGACCTTTCCGACCAAATACAGTTGCAGAAGGCCATCATTCAACAATTCAACAACCGCATGATTGACAACCGCATGGTGGTTGACAAGAAGTAAATGGGTCCAGGTTCCAGGTATTTATAGTTTTTATTTAGGTTTCACCATGGTGAAACCTAAAACTATAACCTTTGAATTATAACCTTTGACCTTCATGTGAAGGTATAGTTTTTATTTGGGTTTCACCATGGTGAAACCTAAAATTATAACCTTTAAATTATAACCTCTGACCTTCATGTGATTGCCCCTTGTAATAGTTTTCCATCAGGCAAAGTACAATATCCCAGGGAAAACCGGTCAATCGAATAAGAATAAACTTCCCACTTTCTCCACTTTCTCCACTTTCTCCATCCTCTATTTTATTTTCTCATCTTCTCACCTTCTCACCTTCTCCCCTTCTCATCTTCTCATTTCTCATTTCTCATCTTCTCATTTTCTCATTATCTCACCTTCTCATCTTCTCCCCTTCCCTTGATCAATCATCTCTTAGTGTGCCTGCCCGATGTGATAATTCTCAGTCAGGTAACGAACAATGTCCTGAGGCTCGTTGATGAATCGTCCATCCTCAAGTACCAATACCGGGCAGCTTTGATTGGCCTCCCCGATCAATTCAATAATGGCAGGTCGCGGCCGTGGAAAATCGACATAGTGAACCTCCAACTCATTGCGAAGCCGCGGGTAGAAAGATAAGATCCCTTCCAGCAAGGCACAGTTCGGACAAAAGAATTTGATTTCAGCCCCAAGTTTGATATCCTGAAAGTCGGGTTTTAATAAAAAAAGCTTTTCCATAGTATTATGAATTGATTAAAAAGATCCATTGTCGCATCAATAGCCAGTAGTCAATAGCCAGCAACATCTTAAACCATCCAGGAAGCAATAAGTTTACCTGGCCAATTTCGGATCACATCATACCGATGAATCGGGATTGTGGGTCCCGAGGCCTCGGGATTTTTAAAACCAACATTCAGGTATGCTTTTATGAAAGAATCTTACTTTTTTTTTTATAAAATCTTAGTAACTTAGCATAACGCCCGCAACCTTAATCTTATCTATCTTATGAAAATAGAATTCAATAATCTGTACACCCACTTCCTAAAGGTTTATCAGGCCAAAGATAAGATCAATAAGATTGGGATTTGGGGGTCCTTGCCTGATTACTACGATTCCAATAAAAAAAGTAAGATTTTTCCCGATAACCATCGGGACCATTGACTTTGCTTTCCCCACAACAATATCATGTGATCCCTTATTTCTCCACATCCTTCAAAATGACCTCCGCCGCTGCAGCCGGATTGTTGTTGTAATGATGATTGCCGGGAACAATCATTATTTGAGCACCGGCTTCCTTGAAACGGGTGCGCAATACCTCCTCCTCCTCCTCTCCAAAGATACAGACAGTTTTGAATTGCTTTGCTTTTTTTATTTCCTCAGGCACCTTGTAGCTTTCCTTTTTACCTCCTACTCCAAGCATATCCATGAGATGAATTTCGAAATCAGCTTTTTCATTGGGAGACAAACAATAAATCCCCTTTAATACTTCCTGCAGATCGCCCGGTAATTGTCCGGCTATAAATGGAACCACATTGGCCCCGAAGGAATAACCGGCCAGGATGAATTGTTTCCTGTTCCATTGCCTTAAATAATGCTGCACAGCCTTTCCAATTTCTGAGGCCGACTCCTGGGGAGTTTTACCATTCCAGAAATACTTTTGCGCATCGAGGCCCACCACTGGCATTCCCTTTTCGGCCAGTGATTCTGCAATTGAATGATCAAAATTGGTCCATCCCCCATCCCCAGAAATGAGAAATACCATGGGCAATGAATCATCTTTCAGGGCTGTCGGGACAAGGACCACAGGAAGATCTCCTGGCAAGGGATCCAGGTTTTGGGATTGCAACAGGGTATTCTGGGTTGTTTTTTGCTCAGAAAAGGAAGGCGCGGCCATCACCCGATTATAGGCTTCCTTGAATTGGGGAATCCAGTTGGAAAGCACCGCGAATCCATGTCCCACCAGGGGCAACTCGATCAATTGTCCGGTATTGACCTCTTTCAGAAATTGCTGGGTGGCGGCAAAATCACAAACCAGGTCCTTTGTCCCGTTGAGTGCAATAAAGGGAGCGGTCAGGTGATCGGAAGGCTCCAGGTAAAATGATTTGCCGGCTTTTAATACATGCTGCTTCAGCCCCGAGCCGCTGCATAGCGGTTTGTTGATCTCGATGTCAGGACAAAATCCAAGCGAGATGGCACCCTTGAAAGTGGCCGCTGGCGCCTGTGCCAAGATACCATACACCAGGGTAGCTCCCGAAGAATACCCCACCAGGATGGGTTTATTGTACGTGTCAAGCTTGTATTTCTTTTGCAGCATCAGGCTCACATCCTCAAAATCGGCAGCCGGATAATAGCATTTCTCAGAAGTGTCTTTCAACCTTTTGAAATATTGCACAATATTGATACCAGCCACCAATGCTCCTTGCTCGACCAGTCTTAGTGACATTTCAACAACCCCCATGTTCCAGCCCCCATCACCTGAAACAAATAAAACCACTGAACTGGGGTCACCGGCCGGCTTGTAAATGACCATTTTCCCAAACAGTCCATAACTTAGCGTATCGACCGACGGAGCGCCGGTGGAATAATTGCCAAATGACAACAGACAGATCAGAAATACCAGAACTTTTATGCGTTGTGCCAGTTTCATAGCGATTACAATTTAGATTCAACTTGCTGCATTTTAATCATGATCACCGCGATTACCATCAGGTAAATATAATAATCGAGGATGAATAACCTCTGCCAAAGGCCTTTATAAATGAACAGATCATTCGATTCATGTGGAAAGAGACGAACCAGGAACAAGGACAACAAAGCCAATCCGACCACCAATACAATCAATGAGAAGAGATGAAACGCAGGGTGGATAGCCCGGGGCATTACTTGATTCATTGCAATAGGCAACATTAAAATAGCCAGGGTACCGATTCCTCCCACAATTTCGTGGATATTGCCCGATAGGGTCAATGAATTATTCACCAGTTCATCCTTAAATATTCCTGAACCAAGACCTTCCCCCAAGCCATATAGAATGATCAGCCAGGTGGCTATTCTGACAGGCCGCTTCTGATAATTGAATGCCTTGCCAAAGCCAACAGCAAACAGAATCATCAAAAGGCCCAACAGGATCCACCACACCGAAATAATGCCCGAAACAGGACTGGTGCTCACCCCCAGATTACTCATCGTATTGCGCAATTGACTATAACCGGGTTTCAAAGCTCCCAGGACAATGGTAAAGAAAATATCACCGATACAAGCGGTAAAGCAGGCAATGGATGCCATCCATACAATGGTTTTTCGATTAATCATTGTCGGGTTTAATCACTTTGGTTAAGATGGCAGGCACTTGCAACAAATCGTAATCGTTGGTATAGATCAGGTATTTGTTATGCCATACAGGGAAAAACTTCTCCTTGAAATTTCGCAATCCTTTGTAGTGTGAAAAGGACCTGATCTTTTCATAGGCAAATTTCATCGACTTTTCAGGAAACGTATGCGGATCATCCAAACCGCTCATGGGCGCGAAGCCCAAATTGACCGAAGTGTAGTTCTGCGATTTTAAATACTTGAACAGTTCAACCAGGATGAAATCCATCACGCCATTGGAGGCATCGCTTGTTTTTCGTATCAGGTCAAAGGTTCCTTCCCCGGGTGCGTAGTCGGGAATAATGTTTAAAAAGGCAATCACTTTTTCTTCTCCATTTTCAAGGGTGATCACCGTTTGCTGTTTCAATTCTTCCCAGATAAACATTCCCTGGGAGAATACAATTTCACTCCGATCAGTTGAATCCAACCATTCATCGGAAACGGCTTTTAGCTTCTGCATCACTCCATCTTTGAGTGGCGGCTGATGAATGGTACAGCTGAACCCGCGTTCGGCCACCTTGTTTAACCCGTTGCGCAGGGCCTTGTTTTTACCCCCCTCCAGTGTAAATGTGGTCAAATCAACTACCCCTTCCTGGCCGATGAACAGGCTCTTTTTCGCCAGTGATTGATAGATCGGAAGGCTCTCCTCTGGCACCCGGTAGTAAAGGCTTTTTAAACCATTGTCTGTACAAAAAAGTTCAAAAAGCAGGATGCACTGCTTCATTTTCTCAGCCGTTTCAGCAACCGGGTTTTCAAGCACCACCGCATAGTTTCCAGCAATCCGGTAGCCAATAAACGCATCAAGTCCTTCAGCGATAAACACCATCTTATCCTGGTAGGTTTTAAAATAATCCATGCTTGATTGACCATACTTCTGGAGCAAATCCCTGGCTTTTAACAAGTCTGCAGGATCGGCTGAGCCCTTGAGAATATAGGGCCTTATAATGGTGTAAATCAAAAACGAGATGGATAAAAAGCCAAAGATATTGATCGAAAGCAGATAATTCCTGGCAAAGCGGCTGGCAGGAATCAAATCAGCACTTCCCACGAGAAAGTAATTCTGAAAGGTATACCGGATACTTTGCCAGAGATTAAAATCGATGTTGAAATGTTTTTGATCCAGGAAGTAGAACCCGATGGTTCCATAGATCAATACAGCCACCATGCTCAGCAAGGCCGTTTGAATGCCAATGGTATTGAGCCGTGGATTCCCTTTGATGTGATATTCCTTCCTTGAAAACCACAGCATCAGAATCACCAGCAAGGCAACCGTTGCTTCTTCAAAATCAATGGCTTTGGTTAAATGCCCGATACAGGAAATAATACTGAGAACAAGGGCAATCCACCAGGTGCTTCTCAATCCCTTGAGCATAAACACGGCCGTTAGCAAGAGAAACGCCCCGGCAAACAACACAAAGAAATTAGAGGCGGTGATCAATTCAACGGGAATAAAATCCTTGAGCCGCTCAACCCTTTCCTCAATGGCGGGCGTAATGACCGAGACAATATTGATGACTCCCAGGGTAAATATCAACATGGCAGGAATGACCCGCATCAATAACTTGTTTATTTTCAACAGAAAACTGAATGCACCTGAGAGCAAGGGCAGCCAAAATTCGAAAAAGCGGTACAGGAAGGTGATGGCGATCGCCTCCACCCCTGAATAACCCAGGCGGGTGAGTACAAACGACAAGGAAACTTCAACGGCACCCAATCCACGCATGAAGGGTGAAACAAACAAGGAGACTACAACGGTGAAGTAGCCCATCATGGCATAAAAAAGGGAAGGATGAAAATTCAGGGCCAGCATGGCAATATACAAATGCAGGATGCCAATCAGGTCGACCACAATCGAAGTCAGTACCGTGAATACAAGGCTCCTGGCATCGATGGTATGGCTGATCAGGTCATCGAATAAAACCTCCAGCGAAGGGAAAACCCTGATCATGATCCGGTATAGGCGTCCCTGATGGATGATGGAACGATAGGCCAGAAAAATGATTAAAATAACAAGCACCATAGCCCCCAAACCGAAAATTTCACCCACTCCTGTGATGCCTTTCAGAAGGGCATAAATGAAGATGGGAATCGCAACCGAAACAACCGACAAAATGCCTGTAAAGGCATAAATAGAAGATGCAAAATGGATATTTGTTTTTGATATTCCCCGCTTTTCAATGTCCCCGGTAAAAAAGGCAAGGGAGGTAACACCCCCGGCAGGAATAAAAATGCTGATAAAATTGCGCTTTAAAAAAAGCAAGATAGTGGCAGTCAACGGTATATTTTTCCTGACCGATGAAAACGAGAGCTTATACATCAATCCCTGTAAGGTAATATACAGGCCAGTAAACAGGATACCGAGCAAGATATAGGTCAATTGCGAGGACAACAGCACCCGCTTAACCTCGAAATATTCTGATTTTTCATGCTTGACCACCCAGGTGGCAATGGCAATAAAGAGGATGGTGAATATAAACTGACCAATGAGCCGACGGTTTTCCCGTATGAGGTTAAATTTCCCCTTTGGAGAAACAATGGCTTGCAAAGGATGAAGCAGGTGTGAATCCATGGTTGCCTGATTATATAGTATCAAATTTATGGATACTTTGGACAACAACAAAATAGAATGAACAAGTGTTTGAATTTTATTTTAAACCTGCCAGGTTTTCAAAACCTGGCAGGTCTAAAACGTTATTTCCCACGGATTAAAATCCGTGGTTACAATATGCGCCATCCCTACGGGATTGATCCATTGGGATCTTATCTATATCACCTGTGATAAGTAGCCCGTTTAACCGGGCTTCTTCAATTAGATTAATTCAATTGTTTAGTTTTTAAACTATTGTAAAATACAATAATCAAAAGAATTAATAAAACTATTGATAAGACTTGTAATTGTATAATAGTCCATTTTTTTTGATTTGCTAATTCTACCTTTCTTACTTCCATTCTTTCATTCATTTCTGGTTTCCCTGCAATTTTATTATCAGTTTGTTGCAAATCAATTTCATACTTCTCACTTGTCATTATATTGATATAGGCAAATCCATTAATAAGGATAAGAACAAAAACAATAAAAGAAATTACTTTGAGAATTTTCATATTAATAATTCATTAATCATGGTAGATGTTTTAATTGAGTTAGTATTTAATTATTCCAGGATTCACTCTTGTAGCGTCGGGCACATAGACCTGACAGGTTTTGAAAACCTGTCAGGTCTTTTGATGCAATTACATCTCATCACGGAAGACTTTGAATAGCCATCGGGATAAAAATCAAGATAATCGCCAAGGCAATCAGTATAACCAGCACCAGCTCAGGGGCCAGTTGACCAATCAGTGGAATCCTGGCGGTCAACACTCCTACTTTTTTCATCCATACCGATTCCGATTCAACGGGCTCCTGGATAAATCCACCTTTTTCAAGCGAGTGAAGAGCCCGCACCACATCTGAATCCCTTACACACAATTTTACCCCTCCAATGGCATTGGCCCCTGCCTCACAAACCTGGGCATTGAGTTCGTCCCTGATCAAAACTTCTATCTCTTCGGATTCGAGTTTCGATTTAGCCAGATGTGCCTGATGCGAATAAGTAAATGCGGCGATAACAGTCCAATTGTTCATAGTTTATGACTTTGCATCACAAAGATATAAAATCATCCACTAAATAAGGCTTGCTGAAAACTAAGCTGTGGCATCTAATTCTTCAGAAAGTAAACTGTCGCGGCAATCAAGCCGGCAGCCACCACAATCCAGCGCAACAGTTCAGGTTTTATTTTCCCGGCCAGCCTGCCGCCCATCAGTCCACCCATGATAAAACCGAACATCATCACCAGGGCAATGGCCCAATCCACCTGCCCTGAGAAAGCAAAATAGATCGCCGCCGAAAGGTTGATGGCAAACCCAAGGGCTTGTTTGAGAAAATTCAGCCTGGTGAGTGAATCGTCGGTCACCAGCCCCAGCACAGCCATCAGGATAACTCCCAGTCCGGCGCCAAAATAGCCCCCGTAGATCGCGGCCAGGAACACCATCGAAATCATAAAAAAAGGATTGTGCTTTTCATGCTGGATATTTCCCATACGCGCTACCACCCAGTTTTTAATGCGCACCTGAGCTGCCAGCAGCAGCGTTGCCATCAGGATCAGATAAGGAATGATGGTACGGAAGGTCTGTTCGCTGGTATTTAAAATGAGCAGGCCGCCTCCTGTTCCCCCTAAAATGGCCACTGGCAACAGCTTTAATAATCGGCGATACTGCGACTGGAAATCCTTTCGCTGAGCCCACATGCCGCCAATGGTGCCGGGTACAAGGGCTACCGTGTTGGTGACATTGGCCACCACCGGAGGTATCCCGATGGCCAGCAGCACGGGAAAAGTAACCAGGGTCCCGCCGCCTGCAATGGCATTGATGAACCCTGCTGCAATGGCAGCCAGAAAAACCAGCACTTCATTCAGAATGGACATGGCAAAATATTTCGATAAACCGCAAAGATGAGAAAAGCATGGCAGAAGTACAAAAGTGACAGGTTACGGTATTCTAAAGTTTGTCAAAAGTAATCATCAAGATTGCTTTTTTTTTGATTTCGCAAAGCCCCAGGGACTTGATTCCATCCATAAAACTATGGCAGGTCATTGGTATCTGTAATGTAACTGTAATCTATCTGTAATGTATCTGTATTCCAGGATACAGATACATTACAGATAGATTACAGTTACATTACAGATACCAATGATTTGCCTTAGTTCCATGGACATTTTTAGTAAGAGAAACGGTCTATTGTCGCATTGATGGGTTCTACAGGAAGCTCTTTGAAACCACGAAGTGGTTGAATGTGAATAACCATGGGTGCAACCCATGGGATCTGGCAACCAATAGATATATAGCTAGTTATCACAGGCCATGGGTTGCACCCATGGTTATTCACATTCAACCACTT
>DASXUZ010000007.1:0-6083 GCA_036504555.1 Prolixibacteraceae bacterium | reverse complement strand
ATACCGGCCGTCTGCTGAGTCCTGGAAATTACTATGTAGTGGCCAAAGGAAATTCAAGCATCAAGAGTGCAAAATTATTGATCGTTAAATAGGGTCGTGTAACTGGTAATTGAACGGTTCTGGACTACGCAAAACTCTCATCCATAGCGTCATCCTTAACTCGTTCCGGGATCTTATCGAACACGTCCGACTGCCTTAAAAAGGGGAATTGAAGGTATTCAAGGAGATCCTGAAACAAGTTCAGGATGACGACTACGATTGCAAATTGTTCCAGGGAAGAATCCTCACAATAGCTATTACACAACAGAAGAGTTTGCTGATTTATCATTCAAGTCATTTTCCTGTTCTGGGTTCGTCCAATTCAATTACAATTCAGTGGGTAATTTCCTAATTTCATGCCGCAGATAAAGAAAAAATCACTTATTTTGTAATCAATGATCATATCCATGCCATTAACCTGAAAACAGAGTCGTTTAATAGCTTCAAACTGAAGAATTAATTATACAGAATGAATAATATTGTACTTTCGATTATAATTCCCGCCTACAACGAAGAAAGAACCATCTCTTCGATCCTGGGCAAAGTATCTGAAGTTAAATTGATTGGTAATCTCGAAAAGGAAATCATCATTGTGAATGATTCCTCGAAAGATCAGACCGTAGCAGTTGTCGGGGAATTTATCACCGCGCATCCCGAAATGAATATCCGGCTATTTACCCAAGCCGTCAACCAGGGAAAAGGTGCTGCCATTCATCGTGGAATTGCAGAAGCCACGGGCGATTACCTGATTGTTCAGGATGCCGACCTTGAATATGATCCAAGAGAATACAATGATTTACTCAAACCAATATTGGAAGGGTTTGCTGATGTGGTCTTTGGATCTCGGTTTTCAGGTGGAAATCCTCATAGGATCTTGTTTTTCTGGCATTCAATCGGGAATAAGCTGCTCACCACTTTCTCCAATATGTTTTCGAACCTGAACCTGACAGACATGGAAACCTGTTATAAATTGTTCAGAACCGATATTATTAAATCCATTCACCTGAAAGAGAAACGTTTTGGGTTTGAACCTGAAATTACAGCCAAGATTGCCAGGGTGCGCGATATCCGAATCTATGAAGTGGGAATCTCTTATTATGGCCGAACTTATGCCGAGGGGAAGAAGATTAACTGGAAAGATGGGATGAGGGCCTTATATGTGGTTTTGAAATACAATTTGTGGTCTAAACATTCATGAACATACGGTGCAAAACGAAATGGTAAAAGTTGAAGAAAAAAAAATTGTTGCCTGGAGTTTGATCGCATTAGGATTGTTATTCTCAATTATTGCTGCCATCACAGATTGTTCTGCCGGAGGTGCAGATAATTATGCACATTTCAATATTGCCTATTGGTCATTTAAATATCCCTATCTTTTATTGGATCATTGGGGAAAGCCTGTCTATACCATTCTGATAGCCCCTTTTACACAATTGGGTTTTTATGGGGTACGGCTTTTCAATATCATAGGAGGCTTGCTGACAACCTGGATCTGTTATCTGCTGGCCCTTCGGTGGAAGCTCCCTAAAGCCTGGCTGGTGGCTGTATTTGTGATTTTTGCACCCCTGTATTTTGTGTTGATGTTCACAGGAATGACTGAAATACTCTTTAGCCTGGTATTGATGTTTTCCATTTTACTTTTTTTCAAGGAACGGTTCATTTTATCAGCATTTATACTATCCTTTGCTATATTAGTACGATCTGAAGGGTTTGTTTTCTTCCCAATCTTTCTGCTGGCCTTTACATTGAAACGGAAATTCTCAGCAATCCCATTTTTACTTTCAGGGTTTTTAATATTTAGTCTGATCGGACAATTGTATTATTACCATGATTTCTTGTGGCTCATCCATAATCTGCCCTATGGGGGCGCAGGTGAAATATACGGAAGCGGCTCATGGTATCATTTTTTACTCGCCACACCCGATTATTTGGGCTATGTCATCTCCCTTTTATTTTTAACAGGATTGGTTTATTTGATCAAAGAATGGCTGGAGACCAAATCCTGGTTTAATTCAGATAAATTCTATCAATTATTGATCCTTGGAGGATGTTTTTTTGTTTACATGGCCGCTCATGCCTATATGTGGTGGATTGGTCAAATGTCCCTGGGCCTGGTTCGGGTGATGGTTGGAGTCAGTCCGATAGCTGGACTGATAGCTTTGGTGGGATATAACCGAATTGAAAAGTTCATACCCTCCGCACAGTTAAAAGGCGTATTATTGGCCATTACCCTCTTGTTGACAGTCATTCCGGGAGCTTTGAAATATAAGTCAGAATTTGCACCTGACCCCCATAAAGTCGTGATGGAAAGGGCCATTGGCTGGCTTCGCCAGACTCACAACCTGCATCATCATCTTATAGTTCATGATCCATCCTTTGCGTTTATTTCAAAAATTGACGCCTGGGATCAACAGGTTATTCAATATGGCTTCTCAGATATCAATGTACCTGAAAAGGACTTACCTGATAGTTCAATTTTTATTTGGGATGCCCATTTTTCTCAGAACGAGGGGAAAATCCCAGCTTCTAAAATCCTGGAGAATCCATCTTTTGAATTAGTGGCCTATTTTGAACCTGTGGTTCCCTTCACCGTATTGAATGGATTTAATTATTGCGTCATGGTTTTCAGAAAAGTAAAATCAAGATCGGTAGATAATTTTCAGGTCTTGGATAACATGAAAGAAAATTTGGTTGCCGGGGATTTAATTTATTCCGAAAGGTTTGATTTTGAGACTTCAGTGCCTGAAAAAGTAACTGATAAATTCCGGATTGCATCAAACGACAGTATTCCAAATTTCTATTATCAAATGGGAGCTGAAAGTGATTTTAGTCCATGTATCCTGATCACTAACAAGCAATTGAATATTTCCAGTCAGTTAAAATTTGTAGTAAATTTTGATTTTCTGGCAGAAGAAGCATTTGCGAAAGATGAGGTGGCAATGGTCTTTTCGGTCGAGGAAAATGATAAGTCATATTCTTACCAGGGAGCTGATATTCTGCCCTTTGCCTTGAATGCAGGTCAATGGAACCATGCGAAATTCCATTTTTCAATGCCTGAAGAGGTGAAACCAAATAGCATTATCAAAATCTATATCTGGGATATTAAAAAGAGAAAATTAAAATTGGATAATTTCAGTGTCCAGGTATATTCAAAGAAAATTAGCTAATTTTATTTGAATTAAATTGTTGGTTAACAGATCGGTTATAAATGAATACTATGACAGAAAAGAACGATGACTATAAAAGCGGAACGGATACGCTTGAAGTAATATCTGATGCGGGAAATTTTAACCAGTGGATGTATGATACCATCAAACCCTATTGTTCAGGAAACATCCTGGAGATCGGCAGTGGGATTGGCAATATCTCACAATATTTTCTCAACGATCATTTTGATATTTCATTGAGCGATCTGAGTAGTGATTATTTCAAGATCCTTGAAAATAAATTCAGCGGGTATGACAATTTAAAAGGACTTTTTACACTCGATTTTGCTGAAAAGGAACTGGAGTTGAAATATCCTCATTTGATTGGCCAATTCGATACGGTCTTTGCCTTGAATGTATTGGAACATGTGCCCGATCATGAACAAAGCATCAAAAACTGCCACAAGTTATTGAAACTGGGAGGTAAACTGGTGATCCTTGTTCCAGCATTTCAGTCGTTGTTTAATCAATTTGATGTTGCCCTGGAACATCAGCGACGTTATACGCCCAAGACCCTGAAAAAGGTGATGGACATTCCAGGCTTTAGTATCGTTCATACGCAATTTTTTAATGTAATTGGAATTTTGGGTTGGTATGTATCGGGTAAACTCATGGGTAAAAATGCGATCCCTGGTGGGCAAATGAAATTGTACGATCAGTTGGTTCCCTTATGGAAAGTAACAGATTGGTTTTTAAGACCTTTACTTGGGTTATCGGTTATTTGCGTTGCAAAAAAGAATGAATCAATTGGGTAATTTAGATTTGGGTAATTTAGATTGCTTTATATCTTTTAATGAGTTAATTATATGCAGTTTTACAAATAGTAAATTGTAAATATTTAAATGGTAATTGCTTCTTATGTTTTTGAATAAGTATTTTTCTAAATTGGTTATTGGAATCCTGGTTGTTGTATGTACCTGGTGTGGTAGAAACCTGGACACCTGGGGACAGAACAAAGTGATTGATAACGATGTGGTTTCGTATTATGCCTATCTGCCTGCAGTAGTCATCTTTCACGATTTAAATTTTTCATTTGTAAAGGATCTTCCTCAGGGGTTTACTGGAAGGATTTGGGTCAATACCGCCCCCAACGGAAAGCCTCTATTACGCATGACCATGGGGATGGCTTTCTTATGGTTGCCCTTCTTTTTACTGGCACATTTGTTTTCCAAAGTCATGGGAATTGAAGCCCTGGGATATTCATGGCCCTATAGCCTGTCAATCTTTGCGGCCACCATTTTCTATCTGCTGATCGGGCTAATATTCCTTCGGAAAATTCTATTGAAATATTTTTCTGAAGTGATTACCGGTATCACCATTCTGTTGGTTGTATTGGCCACCAACCTGATGTATTATGTGGTTTCGGAACCGGGAATGTCTCACGTTTACAGTTTCTCATTGATTACCATTTTCCTGTACACTACCTTCAAATGGGTGGAGCGACCAACTGTGGCTTCCTCTTTAATACTTGGATTGTTAGCCGGATTGATCGTTCTGATAAGGCCAGTTAACGGACTGGTTCTAATTTTTCCAGCTTTGATATCGATCAACTCGTTCTCCGAATTTTATCAACGGTTGATCACCCGGTGGAAACTGATTGCCTTTGCAGGATTGGCAGCTATTCTGATCGCTACGCCTCAGCTCATCTATTGGAAGATGCAGACCGGTCATTTATTTTTTAACTCCTACATGGATCAGGGGCGTTTTTATTTTGGCAATCCTCATCTTATTGATGGTCTGTTTAGTTTTCGTAAAGGCTGGTTTATTTATACGCCTGTCATGCTTTTTTCTATTGTAGGATTATTCTTTCTGAAACGAACTGTTGCTGGATTTACAAGGGCTGTCATTGTGTTCCTTGTTTTGTTTACCTATGTGATTTTCAGTTGGTGGTGCTGGTGGTACGGAGGTAGTTTTGGTTCCCGTCCAATGATCGATACCTATGGTTTTATGGCCATTCCATTGGCTGCCTTTTTAGCTGCATTGACCAACAGGGCAATCTGGCAAAAGGCAGTAATCGGCTTGGTGCTGGTATTGATGATTTTCCTCAATCAAAAGCAAATGGGTCAATACCGTACCTCATTGCTGCATTGGGACAGTATGACCCGAAAGGCTTACTTTTCCATTTTCCTCAAAAAGGACTGGCCGGAAGGGTACGATAAGATGATTCAGATTCCAGACTACGAAAAAGCGCTCAAAGGCGAAAAGGAATATTAGCTTTCATAGAAATCTTATCCTGAAATAGGTTTACAAGGTAAGTAACCTATTTAAGGATAAGACACTTGCAACTTTAATTCCTCTATTTCCTGAAAGAATATGGCAATCGTAAAGGTTACTGAGCTATAAATGGGGTTCTGCTTTTGTTTTTGCGCCAGTTAAAATAACTGAATTGCTATCTGGAACTGCCCCAAAGGTGAGTTGATAAACCAATTCTTTTGTTATTTCATTGTGATATAGTAACTTCGGGAAAACCATTGAAGAATCACTTATAAATGAAAGCTTTTGAATCGTTTTTTGATATAGCTCCGGGGTGTCATTTTCAAGGTAAAGGTAAACAGGTTTTTTGCTTTCATTGATCTTATTCATGCTTAATTCATTGCCCCAGAATTTGAGGGTATTATCCCAGGTAAAGTAAAGGTAGGTATCAGGATAAAGCTTGGCCAGGGTCTCGGTATAGTACTTCTGCTGATCTCCAGCCCAGGCATAACTAACCATCAGGGCATATTCTTTAAATGGACATCCATAGTTTTGTGTTGTGATGATCTTTATGCTGTTTTGATTTAGGGATGAAATAAAATACATGGTTTCTTTTCTTTGGCTTAGATCATCCGACATTACTTC
>DASXUZ010000006.1:0-4739 GCA_036504555.1 Prolixibacteraceae bacterium | reverse complement strand
CCAGGATATCGCTTATAAAGATTCTGTTAATTCGACATTTTTACCGTAAAATAGGTGGGGCAGGTTTGAAACCTGCCCCACTTGATTATGATAAATATCGAAAATCTTGACTTCCAATATAAAGCCGCAATTATTTTTGAACATTTTAATTGGCAGGCCCAAAAAGGGGATTCATGGGCTGTTCTTGGCCCTTCTGGTTGTGGAAAAAGCACGTTTCTCGCTCTGCTTGCGGGACTAAAATTTCCTCATTCCGGAATGGTCCAGATCAATAACAACACACTCACTCGTCCGCGTCCCCAAACAGGTCTTATCTTGCAGGATTATGGTTTGCTTCCCTGGGCTACAGTGATCCAAAATGCCAGGCTAGGCGTGGAATTGCGCGAATTTTATGGTGCGGATGGGGTCCACTCTCCAAGTGACTTGTTTGAACCATCAGATATACCAGAATGGTTGGACAGGCTCGGGTTGAGTGCGGTTGCCAATAAATATCCCGCTCAACTTAGCGGGGGGCAACGGCAGCGTACAGCTATTGCGCGTACCCTTGCATTAAACCCCGATTTACTTTTAATGGATGAGCCTTTTTCTTCATTGGATGCTCCCACCCGGGAATCCCTTCAACAATTAACCCTTGACCTGATAGCGGAGCAAAATCTGACCCTGGTTCTCGTGACGCATTCAATAGAAGAAGCTTCTCTTTTAGGGAAAAAAATTTTACTCCTTAAAGAACCTCCTAATCGGGAAGCTCACGTGATAGATAATCCAAGTGCAGGCATCCCCGGTTACCGGGAAAGTGAAGAATATATCGAATTGTGTAAAACTTTGCGAAATTATATGAAAAGATCCAAGGACGAGTGATAATGGCCTCTTTTCGCAAAAAAGAACTTCTCATTGCCGGTATTATTTTTTTATTTATGTGGCAGGTTGCTTCTTGGTTGATCGACCGGCCAATTTTGCCATCACCTGTAACCGTCCTGGTTGTTTTTTGGCGTGACCTGAAAAGTGGCGAACTGCTTGTCCATTTCCTCATAAGTCTATGGAGGGTTTTGGCTGGCACCATTCTCGCTGTTCTTACAGCAGCCCCGGTTGGCCTTGTGTTGGGGCAATCAAAGCGCTTGAACCAGTTACTGACGCCCTTCGTATATCTCCTTTATCCGATCCCGAAAGTTGTTTTCGTACCTATTATTCTCTTATTTTTTGGCATTGGGGATTTAGCCAAGATCGTGATCATATTTTTGATCCTGTTTTTCCAAATACTTGTACTCGTTCGGGACCAAGCAGCCAGCCTTCGTCCCGAATTGATCCAATCTGTAATGAGTTTAGGTGCAGGTCGAAGAGCTTTGTTCCGCTATGTTTACCTTCCTGCCAGTCTCCCAGGCATTCTGACGGCCTTAAGACAGTCTGTAGGTACTGCGGTGGCTGTTTTATACATTGCCGAACTCTTTGCAACCACCACGGGCCTTGGATATTACATCTATTTTGAAGGAAGTACATTGCTTGATTATCCCGCCATGTATGCCGGTGTGGTGGCAATGAGCTTGCTGGGAATGGCCATGTATTTCTCATTGGATAAACTTGAAAAATTGCTTTGTTCCTGGCAATATGTTAATTAAACCAAAATAAAAGAACACCTCAAGCCTGTTGAGCGCGAGGTGTTCTCTAGTATTTTTATGGACTCTACTTTTTGGCTTTTGCTTTGTCCTGAAGATACCGGTACAACGCTATTACAGCACCGACCCCCAGGGCGATAACGCCGAGCCAATTGATTGAGAGCGGCATTTTTAGCGGCAGGATCCGGAACAGGGTGTCAAGCAGAACACCCAGGATGAATAAACCTCCAAATAGCCGGTTGTGATAGAAACAAAAACCGGAAAACCACGTTGGCCAAAATGCCTCAAATCCTTGTGGGGCAGCTTCCGGGCGGGGTTTCGTCAACACCATGATGGCATAGAAGGCACGTTTTCCGGCGAACAGAACCAACAACATGAACGTCGAAAAATATCCTGTCGCAACCAGAAAAATAACCACTACGTAGGCAATGATGATTGTTCCCATGGTTGTGAAACGGGCAATGGTCTGCCCAACACGGACAGGAAAAGTTCCAACCCCTTTTTTCTTGTCATCATTCAGCTTATCGGTGTGTTTGGCTACATTGATGCTCGCTACGCTCAAACCGAAGGGGATGCCTGCAAGAGCGACCATCCAATTCCACTGCCCTGACAAGACCAGGTAAACACCTGCGACCATGATCGGTCCCCAGATCAAAAATATCGCCAGTTCACCCAGCGCCCAATACTTCATTGGCCAGGTGTAAAAAAGCAATATGAGTGAACCGAATGCGAAAAGACCAATTACGGTTGGGTTGAGATGTGTGTACCAAAGCGCAAATATCCCTGAAATGAAGGCGATCACCCCGCTAACAAAAAACCACTGTAATTGTTGGCTCTTGGTCCAGAATCCTTGCACAAGCGGATGAACACCGTATTGGGTGCGAAAATAATTATCTTTATCAATGCCACGCGAATAGTCAGTGTAGTCATTTAGCAGGTTGTTGGTGCCATGCGCGATGAATAAGCCTAAAGTCACCACTAACCATGGCCAAAATGAAAACACCCCATCCCGCCATGCCAGTAAACCCGCAATTATCGAAGAATAAATTGTGACGGTAGTGACGGCCGATCTCGTGGCAATAAGCCACTTGGAAATAAAATCCAGGGTATCCCATTCTTTTTTATCATCCATCTTAATGAGTTCCCAGGTAGCTTTGCGCCACATGCCAAAATTAATGTTCATATTTTCTCCTTTCTCATTGAGAAAATTATACAATGGAATGTGTGAATTAAATGACACATAAAACCATATTCTTTATGAAAAAGCTGGCAGTCCTTTGCAGGCTTGCCAGCTTTCAATTCGATCTTGCTAACGCCAAAAAGTTGGCAGTATTATCCTCAAAATAACATCTATTAACAAGCCAACCATAAATAACCCACCGAAAGAGCGGTTGTTTCCAAACGCGAGTGGTGCAAAATACAAAGGCCAGCCTCCCTGTCCATCCGGAAACCCTTCAGGTCGCTTTTCTGGGCGCGGTTTTAGGAAAAATGGTAAGGTTTTTTGCAAGCCGGGGATCGCCAACAGGATGATTAACATGACTGGTGTAAAGTACCTGGTAATGATGAGTGCTACTGTCAGGAAATATGGCAGGATAAACATGCCGATCACAGCGTAACGTGAGTTCTTTTCGCCAATGACAACAGGCAAGGTATGGATATTTTTTTCCTTGTCCACATTGAGTTTGTCGATATGTTTGCCAAATATTACTGTAGTCACACCTAGTACATAGGGAAAGCTTGCCCATACCACATTCCAATCCCATTGGTGTGTAAGAACATAATATCCGCCACCGATCATTAGTGGCCCCCAAACCATCAATACAGCGATTTCGCCCATTGCAATGTACTTTAACGGCCAGGTGTAAAACAGAACAAAAAATATTCCTAGCCCCAGCAAAAGCCAGGCCATTTGGTCCCAGGCGTTTGCAGCGATAAGATAAACGCCGAATAAAGCGGCGATCAATCCGGTTATGGCAGTATATAAAAGTAATTGTCTTTTTGTGATGAGACCGTTTGCAACCGGTTGTGGTCCATACATGGTCCGAAAATAATTATCCTTGTCGACTCCACGAATATAATCTGTATAGTCGTTAAAAAGGTTGTTTGTGGCATGCGCAAAGATCAGGCCTAGCACTAACGCAAGCCAGGATACCAGGTTGAAACGGCCGTCCCTGAGCGCAAACAGTCCGGCAAGTGCAGCCGAAATGAACGTCATCACCAGTACGGCTGCGCGCGTCGCGATCAACCATTTTGAAATGATGTCTAAGGCATCCCATTCATCCTTGGAGACAGAGGGAATGACCTGCAATGCCTTTTTCCACATCGATATATTCATACCAATTAACTCCTTTTTGTTATATTTTTTTTATTATATCAGCATCACCTGGTTGATCATTCTATTTATATATAATAATCCCTCCGAAAAAACTCGGAGGGATTATCACCACTTCTATTCGCTTGTCATGATGAACAAGGGTTTCATCTCAAAGTTTTCGTACTTTGGCCGGTAACGCTCAGTATCATAAAAATGTTGGACGTTGACATTCTTTTTTGTCGCTGTGACCACATCCAACGGCATATTATCATAGCGACCGTTCTTCAAAACCACCAGGCGCCCATGTACGCCTTTCAAAATCAAATCTAAAGCCAGGTTGCCAAACGCCATCGGAACAATGGAGTCGATTGCATCAGGATCACCACCACGCACCATGTATCCGAGCTTTTGGGTGACGACATCCACTGTTTGCCCGCCGTTGAACTTCGGTGAAATTTCTTTTAGACGGTCTCCAACCAGATCACCGATCCCGCCTAATTTCGCATGCCCGTATGCGTCAGTCTTACTATCCTCGAAGACCATGTCCCCGCCATCATAAGTTGCACCTTCTGAAACCAGTACAACTGAATAACGGCTGGGGTTTTGCATCCGGTCACGACTTAACAATTCGGTGAGATGTTCGATATTGAATTTAAATTCGGGGATGACACACCGGTTTGCGGCACCAGCCATGGTTGGCAGGATCGCTGTGAATCCTGCGTATCGCCCAAAAACTTCAAGTATCAAAAAGCGTTCGTGTGACCCAGCAGTGGTTCGCAATATGTTTGTAAGCGCAATCGTTCTGGTTACACAGGTGC
>DASXUZ010000005.1:0-1948 GCA_036504555.1 Prolixibacteraceae bacterium | reverse complement strand
TGTATCTTCCGCTTGTTTTTGAATACAGGAAGTAACTGCCAATGCGACAATTAGAATCGGGAATAGGATTAAGTTAGTTCTCATGGTATGACTATAGTTTGATTTGATTTAAAATTTCTTTTCTGAATGGCACTGACGATTGAGCCCCGATGCGTGTAACCGAGATAGCCGCGGCCTCATTGGCAAAAGCAATCGCTTCCTGGATGGTTTGACCTTCTGATAAGGCGACAACCAATGCGCCATTGAACGTATCACCTGCAGCGGTGGTATCAATGGCCTCCACCCTGGGGGCACTGATCATTTCATGTTTCCCATTTGCAAGCAGAAAGGCCCCGGCTGAACCCATGGTAATGATCACGATTTCAACCCCTTTCTCATGCAAAAAGGTAGCAGCTCTCAAGGCTGATGGTTCATCGGTCACCTTGATTCCGGTCAGCAGTTCAGCTTCTGTTTCATTGGGTGTAATGAGATACAGCTTGTTAAGCAATTCGTCTGATAACTTCGCTCCCGGAGCAGGGTTCAATATCACTTTCTTGTGTGCCAAAGATGCCAGTTGAGCAATGTGTTCAACCGTAGGGATGGGAATTTCAAGCTGCATCAATACAAATTCAGATTCAGCAAGCAGGTCAATTGCTTTATCAAAATCAGCTGCACTCAGGGTTCCATTTGAACCAGGGGCGACCACAATTGAATTCTCGCCCCTGCGATCGACAGTAATCAAAGCCACTCCGCTTGGATTCTCGGGATCAATGGACACAAAGTCCACATTAATCCCTTCGTCTTTCAATTGCTGAACGGCTTGTTTGCCGAAAATATCATCCCCGATCTTGCCAATAAAGGTGACCAATCCTCCCAGCCGTGCAGCAGCAACAGCCTGGTTGGCGCCCTTTCCACCGGCATTCATCAGAAATCTTCCCCCCAGGATGGTTTCCCCGGGAGCAGGAAAATTCAGTGTTTTAATGACCATATCGGTATTCGAACTACCTACTATCAATATTTTATTACCTTTCATATCGACTGCTTAAATTATTTTGAACTAATTGATTGCATTGATCAGCGTTATAAATAAACCGGCATTTTGCAATTGAACACAAAATCGTATGAAGGTAAAAATAATTATTAATTAATTTCTATTTTGAAATCCCTACCTCAAAGAATCTAAGATAAATAAATATCACTAAATAAATACAATATACATATATTCAGATCTTTGTGTACCTTTGAATCTCTATGACTTTGAGGTAATTTTTATCTTTTTGACTTTTCAGGGTTGGCGCTTGTTTAAACCTTTAAAGATATCTTGGTACCCTGCTTTTGTATGTTTGGTATTCATTCCCAAATTCACTTTCCAGAAATTTTTCTTCGCCCAGGATGATAAAATGATGAACCACCATGCCGTAAACCATGATCGCCAGCAGCACGATACTGGGAAGGAAGAGGAAAGTCGCTGTATTGAGGAAAATAAAACTGGCATACATGGGATTGCGGCTAAATCGGTAGATCCCTCCTGTCCGCAATTCATGTTTACCGGTAGGCAGGCCAATATTGGTAATCAATCCCATGGAAAGATAGGCTGGTACGATGATCAGGTTAGCTGGAATTAAAAATATAACGGCCAATAGCTTTTGAACTTCCGGGACACTGTCCTGGATTAACAATGGCACCAAATTCCGGTAGTGAGGAAAAAAGGACAGGAAAGCAAACAATGCCCACACTGCAAAAAGGAGGAATTTGCCTGTGAAGAACAACAGAGGATGAATCGTAGGTTTACCCATGGCCTGTTTCCCGTTTTTGGCCAAAAACGCACCCAGGACAAAGGTAGCCACAATGGGCAAACTGATTAAAACCGCCAAACTGTAATCAATCCATTTCATTTGATAGATCTTTTAAATGATGTTAGTGTCGTGTTACTGATAATGGGACGATTCAATCTTCAAGAACCTCATTC
>DASXUZ010000004.1:0-10118 GCA_036504555.1 Prolixibacteraceae bacterium | reverse complement strand
TAGTTTATTCCAGAAAACAGTAAAAGGTAACCCTCTGATTTCATTTTTTTTTACAAAATCGTATTTTTTCTTTTACAGCATTATAATATTTTATAAAGATAGAATTAAAAAGAATGAATATGAATATGTGCTGTTAATACCCTTGATATCTTTTTACCCCAATGCTTGTTTTATTATAAATCATGTATTTATTTTCTTTTTTAAACGGTTTATCAACATACTAAATAATTGATAATTAATTAAATTTGTTCTTTAATAACATTTGTTAGTTCCGGATGTTTTTAATAAAAATAGCTTTAAATTGACTGGCTATTTTGTTCATTGATGATGCAATTAGTTTTCGTTAATTTTACTTGTCAATTCTAAAAAAATATCTAATACAAATAGCAATGAATATCTTTGCCATTCGATTGAGATATTTTTGAATCATTTTATAAACACAAGGATGAGGAATGTGTTCAAAAGTATAAATTTTAAGTCATTATAAATGAATTAATTGTAAGGATGGATAAAAACTATAAACAGTTTGTTGATAAACTTAATACTTACATTAAGAAGTTTTACTTTTATCAGTTGATAAGGGGCTTTATGCTTTTTATACTACTGCTTATTGTTTATTCTGGTAGCCTTTTTCTACTTGAATATTTTAGTTATTTCGATCCTGCCATTAAATTAAGCATTGCAATTTTAACCATTCTGATGACTTTACTGGTCAGTATATACTTCATTGCAATACCTTTTTTCAAATTATTGGGGCTCGGTAAAATACTCACTTTTTACGACGTTTCAGCCCTGTTAAGTAAAAAATATCCTGAAATTAAGGACCGTTTAATCAATATCATTGAATTATCAGCCCAGTCACCCTCCAATTATTCGGATGTACTAACACAAGCGAGCATCGATCAGAAGATTGATGAGTTGAAAGTCTTTTCATTTTCGGATGCCATCCGATTTAAAGATTTAAAGTTTGTTTTTATTGCCTTTGTCAGTGTCTCCATCTTTTTTGCTGCCTGGTTGATTCGTTTTCCTGAAGTCTTTACTGACAGCTCAGTTCGACTCATTCGCATTCATCAGAAATTTGAAAGGCCTGCTCCCTTTACTTTCACGCTCCAAAATACGGATTTGGAAGTCGTTATGGGTGAATCTCTTGATTTAATGGTGGTTTGTAAGGGAAAGGAAATACCCGCATTGCTGTATGTCAATATTGGTGGAAACAACTTTTTAATGAGCAAGGATGGCGAGTCATTTAAATATACCATTGAAAATATCAACAGTTCGTTTCCAATTTATTTTACCGATAAGAAATACGTTTCACAGGAGCATAAAATTACGGTTCTCAACCGTCCATTTATCGCTGAGTTTACGGTTGATGTTCAATCTCCATCCTACACAGGGCTGAACAATGAAACCCTGCATAATATTGGGGATTTGAAAATTGCCTCCGGGTCTAATGTGGTCTGGAAATTTAAGACCATTGATACCGATAGCCTTGAAATCATTCTGAGCGACAGCTCTAAAATTGTTGGTGTAAAGGATGGAAATACCTTTGAGATAAAGAAAACCTTTTTACATGATGCCGAATACCGAATTTCAATCAAAAATGCGAGACTGAAGGATGAAAACAGTCTTGTTTACAGGGTACAGATTGTTCCTGATTTGTTTCCTGAGATAAAGGTAGTGCAGATTCGGGATACCATTGATTTTAGAAGATTTCATTTTAAGGGGAACATCATCGATGATTATGGATTTCACCAGTTGGCCTTTAATATCAACCTGGAGGGAAAAGATAGTTTAATCAGCATCCCGGTTACGCCTTACTTTTTGAACCAGGATTTCTATTACTCATTTGATTTTGAATCTGTTAAGAATAGGGGAAAATCGTTTAAATATTTCTTTTCAGTTACCGATAATGATTATATCAACCACTTTAAACGGACTATCAGTGAGACCTTTACTTTCACTTTTCCCGATTACCAGGAGATCGTTTCAAAAGAGAATTCGGATATGAACTCCATCGATCAGTTATTGAAGAAGAGTTCAAAATTGACGGAAGACATTAAGGTGGAGTTTGAAAACTTTAAAATGAAACAAATCAATTCCAATATGTCGGATTGGGAAAAGTTTCAGACGGTAAAGGATATTGTGAACAAGAAAAATGAACTGGAAAATGTATTGGAACAGATTGCCCAGCAAAATAAGGATGCCAATAATTTTCTGAATTCTTTTTCAGAGGACAAACAGGAAATATTAAAAAAGCAGCAACAGATCGATGAACTTTTAAAAGAGGTTTTTAGTGATGAGCTCAAAAAATTGTTTGAAGAATTCAATGAACTGGCCAAACAATTTGATTCTAAAAAGTTTGATCAGTTGTCGGAGAAGATGAATACTGGATTGGATGATCTTTCAAAACAGCTGGATAAAAACATGCAATTGCTGAAAAAATTGAAAGTGGAGCAAAAGGTCGAGAGGGTATTGGAGGAACTTAATAAGCTGGCTATTTCTGAAAAAAGCATACAGGAAGAATTAAAGAACCGGGATAATTTAAGCGAGTCGGGAGAAACTGAAAAGAAGAATTCAGATCAATTAAATGACATCAATAAAGATTATCAGGATGCACTTGAGTTTAATAAATCATTGGAGAAGCCAATGAATTTGTTCGAAATGGACAATGACTTCAAAAAGATAGATGATAAATACCAGGATATTTTAAAGGATGTTGAAAAGAAAAACCGTCGGAAGGCCTCTGAAGGGGTAGGGGAGAATGTAAAGAATTTGAACGAGATGGCATTTTCAATGGATCAGATGTTGAAGAACAATAAGAAGAAAGAAAACAAGGTTAATATTGAAGATCTCAAACAAATACTTGACAACTTGATTTTGGTTTCTTTTGATCAGGAGAACCTGTTGAACGCTTTGAGTAAAATAGATTATAACAACCCGCTGATCAATGAACTGAAAATAAAACAAAAGAATATGAAGGGCCAGATTGAATTCGTCAAGGATTCGCTGTATGCCTTGTCAAAACGTACTCCTGAAATAAGTTCAATTATCAATAAAGAACTGCTGGCCCTGGAGAACAATGTTGATTTGTCAATGGATAATATGGAATCTGGTAATATTGGAGGATCAAGAATGTATGAGCAATACGTGATTACTGCAGCAAATAATTTAGCTTTGTTTTTAAGTGAGGCGCTCGATAACATTAAAAAACAGCAGGAGGGTTCCCAAAGCGGCGATGGCGATTGCGATAAACCGGGTGGCAAAGGATCCAAACCCAGTATGGGTATGCTGAAAGAAAGCCAGAATTCGATCAAGGAACAGCTGCAGCAAATGATCGATCAAATGAAAACAGGTAAACTGGGCAAATTAAGCAAGAGCATTGGACAAACAATTGCCAACCAGGAGATTATGCAGCAGTTGATCCGCGATATGCTCAACGGCTCCTCCATGGGCAAGGAAGCCAAAGGACAGCTTCAGGCCGTTGATCAATTGCTGGAACAATCAAGGAAAGATCTGATCAACCGAAATATATCGAATGAATTGATTAACAGGCAAAATTTGATTTTATCTAAATTACTGGAAGCTGAGAAATCGGAAATTGAACGTGATTTTGAAGATAAAAGAGAATCTAAAACAGCCATTGGAGTCAAAAAGTCGAACCCTGAAGGATATTTCGAGTATAAGAACAAAACCAAAAACGAAAATGAGTTGTTAAAAAGAAATAGCAATCAGTTGCGTAATTTTTACGATCAGAAATATAATAACTTTATTAACCAGATAAAGAATTAATTTTGGAACGCGCGTTAGTCATATCATCCAAACTGAGAAACATCAACAAGGTCAGGGCTTTTTTGCAGGTAATCTACAATGAATCATGCCTGAATATGAATTCTTTTAACCATGTTTTTTTGGGAATCAGTGAAGCGGTCAACAATGCCATATTGCATGGCAATCAATTGGATCCAAAGAAAAAAGTATTTATTAGAATGAATTTATTTGGAAATCATTTTCAGATTGAAGTAGAAGATGAAGGGGAAGGTTTTTTTGATCAGGATTTAATGGATCCTACCAGACCCGAAAATCTCAAGAAGGAACATGGCAGAGGAATTTATATTCTGCGACAATTGGCTGGGGAATTGTTTTTTGAAGAGAAAGGAAGAAAAGTAATTATACAATTTACCATACCAGAATGAGTATTCATTATTGCAACGAAGATGTTTCAGTACCAAAGTTCCTGAAACGAAAAATTACCAATTGGATAAAAGAGACCATTGTTTCTGAAGAAAAATCTCCAGGTGAGATTTCCTTCATTTTTTGTTCTGACAATTACCTGCTGGAGGTTAATAAGCAATACCTGAACCATGATTATTTTACCGACATTATCACCTTTGATTATGTGGAAAACAATGTCATTTCAGGCGATATATTTATCAGCATTGAGCGTGTCAAAGAGAATGGCCGGGAGTTTAACACCGGTTTTGAGAATGAATTGTTTCGGATAATTATTCATGGGGTGCTGCATTTGCTGGGATATAAGGATAAAAATAAAAAGGACAAATTATTGATGACCCAGAAGGAAGATTTTTACCTAAAAGTGTTGTCAAATAGTTGATTAATAATTAAATAGAGTTAAATGTTACCGTTTTACGATGTAATTGTAGTAGGGGGAGGACATGCAGGGTGCGAGGCTGCTGTAGCGGCTGCCAATTTGGGTTCAAAGACACTTTTGATTACTATGGACATGACCAAATATGCGCAGATGTCGTGTAATCCTGCCATGGGTGGTATTGCCAAAGGGCAGATCGTTCGCGAAATTGATGCCCTTGGCGGATACTCTGGAATTGTAACTGACAAATCCAGTATTCAATTTAGGATGCTCAACCAATCCAAAGGTCCTGCCATGTGGAGTCCAAGGGCTCAATGCGACAGGGTTCGTTTCACTGAATTGTGGAGACATGTGCTCGAGGAAACTCCGAATCTTGACTTATGGCAAGACGCGGTTACTTCCTTGCACATCAAAGATAATGTAGTTACCGGGGTCAAAACCAAGATTGGAGTTGACTTTTATTGCAAATCTGTCGTGCTGACCAATGGAACTTTTCTGAATGGTTTGATGCATATCGGCAAGGCTCAAATGGAAGGGGGTAGAATAGGAGAGAGCGCATCCTATCATATCTCGGAACAGCTGTTCAATGCTGGTTTTAAAACAGGTCGTTTGAAGACCGGAACTCCTGTTCGCATCGACGGAAGGTCGGTCAATTTCTCCAAATTGGAGGAGCAGGGAGGTGATGAAGTCATTACCAAGTTTTCATTTTTACCTGAAATTAACTCTTCATTAAATCAAAAGAGTTGCTGGATTACCTATACAAACGAGGAAGTTCACCACATACTTGAAGAAGGATTTGCCGATTCACCCATGTACAATGGAACGATTCTGGGGACCGGGCCGCGTTATTGTCCAAGCATAGAAGCCAAGATTGTAACGTTTGCTGAAAAGACTTCTCACCAGCTTTTCCTGGAACCAGAAGGGGAGGATACCATCGAATATTACCTGAATGGTTTTTCTTCTTCGCTTCCTTGGGATGTACAATTGCGGGCCTTGAAGAAGGTTCCAGGCTTGGAAGATGTACGGATTTTCCGTCCAGGGTATGCGATTGAATACGATTATTTCGATCCTACCCAGTTACTGCATACACTGGAAACAAAGCTGGTGAAGAACTTATTTTTTGCTGGACAGATTAATGGGACTACCGGTTATGAGGAAGCCGCTGCCCAAGGCCTGGTGGCAGGGATCAATGCCCACCAGAAAGTATACGGTCTGGAGCCTTTTATCCTGAACCGGGATGAGGCTTATATCGGAGTTTTGGTTGATGATTTGGTCACCAAAGGAGTCGATGAGCCCTACCGGATGTTTACCTCAAGGGCTGAATATCGCATCTTGCTTCGGCAGGATAATGCTGATTTTAGACTCACGCAGCGAGCATTTGATCTTGGTCTGGCCACCAAAGAGCGGTATGATTTGTACCTTGAAAAGAGATTGGCAGTCGATCAGATCATAGAATTTGTTTCTAATTTTTCAATAAAGCCTCAATTTATTGATGCCATTCTGGAAGCAAAAGGGTCTTCTGCCTTGAAGCAGGGAGTCAAACTGATCGATGTTATTCTCCGTCCACAGATCTCCATTTTCGATTTGGTGGAGGATATTGCACCCTTTAAAACTTTCCTGAAGTTTTTACCACAGCTGCGTTTCAAGGAAGTTTTAGAGTCGGCAGAGATTGCAATTAAGTATGCAGGCTATATCGATCGAGAAAAATTAGTGGCTGATAAATACCGGAGACTGGAAAATATTACCATTACCGGGCGGTTCGATTATAACAGTATGTTGACCATTAGTACCGAGGCCCGACAAAAATTGACAGAGATTCAGCCTGAAACAATTGGTCAGGCCAGTCGGATTTCCGGGGTCAGCCCTTCCGATATTAATGTGTTGTTAGTACTTTTGGGTCGTTAATGTTCCACGTGGAACTTATAAAATAGAGATATGGAGCTTAAGAATTGTGTTCGGGTGATTGAAAATTATCCCATTGAAGGTATCAGTTTTAAAGATATTACCACCCTGTTGATGGATCCTGTAGCCTTTAAACAGGTAGTGGATGAGATTTCAACCTATTACAAAGACAAAGGAATTACCAAAGTAGTTTCACTTGAATCGCGTGGGTTCATTGTTGGGGGAGCGGTGGCATATTGCATCAATGCCGGTTTTGTACCTATCCGAAAGAAAGGAAAGTTGCCTGCAGCGATCTTTAGTGAGTCCTATGAATTGGAATATGGGGTGGATTCCATCGAAATCCATTGCGATGCATTGACCGAAGACGATGTGGTTTTGATCCATGACGATCTGCTGGCCACCGGCGGAACAGCCCTGGCAGCTCTCAATTTGGTCCGGCAAATGAACGTTAAGAAAGTCTATCTGTCGTTTATTTGTGACCTCACTTTCCTTGAAACTGAAAAGAAATTGGAGCTCGCAAACTATGAAACCCATTCAGTCATCCAGTATTAATTTACCCTTTATTTGTAGTTTCTGATGGCAGTAAAAAATGCTGAATATATTAAATCATTGGTGTCGGTCCTTCCTGACCAGCCGGGAATATATCAGTATTTTGATGATAGTGGGAAAATTATTTATGTTGGGAAGGCAAAGAATTTGAAGAAGAGGGTCACCTCTTACTTTGTGAAAACCCTACAAAACCGAAAGACTGAACTCCTGGTCAGAAGCATTGCTGACATCAAACACATGGTAGTTGAAACAGAGCAGGACGCCTTGCTTCTGGAAAATAACCTGATCAAGAAATACCAGCCGCGATATAATATCCGGCTGAAAGATGACAAGACGTACCCTTGGATCATGATCACCAATGAACGGTTTCCAAGGGTATTTCAAACCCGCACGGTGATTCGCGACGGATCCACCTACTTTGGACCATACACTTCAATTTTTACCGTTCGCGCTTTACTCGATTTCTTTCACAAGATTTACAAGCTACGCAATTGTCGTTTAAATTTGTCGGAGGAAAATGTCCGTCTTGGAAAGTTCAAGGTCTGCCTGGAATATCATATGGGAAATTGCCTGGGCCCCTGTGCCGGATTTATTGACCACGAGCAGTACATGAAAAGCATCAACCAGATCAAGGAAATATTGAAGGGCAACATCTCGGGAGTGATCAAATACTTCAAGGATTTAATGCGCGAATATGCGGCAGAATATAAATTTGAAGAAGCCGCCCTGATGAAAGACAAACTGGATCTACTCGAAAAATTCCAGCACAAATCTACGGTGGTGAGCAATACCATCAGCGACGTCGATGTGTTCACCATCGACCAGGATGAAGAATATGCCTACGTCAATTACCTGAAAATTATCCAGGGGGCCATCATGCAAACCTACACTTCTGAAATTAAGAAGGTGCTTGATGAATCGCCCAGTGAATTGCTGGAGTTTGCTATCGTGGACATCCGCCAGAAGATATTCAGCAATGCCAAAGAAATTCTGGTTCCCTTTAAATTGGACATCGAACTGGAGGGCATCAAATTTCATGTTCCCCAGCAAGGGGATAAAAAGAAACTGCTTGATCTTTCTGAACGCAATGCGAAATACTACCGTCTGGAAAAGCAGAAACATGAATCGGTTCCAAGGACTGAAGTAAATGCCAAGCGTATCCTTGAAACCATGCAAAAGGATCTGCAGCTAAAATCACCACCCATTCAAATCGAATGTTTTGACAACAGCAATTTGCAAGGCACAAATCCAGTGGCTTCGTGCGTGGTTTTCAGAAATACGCGTCCTTCAAAAAAGGACTACCGCCATTACAATATCAAAACAGTGGTGGGGCCAGATGATTTTGCTTCCATGGAAGAAATTGTTTACAGAAGGTACAAACGTTTGTTGGATGAAGAAACTGCCTTGCCACAGTTGATTGTGGTCGATGGAGGAAAAGGCCAACTCGGGGCGGCTTTGAATGCCCTTGAGAAATTGGACCTCAGGGGCAAGATCGCCATCATCGGAATTGCGAAAAGATTGGAGGAAATTTATTTCCCCGGTGACTCGGTTCCATTGTATCTTGACAAAAATTCGGAGACCCTTAAAATTATTCAGCAACTGCGTGATGAAGCCCACCGTTTTGGAATTACCTTTCACCGCAACAAGCGATCGGGTGAGTTTATCAAATCGGAACTTGAAACCATTCCAGGGATAGGAGGGAAGACCATAACCTCGGTTTTAAAGCGTTTTAAGAGTATTGAGAATTTAAAAAAGCAAGGCTATGATGAGGTGGCCAGTGAAATAGGCGATTCTAAAGCACGTATCATCTTCGATTTTTACAAGCTAACACATTGAAATAAAAATGCTTAAACCGGTCAGATTTAAGCATTTTTTAGTTCCTTTTTTCCAGCAAACTAGATCAGTTTCGGTACTTGTCATCGTTATTTAGCAAGCCCACGTAGGTATCATAGCGGCTTTCGGCAATTTGTCCCTCTTCCACTGCTTTTTTCACCGCGCAGCCAGGTTCATGCGTATGGGTGCAATTATAGTACTGGCAATTATTTAACAATTTGAACATTTCGGGAAAATAATGAGAAATTTCTTCTTTTGCCATTTCCAGCAATCCAAATCCTTTGATGCCCGGTGTGTCGATGATGAAACCCCCAAAGTCAAGATCGATCATCTCTGAATAGGTGGTGGTATGTTTGCCCTTGTGATGTGAATCGGAAATGATCCCGGTTTTTAACAATGCACCTGGCTGTATGCCATTGATGATCGTTGTTTTTCCAACGCCCGAATGTCCCGAGAATACATTGGTCTTATCTTTCATCATCATTTTCAATTCCTCCATGCCGATATGACCCGTGGCCGAAATTTTCAGACATTGGTAACCCACTGCTTCGTATACATCGACCATGGAATTCATCAAGGCTGTTTCGGCTTCATTGTAAAGATCAATTTTATTGAATATGAGGTGGCACGGTATCCGGTAGGCTTCAGCCGACACCAGGAAGCGGTCGATGAAAGTGGAAGTGGTCACCGGATGCTTGATGGTCACTATCAGGAATGCCTGATCGATGTTGGCTGCGATGATGTGCGATTCCTTCGACAGGTTGGGCGATTTGCGGATGATGTAATTCTTTCTTTCGATGATGTTGGTGATCATCCCTGTAATGGCGCCCTCCAAATTACTATCTTCCTGGCTGACTGTCAGTTCAACATGATCGCCCACCGCGATCGGATTGGTGCTACGGATTCCCTTGAGCCTGAAATTCCCCTTGATTCTGCAATCAATTAGCTCACCCTCAGTTGTTTTCACGGTGTACCAACTGCCTGTTGATTTTATTACAATACCTTTTTCCAATGATTATTTGAGCTTTAAATTAATTCCTGCTACCTTAGCATCTCGTTTAATAAGAATCAAAAGTAACAAAAATTGTGAAAAGGATTTTAAGCTACAATGTGAATGGCATCCGTTCTGCCATCAGTAAGGGATTGTTAACCTGGCTTCCCGAAGTACATCCCGACGTGATTTGTTTCCAGGAAACCAAAGCGCAACCCGGTCAGATGCATGAAGATG
>DASXUZ010000003.1:0-17000 GCA_036504555.1 Prolixibacteraceae bacterium | reverse complement strand
GGAGGTCCGCTGTTCGATCAGAACAAACAACTCATTGGCACACTGACTGGTGGTTCGGCCACTTGTGCATTGCCGACCAACGATTATTTTGAAAAGTTCGCCCTGTCATGGGCTTACCGAAACGAGACCAGCAAACAACTGAAAGCCTGGCTCGATCCAACCAATTCGAATGTGGAAAAGATAAATGGAATGTACCAGGTGCCCGATGTTGAGGTTTGTAAACCAGTTACCAATTTTACCAACAATGAAACCCATTCGGCCATTCAAATCATCAATGGAACAACCAAAAGGGGGTATTACAGCGGTACCAATGTGGTTGGGTACACTGATTTTGCAGAGCAGTTCAAATTTTCAAAAAGCTGTGTGGTACAGGGTATTTCGCTTGGAATTGCCAGGGTGAAGACCAATCCATCGTTTGCACAGTCATTCATCAACGTGCAGGTTTTCGAAGGAACCGACAAGCCCAATGCAACAGCCTTGTACTCCCAGAAATTTGATATTAAAAAATTATCGGCTGATGGTATGAATTATTTGCCCTTTCAAACTCCGGTGAAGACCACGGGTAACTTCTTCATTACCTATAACATCCAGGAACTTCACTCGGGCGATACGCTGGCTGTGTACATGGCCAACCGCATTGGGGACACGACCAACAGCTTCTTTCTGAAAAATAATACGGGGTGGGTTAGCTACAATTCACAAAACACGGCAGGCAACGGATCTGCATTGCTCACCGAACTGATTGCCTGCAGCATTGATCTGCCAACAAAAATCGATACTTTCGACAATGGTCTGGAAGCGACCTTTTTTCCAAATCCACTGAACGGAAGTACCTACCTGACTATCAGGACAAAGAACAAGATTGATTTTCCGACCAATACCGTTGTCTATGATTTACTGGGAAAAGAACAGAATATTTCATTCACCCTCAATGCCCCCAATGAGCTGATGCTGAATTTCTCACACGAGATGCCTGGAATATATTTCGTACATGTTGAAGCAGGCGGCAAGTCGATTGTAGGTAAAATTGCTTATATCCCTTAATTTTGCGTTTTTCCATTGAGCCATGAAGATTCATCACCTATTATTTCTCCTGCTTGCCCTGGGCCTGTATGCATGTGAAAGCCAGTCACAAAAAAGGGACAGAGTTGATTCCAACCAATATGCCCATGGATTTCACCTTGTCAAAATGGGGGAGATTACCAGGGTCGATGTTTTTAACCCCTGGGAGAATGCCCGCAATTTCACCTATTCCTATTACCTGGTTCCCAAAAGCATGGCCCTTCCAGATTCGTTGGCCGGGCGGCAAGTTATCAGGACCCCGGTCGAAAAAGTGGTGGTACTATCAACCACCCACATCGGGTTCATTGAGAAATTGGGATTTGAATCGAGTATCATTGGGGTTTCAGGAAAAGATTTTGTGACCAATCCTGTGGTCAGAAAAGGCCTTGAGCAAGGACTGGTGCATGATGTGGGTTACGATCAGAACCTGAATTATGAGCTTTTGCTACAAATGAAGCCTGATTTGGTAATGGCTTATGGCATTGGATCTGATGTGGCGGCCCATCTGTCGAAGATGAAAGATCTGAACATTCCGGTGGTCATCAATGCCGAATACCTGGAGGAAACACCCTTGGGAAGAGCCGAATGGCTGGTTTTTACAGGTTCATTTTACAATCAGACTGAACAGGCTCAGCGGGTTTTCAACAGGGTGGTACTTGAATATGACAGCCTGAAGAATTTAGTCTCACCAGGCAGCCACCAGCCGCTTGTCCTGACTGGATTGCCTTACAAGGACAATTGGTGGGTGCCGGGCGGTAAATCATACATGGCCAACCTGATTGCAGATGCCGGGGGTAACTATCTCTGGAAAGACAACCCCTCGCGTGAGAGCTTTGTTGTATCGCTCGAAAATGCCATTGTAAAAGCGACCCAGGCCGATTTGTGGATCAACACCGGCCAAACCAATAGCATCCAGGAAATCCTGGATAGTGATGAAAGGTTTAAAATAATTCCTTCCCTACAAAAGAAAATGGTTTACAACGACAATAAGCAAATGAACCCTACCGGTGGAAATGAAGTTTGGGAAACTGGTGCGGCCAATCCACAGGACTTATTGCGCGACCTGATTCATATATTTCATCCTGAAATAAAGACAGACCATGATTTTCACTATTACCAAAAACTAAACTAATGGTGAAGATACGTCCACTGACTAGGGATTTTATGCTGTTTGGAATGCTCGTGCTGCTGGCTGTTCTGCTGTTCATCCTGGACTTGTTTTTTGGCTCACTGCTGATTCCATTTAAAACCATCTTGCAGGTATTGGTAGGTACAGGTGATGTAAATCCCGAGATCAAAAGCATTGTGCTGGACTTTCGGCTTCCAAAGGCCATTACCGCCGTGATGGCTGGCATGGCTCTGTCGATCAGTGGTTTGCAAATGCAGACGATCTTCCGCAACCCACTGGCTGGTCCCTATGTGTTGGGAATCAGCGCAGGAGCCAGCCTGGGGGTGGCTATCCTGGTACTGGGATTCTCCTCGGTATTTACCCTTGGATTGTTCACCATCAGCGGCTCATGGGCACTGGTGATTGTTGCATGGCTGGGTTCAGCACTTGTATTGTTCCTCATACTTGCGGTTTCTATACGCATCAAGGATATCCTGACCATCCTGATCCTTGGAATGTTATTTGGAAGTGCATCATCGGCTATTGTCAATATTCTGCAGTATTTCAGCAACGAGTCAATGCTTAAGTCATTCGTTATCTGGACCATGGGAAGTTTGGGAAGTGTCACCAGTTCGCAGTTAAATGTATTGGTCCCATCGGTATTGGTAGGATTGGTCTTGTGCTTTTTCAGCGTAAAGTCGCTTGATGTCATGCTGTTGGGAGAACAATACGCCAAGAGCATGGGACTCAGGGTCAGGAATGCCCGTTTCCTTGTGTTTACAAGCACCAGCATCCTGGCGGGGAGTATAACTGCATTTTGCGGTCCCATTGGTTTTATCGGCATTGCAGTGCCCCATATCGGGCGCTTGTTGTTTAAGACAGCCCGTCATAAAATACTGATACCTTCGAGTTTGCTGTTGGGTTCGATCGTGATGCTTTTAAGCGATATTGTTTCTCAAATGCCAGGGTATGAGAGTACTTTGCCCATTAACTCGGTTACAGCACTGGTCGGCATACCAGTCATTATCTGGATTATTTTAAAGAACAAGAAATTCTCATCCGTATAATGAGCAACCAGCAAGTAAATATGACGGTACGAAACCTTTCTGTGGGATACAAGAAGGGGAAAAAACTGGTGCCCATCAAGGAAGGGATCAACGTGACAGCCCATTCTGGAGAATTGATCGCCCTGATTGGCAGCAATGGCATTGGGAAAAGTACATTGCTGCGTACCCTGACTGGTTTTCAGAAGGCTTTGGGGGGCGAAATTCACTTAAACGATCGAAAATTAAGCAGTTTTCCTATCAAGGAACTGGCACGTGTATTGAGTTTTGTTTCAACAGAAGCCATCAGGGTGCAAAATCTTCGTGTATGGGAGCTCCTGGCAATGGGTCGGTATCCATACACCAATTTAATGGGAACGCTCACTGAGGAGGATAATCGCATCATCAAAAGGGCCATTCAACAAGTGGGGCTGAATGGATATGAAGACCGGATGATTGACCAGATCAGCGACGGTGAAAGGCAGCGCGCCATGATTGCACGAACGCTTGTGCAGGACACGCCCCTTATTATTTTGGATGAACCAACGGCCTTTCTGGATATCAGGAATAAATACGAAATTATTCACCTGCTGCATGACTTTGTAAAGAATGAAAACAAGACGGTACTTTTTTCGACCCACGACCTGAATATTTCAACCTCTGAAGTAGATAAGGTATGGTTGATGCTTGACGATCAGGTGATTGAAGGAGCGCCTGAGGATTTGATACTGGCAGGTAATTTCGACCAGATGTTTCATTCGGACAAGGTTTATTTCAATAGTGAGTCAGGTGATTTTATGCTTCGTAAAAATAGCCTGGGAAGCTATCGCTTAAAAGGCCCTGAAGGTAAAAAAGCAACATGGACCAACCGTGCATTGCAGCGAATAGGTATGGTTTATGATGAAAGCGATCCACTAGTAGAGGTGCAAATTCCCGAATCACAAGAGGCAATGATATGGAAGGTAAGTATAGATTCGAAGGAACATTTTGAATTTACTTCGCTATACGAGTTAACAGGAGAATTGGGGAAGAGGTTAAAAGGGATATAGGAAATAGTCTGTATGAAATAGGGGCTTGTGGTATATCTTAAATACTTCTGTTTCTTTAAATTTCGTCTTTCAGGATAAAGATATAAACTTGCTATAAATAATTATTATTCATACTTTTAAACCAATAAATTTGGCTGCCTTTAAAGGGGTGATTATATCTATGGATAATACCAGAATCAGATCCTACAGTACATTAAAATAATACAATGGACTTGGAAAGAATCAGATTGATTGAAAATTATATATTAAACATTCCGCCTATAAACTAAATGATTATGAAAAAAGGTACTCTGGTAAATGTAATTTTTATTGTTAGTTTATTGGCCTGTAATAAAAGCAAAGAAAATTTACCAGCAGATAGTAAAATCTATTTTAAAGGAATTACAAAAATGGATGATATGGGTTATTCCTTGTCCTCTCCTGATACAACAGACTGGAGGTTTGATGATAAGTGGACAGCAAAAGAAGAGGCTTTATTTACTACTACTACGTTCAATACTCCAACCATAAAATACTCTACCCGAATAATTTTATACCCTAATCCATTCCAGTCTATCTTTAGAATAAATCTAAATAACATGCCGGATTCAAGCTATTTGGCCATAAGACTGGTAGATAAAGATTTTAATATAATATTGAAGAAAGATTCAATAGTTCTCTCAATTAATCTTTGTCCACAGGTTATTTCAGGGAATGATACTATGCTTATTTCAGGATATGATACCTTAAGATTATATTATAAAATGATTGATCATTTAAATTATGAATTTAAGGGACACGGGGATATTTTGATCAAGTAATAATGTAATTATCTTTAAATTCATCTTCTGATAAAGTAACTTAGGCCAACCCCATAACCTAAATCTTATCGATCTTATGAAAATAGAATTAGAAGATAGATACCCGCCTGCCTGAAGAGGATCGTTTAGGCGGGCAGGAGATTGGGCTCTGAAGGGCATTGCTTTGTTGGCTATGTACCAATAAGGGTCAATGTATCAGATTATCCAAGGCATAATTGGACGTTGTTCTCATTTTATTGTTTCTTTATAACGGTGATCTGACCACTACTTTCGATAAATATCCGATCAAAGGCAGACAAATCTTCTGACAAAGCAGATTCACGTATTCCGGTCATTACTTCTTCCTCATTGAGCAAAGCTTTTTGTAAATTTTCCTGAATGAACTTTCCATTTTCAAATAAAAGAATTTTATCCCCGTCGATTATCTTCTTTAGTTTTTTACTGTTGGCAAAAATCCAAGCCAATAGCCTGTGGAGGATAACCAAGATAAAGCTGGCAACTACTGCAGGAATAAAAGGCGATGCACCCACGACTGCACGGCTTAGGATGGCGCCCAGAAGAATGACGATGATATTATCAAGTGGGGTTTTTATTCCAAAAGAACGTCGTCCTGATATGCGGATCAATATCAGGGTGATCACAAAGATAACAACGGCCCTGGCTATCACCTGAACTATGGTGAGATCTTTTCCCTGGCCAAATATTGAAATGAGTATGTCCATAACAAAGGTTTGAGCGGATTGAAATACCTTTGATTAAATATAAGACTTTTTAATGGGAATTTATCCTAAAATAATCCAGAATAAGAAAATTCTTGTTTACTTTCGGGCTTCCAAATAGAAGCCAAAATGATTTCCGTCAAAGCACAAAATATATCACCTTTCATTGTAATGGAAGTGCTTGAAAGAGCCTCGATTCTTGAAAAACAAGGTAACAATATCATTCATCTTGAAGTAGGGGAACCCGATTTTGATGTTCCCTCCTGTATTCTGGAAGCTTCAGAAATTGCCATGAAAGAGGGCAGAACCCATTATACCCATAGCCTGGGCGACCCCGAATTACGGCAGGAGATCTGCAACAGTTACCTGAAGAATTATGGTGTTCAGATCTCTCCGGAACAGATATTGGTTACCTCAGGCACTTCACCCGCCATTTTGCTGGTACTGTCTGTGCTTTGCGAGCCGCAGGATGAGATTATCATTTCTGATCCGGGATATGCCTGTTACCCCAATTTCATCACTTTTTCAGGAGCCAAACCGGTGAAGGTGCCCGTTTACGAAGAAGATGGATTTCAGTATCGCCCTGAGAATATCTGTTCGGCCATCACTGAAAGGACCCGGGCAATCATGATAAACAGTCCGATGAACCCTACGGGCAACCTGCTTTCGGAAGAGACCTTGCAGGCCATTGCCAAATTCTCGCCACCCATCATCTCTGACGAGATCTATCATGGACTGGTTTATAACGATCATGCTCATTCAATTCTCGAATATACCCGAAATGCCTTTGTCTTAAATGGATTTTCCAAGTTGTACGCCATGACAGGCCTGCGTTTGGGATATGTCATTGCTCCTGAACGATTTATTCGTCCTATGCAAAAGATTCAACAGAACCTGTTCATCTGTGCCGGTTCTGTGGCACAACGTGCCGGGATTGCTGCCCTGCGGGGGGCTGATGCAGAGGTGGAACACATGAAGAATGTTTACAACGAGCGTCGTAAATACATGATTACCAGGCTTCGTGAACTGGGCTTCAGGATTACAGTTGAACCAACCGGCGCCTTTTACATTTTTGTGGATGCCCGTCATCTCTCCAACGATTCATATAAGCTGGCATTCGATATTCTCGATAAGGCGCATGTAGGTGTGACCCCGGGCATTGATTTTGGCGACAATGGTGAAGGTTATCTGCGCTTCTCGTATGCCAATTCATTGGAGAACATTGCAGAAGCCATGAACCGGCTGGGTAAATATATCAAGGAATTCAAGCCTTTTTGAATTTTTCCCAATGAACCATTTCCAACAGGTTCTTCCTTGATTTGAAGGGCTCCATGGACTAAATTCATATACATCCGCAGACAAAACCATCGGCCATCCCTTCAATCAATTCTTCAATGGCTTTTTCTTCTGCCTCAGTGCCCCTGCAGTCATTGCACACCGGTAGGTTTAATTGCTTGTTTTTTTGCTTATTTTGTGGGTCAGTTTCCTTACCACAAACAAAACAATGATGGAGAAAATCGTTCATCAGAAAGGTTTATTATTGCATTTTATGCCCTCAAAAGTAAACCAATTTGGCTGGATTCAAAAATGCGACATTGGCTCCTTGAACCGTTTTTGTCATTGCCTACAAGGTTTATGGTTCAATTTTGCTGATTTATTGGCAGTTGTTTTGATCAATAAGGCAAATATGGCTGATTTTTCAGCCATTTACCCCATGGCATGATAATCGTAAAAACCAATTCTACTTTTAAACATTATAACTACATTTGTGATTTTAAATTTTTGATCAATTAAAACCCAAATATGTCAATTTTAAATAAAATTCTAGGCAAATTTCTCGGCAACAAAGCTGACAAGGATATGGTTGAGATAACACCCATTCTTGAAAAAATCATCAAAGAATATGAGCGTGTTAAATTACTTTCCGCCGATGAACTGAGAGCCGAATCGGCCCGGTTAAAAGCGGTGATCCAGGAAAGGATTCAACCGGAAGAAGATAGAATCAATGAATTGAAAGAACTGGTTGAAACAGTTGATATCCAGGAAAGTGAAAAGATATACGCTGAAATAGACAAACTAGAAGAAAAGATTGATGAGAAACTCGAAGAGGTTCTCAATGAAATAATTCCAATCGCATTTTCAGTAGTGAAAGCCACTGCCAGACTTTTTAACGACAATGAAAAGGTGGTCGTGCAAGCAAACGACTTTGACCGTGACCTGGCAACCCTGAGAAACAGTATTGTGATTGAAGGCGAGCAGGCTATCTGGGCAAACAAGTGGATGGCCGGTGGAAACCAGGTTACCTGGGACATGGTTCATTACGATGTCCAGCTGATCGGAGGGATTGTACTTCACCAGGGTAAAGTGGCTGAAATGGGTACTGGTGAAGGAAAAACACTGGTGGCTACCCTGGCTGTCTTCCTGAATGCCTTGACTGGCAGGGGAGTTCACCTGGTAACAGTCAACGACTACCTGTCGAAACGTGACTCGGAATGGATGGGGCCTATCTTTGAATTTCATGGTCTGAGTGTTGACTGTATCGACAAGCACCAGCCCAATTCAGACGGACGTCGCAAGGCTTATGAAGCCGATATTACTTATGGAACCAACAATGAATTCGGGTTCGATTACCTGCGCGACAACATGGCAATTAATCCACGTGACCTGGTTCAGCGCAAGCACCATTATTCAATCGTCGATGAGGTCGATTCTGTGTTGATCGATGATGCCCGTACACCATTGATTATTTCAGGTCCGATCCCAAAAGGAGAAATCCAGAAGTTCGAAGAACTTAAACCCAAGGTTGAAAAACTGTATGCAGCTCAGCGAAACATCGTCAATCAATGTTTGGCAGATGCAAAAAAGGTGTTGAATAATCCCAATTCCACCAAGGAAGAAAAAGAACAGGGTTCCATTCTGTTGCTTCGGGCCCACAAAGGACTGCCCAAAAACAAAGCAATCATCAAATTCCTGAGCGAAGAAGGAATTAAAGTGATGATGACAAAAACAGAGAACTATCACATGCAGGACAATAACAAGCTCATGCATATTATCACTGATCCCCTGTTTTTTGTGGTGGAAGAAAAAATGAATTCAGTAGAGCTGACCGATAAAGGCATCGACTTGATATCGGATGATGTGGAAGATCAGTCATTTTTCGTATTACCCGATGTAGGTTCTGAAATTGCTGAAATTGAAAACAATCATTCGTTGACCAAAGAACAGGTGCTGGAAAAGAAAGATGATTTGCTGACCAATTATGCCATCAAATCAGAACGTGTCCATACCATCAACCAGTTGCTCAAGGCTTATGCCATGTTCGAAAAAGATGTCGAATACGTGGTAATCGAAAACAAGGTGAAAATCGTGGATGAACAAACCGGCCGTATCATGGAAGGCCGTCGTTATTCCGATGGTTTGCACCAGGCCATTGAAGCCAAGGAACATGTGAAAGTGGAAGCGGCCACCCAGACTTTTGCCACCATTACCCTTCAGAATTATTTCAGGATGTATCACAAACTAGCCGGTATGACCGGTACTGCCGAAACAGAAGCAGGTGAGTTATGGGACATCTATAAACTGGACGTGGTGGTCATTCCAACCAACCGGAAGGTGATTCGTGATGACCGTGAGGACATGGTTTATAAAACCAAACGCGAAAAATACAACGCCGTAGTTGAAGATATTGTAGCCCTTAACAACATTGGAAGGCCAGTTCTGGTAGGTACAACCTCAGTTGAGATCTCCGAATTGCTAAGCCGTTACCTGAAGATGCGGGGTATTAAACACAATGTATTGAATGCCAAATTACATGCCCGTGAAGCCGAGATTGTGGCTGATGCTGGTGTGAAAGGCATGGTTACCATCGCCACCAACATGGCTGGTCGTGGTACTGACATCAAATTGACAGCCGAAGTAAAATCCCTGGGTGGTTTGGCCATCATCGGTACCGAAAGACATGAGTCACGACGGGTGGACAGGCAGTTGCGCGGACGTGCAGGTCGCCAGGGTGACCCGGGATCTTCCCAGTTCTTTGTTTCACTGGAAGACGATCTGATGCGCCTGTTTGGATCAGACCGTATTTCGGGGATCATGGATAAGATCGGATTAAAGGAAGGCGAAATGATTCAGCATTCAATGATTACCAAATCAATTGAACGCGCTCAAAGGAAAGTAGAAGAAAATAACTTCGGAATTCGTAAACGACTGCTCGAATACGATGATGTGATGAATTCGCAACGTGAAGTCATCTATAAAAAGCGCCGTCACGCCCTGTTCGGTGATCGTGTTGAAGTGGATATTCTCAATACCATTTACGATGTGATTGAAAACCTGGTGAATGATTATCATCCAAACGCAATGTACGAAGAGTTCAACATGGAACTGATTCGTCTGATGTCAATGGAATCGCCAGTTTCAGAACAGGAATTTATGAAAATGAAACAAGACGACCTGGTTGAACAAGTCTACCACGAAATGGTGGCTACTTATACCCGTCGCACTGAGGTCATCGCCAAACAGGCCTATCCCGTTATCCGGGACGTTTACGAACAGAAGGCGCATCTTTATACCAACATCGTTGTTCCGATTTCAGACGGCAAACACGTTTACCAGATTGTGACCAATCTTGAAAAAGCGTATAAGAACCAAGGTAAAGAACTGGTTAAATCATACCAGAAGCAAACCGTTCTGGTGACCATCGATGAAGCGTGGAAAGAGCAACTTCGTGAAATGGATGATCTGAAACAATCAGTTCAGAATGCCACCTACGAACAGAAAGACCCCTTGCTGATCTACAAATTTGAATCGTTCAATTTGTTTAAGATCATGGTGATCAAGGTCAATAAATCCATCGTATCCATCCTTGCAAAAGGTCATATCCCGATCAGCGAAGCACAGCAGGTCCATGAAGGCCATGAACGCAGAGGACTTGATTTGAGCAAACTGTCGACTTCAAAATCAGAAATACCAACCAGGTCATCCAGTTCAGGCATCCCCGATGCACCACAGGAACCCAAAGTGTTGCAGCCTGTGAGGGTCGAAAAGAGGGTAGGGCGCAATGATCCTTGTCCTTGCGGAAGCGGTAAGAAATTCAAAGCCTGCCACGGTAAAGACCTGGTAGACTAATAAAAAGTTTCAAGTTCCAGGTTTCAAGTTCCAAGTTGCGTGCCGATTTGGAACTAGAAACCTGGAATTTTAAATTCTTCCATAGGACTAGTTCCATATTTCTTGTTTCATATTTCTTTTTTTAATTATCTTTATTGTGATTAGAAAGATATATTGTCGCATTATCGCCATCTTGCAATAGGCCCCGAGTACTCGGGGTAAATAGTAAATCATTTAATAGTAAATACCTACATGGACATCCTTTCATTTATTCATTGGAACGTAAGCCCTGAGATTTTTTCACTGGGCCCTGTTCATGTTCGTTGGTACGGACTTCTGTTTGCTGTCGGTTTCCTTTTCGGGTACAGTCACGGCGAGAAGATGTTCAAACGCGAAAACATTGATCCCAAATGGCTTGAAAGTTTGTTCATTTACCTGATTGTAGCTACCATTATCGGGGCACGTTTGGGCCATGTGTTTTTCTATGGATGGGAATATTACTCCAAGCACCCCATCGAAATCCTGTATATATGGCAGGGTGGGTTGGCCAGTCACGGCGGAGTGCTTGGGATCATACTGGCCATGTACATCTGGAGCAAGAACGTATCCAAACGTTCAATTCTGTGGGTTTTGGATCGGGTAGTGGTTCCCAGTATTTTAGTGGCTGCCCTGATTCGTTTGGGCAACCTGATGAACTCTGAAATTTATGGTATGCCCACTACGCTGCCCTGGGGTTTTATTTTTGAACGCAACCATGAAACCGTTGCAAAACATCCCACCCAGATCTACGAGGCATTGAGTTATCTATTCACCTTCGCTGTGATTCAATACCTGTATTGGAAAACCAAAGCCAAAGATTACCAGGGAATGCTGGTAGGGGTGTTTTTCATCATGGTTTTCACTGCCCGTTTCCTGGTCGAGTTTATCAAGGAAGATCAGGAAGCCTTTGAAGCAAACATGTCCCTCAATATGGGACAATTGCTCAGTATCCCATTTATCATTACAGGCATTGTATTGATTGTTCTGTCCCTTCGCCGGGGACCTGTTGTATACCAAAACCAGGTAAGTCAGAAAATAAACACCAGTAAAAAGTAGATCTCTGATTCGAGTTACAATAACGAAACCCTGAAACTTTGGCTTTTGAGCCAAAGTTTCAGGGTTTTTTATTTGGTTATTTTTCACCCCGGATCCACTTTCAAATTAACAATTCGTGTTTAGAGGAAGCATTTCTGCTGATGCTTTCCTCATGTTTGATTGTTGTCCAATTCGGAGTTCGTGCATAGTTCGTGCATGCTTCGTGCATGTTTTGTGTATATATATTTATACAAAGCAAGTATGAATACAGCATAAACGAAGTATTAACCAAGAATCGAATAACAGTCGAACAGCTACCAAGGCCTGACCCATGGGAATGCGGATAGGGAGACCCTGTGGTCTTCCTGCTTATCACTTGAATGGTGGTTGATGATTGGTCTTCTCCTGTAATCAATGCCTGAGACTTAATTTCAGGGCTTGTCTGCAGAGTGTCTTACTTGTTTACCCAGGAATTCAATTTCCTCTTTTCGTTCTTCAAGAATAGCGCTATACTGGGTGCAATTACGTGTATGCCGCTGATTTTCATTTTTATAGACTGATTTGGAACGATCGAGCCAATCGGTGGCAGCATCCAGCTGTCCTTCCATTTCACAAATCAAAGCCATGTTATAGGTGGCTTTGGCAGCGATATTTCGGTTTTTATTGGTTGTTTCCTTTTGATAGATCTCGGCAGCTTTCATCCAATCATTGACCAGAAAATATTGCTCAGCTCTCAGCATAGTGTCATTGTTTGAGCGGTAATAAGTTCGGTTGACTTTCTCCCAGGAAGGGATTATTTTAGTTGCAAATGATTTGCCCAGATATTCGGCCGTATTTTTCAGTAATGCTTTGTGATTAAGCACATTGCCAAACATAGTAGGATAAGCAGAGTTCCCATAATACAAACTTTCAGGCTGTTTAAGGATATAAATCGAAGTATCGCCTTTGAAGGTGATCGTCCAAAGAAGATCTGTCACGATACTTGCAACCTTGGTACTGTTTTGAAATTCAGGGAATTTATCTTTGACTGAAGACATGAAAAAAGTAAAACCACTTTGATTTTCTGCATAAGTATCCTTCAGTTTAAAATAATCCAGAAAGACAAAGGCATCGGCACCCAACTTCTTATGCAACTCAGGATAATTGATAATACTATCTTTTGAAAACAAGCCGTTCAATGAATCCTTGTAATTCATTACTTTCATAAAATAGCCTTCATTTTCAAGCAAATGGGACAAGGCCTCCACGCATTCATTGGCATAAATTGAATAATGGATCGAACTGTCAATTGTTGCCTTGTGATTGTCCCCATTTACATATTTAAAGGCAATCGTATCTGATTGATAAAAATCACGGTTAAAAATAGCAATGGTGTCGATCTCTTCAGGCATTGCAAATATGGCTGGCTTCAAAATTTCCAACTCAATAGAACTCATGTTGACAGTGGTTCTGCATGAAGTAATACCCAATAGAACAACCAAAAAGAAGCAGTATGATAGCTTAGTTTTCTCCATTGTCTCTGATTTGATTTTTCAGACGTTCCAGTTCCTTTCTACGGGTTGCCAACAAATCAACATATTGTTTGCAATTTAATTCATGGTCAGGATTTTGAATATTGTAAGCCGAGTAAGACTTAACCAACCAATCGAAAGCGGCATCAATATTTCCTTCCATTTCGCAGATCAAACCCATGTTGTATTTTGCTTTGGCTGCTATGTTCCGGTTTTTATTATTTGTTTGAACCTTGTAGATCTCAGCGGCTTTCATCCAATCTCCATTTACCAAATATTGCTCAGCTTGAAGCATTTTCACATTGTGGGACTGATAATAGGTACGAAACACATTCAACATGGATGGAAGGAGTTTTTTCCCAAATGAATTGCCAAGGTAGACGGAAGTGTTTTCTATAAGTAGCTTGTGCTTAAGGCTATCACCGAAAAATTCAGGATTAACGGAGTTGCCGTAATACAAATCGTCGGGTTGTTTGCAAGTATATCTGACACTATCTCCCTTGATGATAATGGTCCATAAAAGATTGGCATCTACATGTTCCAATTGAGTGCTTTTTTTGAATTCCGGGAAACTGCTTGTTTCATTGTATACATCGGAATGGGAATAATGATTTTTCAAATAATCATCCAAATAAAAATAATCGAGAAAAATGCAGGCATCTACTTTAAATTTTGTAAGCAATTCAGGATAATAAATCTGACTGTTACTTACTGTAAAGAGCACGTTCATTGAATCCCTGTAATTGATCACTTTTAGAAAATAACCTTCCTTTTCAAGGAAATGGGCCATGGCATCAACACATTTATTAGAAAGGTCCCGATATTGAATAGCTGGATCAGTGATTGAATCATGATAAACGCTTTTAAAATACTTAAAAGTTTTTTTGTCTGATTGATAAAGGTCGCGCTTAAAAACAGCAATGGTATCAATATCCGGTGACATAGTAATGATGGCAGGCTTCATCATTTCCACCTCAATTGAACCCATATTGGAAGTGGTGATGCAGGATGTAAAGCTCAAAATTACGAGCAGTAATAAAATAGATGAAACCCTTTTTTTAGTCATTGTTTGCGATTTGTTGTTTAAGACGTTCGATTTCCTTTTTTCGCCCTGTAATGGTACTGATGTATTGCTTGCAATTGGATTTATGGTCCAAATTCCAATTAAAGACTGAATAAGACTTCACCAGCCATTCAATGGCCACATCCATTTCTCCTGCCATTTCGCAAGCCAAAGCCATATTGTATTGGGCTTTGGCAGCAATGTTGCGGTTTTTATTCCTGGTTTCAGGGTTATAGATTTCAGCAGCTTTCTTATAATCCCCTTCCAGCAAATATTTCTCAGCCATCAGCATCTGATCATTGTATGAATGGCAATAAGTCCTTTCAACAGCCTGCCATGATGGAAGTAATTTTGTTCCAAAAGCTTTACCCAAATACTCAGCAGTATTTGCAAGCAATAATCTGTGATTGGCATCATTGCCAAAAAATTCAGGATCAACCGAGTTTCCATAGTACACATTGTCAGGATATTGCCAAGCGTATATGGTAGTATCTCCCTTGATGGCAATAGTCCACAGAAGATGGGAACCGATGGTTTCCAAAGCTGTACTGCTTTTAAATTCTGGAAATTCATAGGCAAAGGAATATTGGTCGAAATAGCGCTTTTGGTCTATCAAACAATCATCAAGCTCAAAACGATCGAGAAAAATGCAGGCATCCACCTTCAGTTTATCAAATAATTCAGGATATTGAAGCACATTGTCAACTCTGGAGTACAGATTTTTGACAACTGAATCGCTGTAATTGCTTACCTTCAGAAAATAGCCTTGCTGTTCAAGGTAACTGGCAAATGCATTTGTACATTTCACCGAAAGATCCCGGTAATGGATAGCAGTATCAATGATAGGATCCCTGTCACTTGCGACATGGTATTTGAAAATGGTGGTGTCTAGCTGGTAGGAGTCCCGTCTAAAAACAGCAATGGTATCAATCTCTTCGGAGAAGGTAATACGACCCGGTTGCAAAAGTTCCACCTGTATAAAACGAATGTTGGAGGTAGTAATACAGGATGTAAACCCCAAAATTACGAGCAGTAGGAAGCCGGATGATATTTTAGTTTTTCCCATTGAGTCTGATTTGTTTTTTAAGGAGTTCAACTTCATATTTACGATTGGCCAATATTGTATAATATTGATCGCAATCGGTTGAATATCTGAGGTTTTTCCTTTTATAAACTGAAAAAGAACCATATAGCCAATCGATCGCGGCATCCAGATTTCCCTCCAATTCACAAACCAGAGCCATGTTATAGATGGCTTTGGCGGCAATGTTTTTATTCTTATTGTTTGTTTCCTTGTTATAGATCTCAGCGGCTTTGAGGCTATTGCCCTCCAGCAGATATTTCTCAGCCACCAGCATTTGCGCATTGTTTGAACGGTAATACGTTCGCACGATGGGCTGCATGGAAGGAATCAGTTTTTCAGTAAATGTCTTGCCAAGATATTCAGCCGCCGTTTGAAGTAATAACCTGTGATTCTCCTCATTGCCAAATAAGGCAGGGTATATCCGGTTGCCATAAAACAATTTGCCAGGCTGCTCGCATCTGTTAACAATTGGATTCCCTTTGAGCGACACGGTCCATTTTAAGGCAGGATCTATACTTTCCAATTTTGTACTGCCCTTGAATTCAGGAAACTGGGCGAAGATTTCTTTTCCCAGATTGTTTGTATTTCCATTGATTAAATGATCTTTTAAATAGAATGAATCAAGCATGATACACACATCAGCGCCTGTTTTCTTATGCAATTCATCATAACTTAAGGTATTCTCCAGCAGGATCGTTGTATCCCTGAAATTGAATACTTTTTTAAATTGACCAGTCAAGGCAAGATTGTTAGCCAGCTCATCTACGCACCTGTTGGAAAGATTCCTGTACTTCACCAAAGTGTCGGTTACATCGAAATGTTTCTGGAGATCATGGTATTTAAAAGTTGTAGTATCCGATCGAAATAAATCCCGATTAAATACAGCGATTGTATCCATCTCTTCTGACAGGGTGAATTGGGCATTGTTCATCATTTCGACCTGGATTGAACGAAGATTGTAAGTGGTTCTACAGGATGAAAGACCCATCATTGCGCACATTAGCAAAAGTGAGATTCTACTGCTCATAGGTCATTGAATTGATTTTGTTCAATTCAATTTTCCTTTTTGCAAGTACTGCCGAGTATTTCCTGATACTTTTATTTTCAATATTAAAAGAAGGGGAGGAGCTGACTTTTGATGCCTTGGAAATCAGTTCGGTGGCACCATCAATATCACCGTCCATTTCACTTGCGACAGCCAGGTTAAACAGCGCCTGCATCTGGTAACGTTTATTGGTGCTTTCGGTATATTGTTCCCACAATGCTGATGCTGCATCCCAGTTGTTCTTTTTAGCAAGCTCGGCTGCTTTCTTGAAATCTACCTGGTTACACGACATGGTTTGGCGGTAAACTTTGGCCCAGGTAGGAACAATGTTACTTG
>DASXUZ010000002.1:0-13686 GCA_036504555.1 Prolixibacteraceae bacterium | reverse complement strand
GAATCCTGAAGTAATCATGATATCTTTTCCCGAGAGTAACTGCTTTTTGATTTTGGCAATGATCAGGGGATCCGATTTGGCTTGCTCGGTTAGAAATACAATGGGTTCATTCTCCGGAAATTCAGGAACAATGTCCATGGGTACACCAATCATTCCCATGTAATTTTGAAGGAAATCTTCACCCAAGGAATGAAATGGTTTGTAGCTTTTGACGCCAACAGGATTTCCCAGCTGACCCAGGAACTTATCAATTGTTTCAAAAGTGTATCCAGCTGCCCGGGCGATAGTCGTTGGGGCCGCCATTCTTCCATCCTTATCACCCACCGGCTTCATCATTTCGTCAAAGTTGAAGCTCGTGGATTCAGTATTTTGCCATGCTGCCCGGTCTGATTTCTGAAGCGGACGTTGCAATTGCCGGATGTCAAAAAGGGTAATTTCCGGAGCCTTGGCAAACAGGGTGAGCCAAAGTTGTTCCGCATATCGGTCCATATAAGTCAGTCCACCTGGATCAACCCAGCCACCACCATTCTTGCCTGGTTTGAGATTGTTGAAATACCTGAATATCGAATATCCCAGGTACTGTTGAAGGTGCTGGGCACTTGATGGATCACGGGTTTCGGTGCCTGTATACAGACCATCAAACATCTTTGGCTCGGTTTCCAGGTTAAAGCCATTGCCCTGAAAATGATCGTACCAGTTAGGATATTTGATCACCACTTTGATGTTGGGATTCACAGCCTTTGCCGGATCAATGATTAATTCTTTGGCCGCCTTGGTCATGAGTTCCAGGCGGTAATCGGTCCAGCTTCTGTTGCCCTTGGCCTTGATACACAATTCACATTTGCAGGTGGTAAAGAAGAAATCATCCAGGATCAATTCGTCAAAATGCCTGGCCGTGTATTCCACAATTTCTTTTACCTTTTTGCGATGGTCCGGATTGGTATAACAAAACGTCTCGAAGTTGTTGCTTTCATTGACTGTCAGTGTTATTCCCCCGGCTGTTTTGACTCCACGGCTTTCGAAGAAATTCTTGGCCTTCAGAAGTGTTGCCTCATCCACAATCAATAAATCACGATGTGTTTCAAGGTAAATTTTATCGACTTTGAGCTGCCTGGTTACCTCCGTCCAGATGGGTTCAATCCAATTGTTGTCTCCCATCTTGGCGGTTTCATAGGCACGGGAATAAACGGCCACCTTGAAGTTTTTATAATTGTCACCAGCCTTTGCCACCGGGATCACCAGCATCAGTAATGCCAGTGAAAAGAATATCTTTCTAATTGAAATCATACTTCTGTTTTTACTTAGCTACAAATCCAGCAAGTGCATATACCAGGGCTCCCTGCCAGTTGATGGCAATTTCATTGGTAGTGTAATCTTCCTGCTTGTCGTTCCAGGCGGTTGCTTTACTTCCACCACCTACAATATATCCCGGCCAGGGTTCCAATTCATTGTCAGAGCCTGAACGCCGGTCGTGAGGCTTCATGGCAGGATTGATTCCCAATCCGGTAACATAGGAACGATTGTAATAATTACGTCCAAAAATATGGGCAATGGCATCCTGTGAGGTTTCCAGGTATTTTTTGTCAGGTAATATTCGATTGGCTACCTGGAGATTGAGCACCTGTCGGGCAATGGTGCCATTGCAACCCCAGTAATATCTTACCAATGGACGCGCATAAACATCCGTACTTGCATTTTTTACAATCGAATTGGCACCATCTACAATGTTCTTCTGAATCGATTTCAGAACTTCAGGATTCTTCCCTGATCTTTTAGAGATCGCGTACTGAAACATTCCCATGTTGGAAACATCGCCCCAGTCCCAGTCTTCATCAATCTTGAAGTTCTCAGCCTTTGCCCGTTGTTCAAAATCTTTGAGACATTCTGAATTACCGGTCGTTTCCCACATTTCTGCAGCAGCCCATAAGCGGTCATCGGGATCGGTGGTTTGATATCCACCGGTTTTAAATTCACCTTGTACAAATCGCTTTTCATCGGGATTCTCCTTTAGGAACTTGTAGCTTAATTGAGCCGCGGCAAGGCATTTTTGTGAATATGTTTTGTCGTAGGGTTCAAAATAGCGGGCTGCCTGAGCCATCATGGCTACAAAATCGGCAACTGCTGCCGAACTCCAGTCGGTAAAGTATCTCTTTTCAAGGTCTTCTTCAGGCTTGCAGAAAGGTTCAAAGCTTTTACGTGTCAGTTTATGTGAAACTTTTCCTGAACCGTCTGTATATTGCATGGTCAATAACCAGTCCGTTTCCCACTTCAATTCTTGCAGGAAATCGGGATATCCTTTTGCCGTTTCGGGCAGGTCGAGAGAGAATTTCTTGAGGTTGGGTTGAAACTGATCCCAGGCCATAAACATCATTCCCACGGTAATACCTGCATTGACCACATACTTTCCGTAGTCCCCGGCATCGTGCCATCCCCCGGTTCCGTTGCGTTGCACTCCTGGTTTGCCCTGGTAATCCTCGTAGCCATCACCCATGTGGCAGGCTTCATGAGCAAAATGGTGTCCATCGTGTGTTCCTTCCACTGCGGTACCGCAGCGCCATAAATAAAAGCCGCGCATGCTGGTATAAAAAGCCTGATTGTATACTTTGGGCGATATCTCGAATTCAACGGATTTGATTCCTTCTGCCGTTTCGAGGTAATATTTACCATCCTTGGTCAGTGAAGAAAAATCGGCCACTGCTACCTTCTGGTCCACATCTTTCTGAAATACCGGTGTTGAAACTTCTCCTTTAAATACGGTGGCTTGATCGGACACCCGTTTGACCACAAATGATTTGGTATCGCCAACTATGGAAGCTTTTTTAGACTGTTTGGTCATGAAACCCAATGAATTCAATTGAACACTTTGGGTTTGTCCATTGGCTATTAAATAGCCAAGTGCGAAAAAAATATACGCAATCAGTAAGGTTGATTTCATGTTATGAGGTTATTAGGTTGAGTGTTTATTGTCGTTGCTACAATATGTGATAAAAATAATATAAATGTTCCAATCCTTATCTACTTTGTGGATGAAAAATATAGCCCTTTTCTAACATTAATCAATTGATTGGATGCAATCAGGAAGCTTTAAGAGCCGGGATGAATGAATTGGCTTACCTGTTCTTATTTTTGATCACAAGTGAGTTTACCAGCACCACCCAATCCTTTCCATCTGCTTGCGGTAAAGTACCCAATGACACGTTTCCCCCGCCCGTAATTGTTTTGACAGATCCATCCACCAGTTTTCCTCCTGTTCGGGGGTTAAACCATTTAACCGAGTATTGGCCTTCTGGTAAGGTGATTTGGGAAAGTCCCCCAGTGGGAAGATAAACAACATATATTTCACCAGGTTTGGCCAGGCAGTAGGCATCAGGACTTACCAGCTGGTTGGCAGCAGTCATTTTTGCAAAGGGCAAGTTGTTGATGAAAAAATCATGTGCTAACCTGGTTTGTTTCCACCATCCATCGCGGCTTCTGAAATCTTCACACATCAGGTCATTGTGGGGGTATCGGTAGCCAAAATACCATTCTGCACCGCCTGCACCGGCCATCAAACTACCCCAAAGGGCATAATGGCGGACGGTATCATGTTGCTGATCGAACTCATCGGGCATTACCCCTTTCCAGGCCTCCCCAATTTCGTCCAAGTTAACTACCCATGTTTTCCTGGTTTTTACCGATTCATTGATAAAATGCGAAACCCGTTCATTGGTGTTTTCAATATTGGCAATCTGCATTGATGGGCCATCGAGCGATTCAAACCCCAACAATGGATTGAGAATGCGGTCTTGGTTGATGTTGTCAGAATGAGTATGTACCACTACAAAATTGGGGTAGGGGTTGACCGCTTTCAGGCAATTGGCCATGTCTTTGCGCATTTGGTCGGTTTGTCCAACGGGTGTCCAGTCTGCAGGGCCATTTTCCTCACCCATATTCCAGGTAACAGCCAGGTGGTGACCAAAGCGGGCGACCAATTCCCTTAAATACACTTTGCGCTGAACCCCTGTTTGTCCTCCATCAAGCAGACATTCGTTTTCAGTTTCCTGAAGTACCAGGTGAATCATCATTCCCAGCCGGTCCATGTGGTTGAACACAATATCCCATTGGGCCAGTTTTGAACAGTCGAAACGGGTGCGTTCATTGTGATCGGCATAGGGCCAGACATCCTTGCCATCACCCTGGATATTCATTGTAAGCATGTATTGTGAATTCACTCCCTGCGAGGCCAGGTAATTGAGCGCACCGATCATGCCCTTGCCTTTTCCGTTGAGCCAGGTTGGATCTCCGGCTTTCCAGTCCTTGATGTGGGGTTCGTACCGGTGGCAACTTTCTTTCGGGTTGGCTTCCCCTTCGCGGAAGATGGCATTGTTACCGTAACGGTATGTCTGGTCAAAGTCAATGTAGGCCAGAAAGTTCTCTGGACTGTCCGATCCGTTTTTAAGGAATGACTCACCCGTTTCCCTGAACTTCAGGTAATGTTCTCCGACAACTTCCACCCGACCCTTTGAAAGGAAGCCGGGAGCATTGATATCAGTAGCAGCAACTGTAAATGTACCCGATACACCCTCAGGAGCCAATGCTTTGCCCTCATTAGGCTGGGAGCTAATGGCAATATCTTTTCCGCTGCGGAATGAAACTGTATAATTCCAAGTGCCCGCTTCATCTGGTACAAAATTAACCTGCCATTTATTTCCTGATATAGCCCCGCTTTCAGCGGCATTCCCATCAGCTGCAAAAAAGCCGGGAACATTGTATTGTTTGGTGCCATGGGTAAAACTTACCTGTAGCCGGTAATCTAAAAAAGGATTGGGACTGAAATCTGTTTCACTGCATTGCGGACCATCAAAAAGAAAGCTCATTGATTGCCATTTTTTGAATTCTCCCTTGATGACAGGTGTTTGGGCAAATAACAAAGTGCCAACTGAAAACAGAAGGATAATGGAGAGAAAAATTTTTTTCATGATCGGTTTGTTCGGTTTGAGCTTGAATCAAAAATAGGAAAAATTCCCCGAATCACAAGGTTATTCCAAGTGTTTGTCGGTCCTTAACTTGATCTGTGTATGTTTTTTATTTCTCTTCTAAATTTATTTATGATTTTAATTGATTTGAATTAAAAATATATAACTTTGCAATTCAAAGTACTTTCATATGAAAACCAACAGCATGAACCCCAAAGAAGAGTTGCAGGCCATCCGTGAGATCATGGAACGATCTTCCAAGTTTTTGTCCTTAAGCGGATTGTCCGGCATTTTTGCAGGAATCTGTGCTTTGGTGGGAGCTGCGGTGGCTTATTTTATCCTATTGAATGCAGCACCTGTTCCATCTGACCAATCGCTGCTGAGCCTTGGTGATTCGTCTACAACTAATATCCGAGCGTATTTAGTCATCGATGCCTTGCTGGTATTGCTTATTGCCGCTTTGGGCGCCATTTATTTTTCAGTCAGGAAAGCAAAAACCGAAGGTCAATCTTTATGGTCGAATTCTTCCAAACGATTGGTTGGACATTTACTCATTCCCCTCATTACCGGGGGAATATTTGCAGTGATCATGGTTCTCAGGAATTTCCCTGATTTGGTAGCTTCTGTTACACTCGTCTTTTATGGATTGGCATTGGTAAATGCAGGTAAATTTACCTTCAGCGAAATCCATTACCTGGGACTGACGGAAATTGTTTTGGGAATCCTGGCTGCCATTTTTATCAATCAGGGACTTTTACTGTGGGCTATTGGATTCGGACTTATGCACATCGTTTATGGCATCGTCATGTATGTCCGGCACGAGCGATAGCATGGGCACGGGGCACGGGGCCAGAAGCTAAAAGTATCAGGACAGGGGCAGGCGGAAAATTGTAAATTGTAAATATTTAAATTGTAAATAACTTAAGTTGATGAAAAATCCCATCGGAAACCTTCAGAAAGTATTTGAAAGCCGCATCAGGCTTGGAATCATGTCGGCACTGATGGTGAATGATTCGATTGACTTCAATGCCCTGAAGGAGTTGCTGGAACTGACCGACGGAAATCTTGCCAGCCATTTGAAAGCCCTCGAGCTGCAGGAAATAATTGTTGTTTCCAAACAATTCATTGGCCGCAAACCAAGTACAACTTACCAGGCCACTGAGCTTGGCAAGAATTTATTCCGTCAACACTTAAATGCCCTGGAAGAACTGATTAACAAGCAGTAATTTTTTTATACTAACACTTTGAAATGCAAAGTACTTTTAATATATAACTCTAATATCTAATGTCATGGAAACAAAAAACATTCAACATTTTATGAACAGCTACAGTGTGAAAATGATCATTGTCACAGGCTTGGCCCTTCTGCTTCTGATTCCAACTGTTTTTATTTATAACATCATTGAAGAACGAATCGCCTTTAGTGAGCAGGTGAAAAATGAACTTTATTCACAATGGGGTGGTAAACAGGTCGTTGCTGGCCCTGTACTGAATGTCCCATTTACATACCAGGAACGGAATGAAAATAACCAGGCAACAATTGAACGGCATGGGATTGCCCATTTCCTGCCTGATGCTTTAAAAACCGATGGCTATCTCAAGCCAGAAATCAGGTACCGCGGCATTTACAATGTGGTGGTGTATGAAAGTCAATTGAAGTTGAAAGGCTCCTTTGCACTCCCGGATGTTACTCAATTGGACTTTCCAAATGCCCTCTATAAATGGGATGCAGCGTATTTCACAATCGGGATCTCCGACATGAGGGGAATTAAAAATCTGCCTGTACTGCTGGTTAATAACCAGGAATGCAAAGTGGAACCAGGGGTGGCTGATACCGATTTGTTCTCTTCGGGCATTACTGTAAAAGCAAATGCAGTGGACCTAAAGCAACCGTTTAATTTTGAAATCAATTTGCTTTTAAACGGATCGGCCGACCTTTCGGTGGAGGCATTGGGCAAAACTTCTGAGGTGTCGATGAAATCAAATTGGACTCAGCCAAGCTTTACCGGAGGATTTCTACCCGAGAAACGTGAAATCAACAAGCAGGGATTCTCTGCCCAATGGCTGGTCACCCACCTGAACCGCAATTTCCCGCAACAGTGGGTCGACCGTAAATACAATACCCATGACGCTTCCTTGGGTGTCGAATTGTTAATTCCAGTCGATCATTACCAAAAGGCCATGCGCTCGGTCAAATATGCCATCCTGTTTATTGCACTCAATTTTATCATCTTCATTTTCATTGAGATGAAAAGCAAGACCAGGATCCATCCATTTCAATACTCATTGGTCGCTTTTGCCCTTCTGATTTTCTATGCCTTGCTGACCTCGATCAGTGAGCAAATCGGATTTAACCTGGCTTATCTGATTTCAGCACTTGCGGTTACTTCCCTGATTTCATGGTATTCATTTACCATCTTGAAGAATGTCCGGCTGGCTGCCTGGGTGACTTTGTTACAAGCAGGCTTGTATATTTTCCTGTTCACCATCCTCCAATTGCAGGATTATGCATTGTTGGCAGGAAGTATTGGACTTTTTGTTATTCTCATTATCATCATGCGGGCATCCCAACAAATCAAATGGTATTCCGAAGACTAAACAGCTGATCGACCTCCCATAAATCATCGATTCATTCCGGCCTTCATTTTCCTCTAAAGGAAATAGGGCCGGAATTCTTATATGTTGTTTCTAAACTTTTATAAATATTCAATAATCGATTTGAGAGTGAGCATTTCTTTTATAAATTCCTGGCTTAGAAACATTCTGGTAGAAGAACAGGAATTTTGTATATTTGCATCAAACGAGTCAATTATGTACCTGGATAATTATATTGAACAAATTAAGGTTTTGTGCGATCAAAATAAGGTCAAACGTTTGTTTGTATTTGGTTCTGTCTTAACCAATCGGTTCGACGAATCAAGCGATGTTGATATGTTGGTCGATATTGCCCTTACAGATCCATTTGAATATGCAGAAAGCTATTTCGATTTAAAATTTAAACTTCAGGAATTACTCAAGCGACCGGTCGATTTATTGGAAGAAAAAAGCCTGAAGAACTCTTATTTGATTGAGAATATAAATAAATCAAAAAAACTTATTTATGGAGCTTGAACTAAAAACGTGGCTTCAGGATATGACCGTTCCATCCAGGAAATATATGGCTTTTTCCCAGAGAAAAGAGATTTTAATGACTTTATAAGTGATCTTAAGACCAGAAAAGCATGTGAGCGAAATATTGAAATTATTGGTGAAGCTCTGAATCGAATATTGAAGATAAAACCAACTATAGAGATATCCGATTCACGAAAAATTGTGGATACCAGAAACAGGATAATTCATGGCTATGACAGTGTTACAGCTGATGTTCTTTGGTTAATTATCAATCGGTATTTGCCGATATTGGAAAGGGAGGTTGAGAATTTACTTCAGAAGACTGATATATAAGATGTTTTGAGGGTGAAATCGAAGGCAAATACCTGTAAAGATTGATGCATATTCGCATGAGTGCTAGTGCTTTCAACAACAATTAGAGGACCAGGTAGATCCCAAACCAAAGGCCTGACCGTCATCCGGAAGGTAATCAGCATTCTGCAACCGATTTTGGTCTTATTGTCATCGTTCAAATACAAGTTGAATTTCCTGGTCCTAATTATTCTTTTTCCAATTCCTTAAAACCGGCTCTGGTATAAACACCCGGAGAGGCATGCGAACCTTGCTCCATGTCAATCTGTACAAATTTAATTGAATCAATCTCAGTCAATGTAAATACCGTTTCACCCAAATGACAAAATGAGCCGGTTGAACCCATTTGCTCGGTCAGCACCTCATCATTCAATATCCTGATGTGAATGGTATCGCCCATCTGGCCCAGGTATTCAATCTTGCATTTGGCATCTCTCTTGTTCAAAACCCCGATCAATTCAGCAGATGAATGGGCGATCGAATCAAGCAAAGCCCCTTTGATTAAATATTCCTTGTTTAAAATGGTGTCTTCCGCGATATGCCAATAGTAACTTGTATTACTTTCCGAAATACCATTTTCAACTGTTTCACAGATGTTTAATTTGTAATTCCACCTGCCGCCTTTGTCCAGGCAGGCATCCACTCGAAAAAAGAGGATCAACTTGCCAATTCCATAAATGGACAAGGCAATGATTCCGACTATGAGGATTGAAAGGAGGATGTGTTTTCTGCTCATCTGATAAAATTTACAGTGTAATCAGTTTAATGTGATGGCTCCTGTTTGGCAAGTTTCTTCAAGGCATTCCGAATAAATCCTGAGATCGTTATAAATCCAATGCCAATGATCAAACGATACTCCTTCAAGGGGTTATTGGGAATTAAATCCGTCAATGCAATGGTTAACAGGACCAGGCTCAACAGCCAGAGTAGTATTGCAGCGATCCATATTATCTTCTTAATTGTACTCATTTCAGCCAATTCTAAGGCAACTAACCGTTTTGTTTAGAACCATCAACATTGGTGTGCTTATCTGTTGACTCTTTTTTTGAACAAGCCAAGGCTCCCAATATAAGGACATTGGAAAGAATTCTCACATAGGCACCCAAATTCTTTGACCAGCCCAAAGAACTATAATCTACCATTGTTAAGTTTATTATTAATACGATTCCTATAACAACAGCCAGTCCGATTCTAAACTTTTTCATTTTTAGACCTCTCTATAATTTACTTTTCTCCAATGAAAGTCTCAGAATCACTGTAATTCAAAAGGCCAAACAATCGCGATGTGGCATAAATTTGAACCGTGTATTTTATTTTATTGTCAGCCATTTGTTCCAACTTAAGAGCTGGAACTTTAAATTTAAATCCTGCAGACCAGCCAGATACATATGAATTCTGCTTGATAATCCGGATGGCTGAATCATTTTTATTGATGGGTACATACAGCTCCAGTGAATGATTGATGGTGATGAAGCTGCCACATTTACTTTGAATATCAAGATGCCTGTTGGATTGAATGACCGGGCTGTCATACAGGGCGAATTCCTTTTGATTGTTGTCCATCTCCCGATCCGGTATCCCCATTTTTAGAAGTGCCAATCCTATCATTACAACCAAAAGAGCCGTCCATTTGCCACTTTCCTTTTTTATCATACTGTAAATGAATCCCAAAAACACGATGAATGCCAGGGCGAAAATCATGTTTGCCAATGAAAAAACCGTATGTATCATAGTCTTGTATTTGGGTTTGCCTTGACTGGTTAATGGTAGGCAAGGTGCGAATTTTCAATAGCCATCACCTTTAAATTCATTTCAAATGTAGTGTATTATTTTAATTATACACTTATATTAACCAACATATTTTCTTCCTTTGGTTGAATTTTTTAATTCTGATTTTTAAGATGAATCAATGGGTGGAATATCGGTCCTATCGGGTTGCATACCGGTTCGTGAACAGTATTATGTTTTTCTCCTATCAATTGTTTTCTTTTTAGACTTATTTTCCTTCCATCGACTTGACTGGATCGTTGGCGTGTTGTTGAGCCAATTGATGGTCCATTGTGAACTTATACGATTACTCTGTTAGCATCGATTTGGCTGGCTGATATGTTTATTTTTCCATTGCTGGGTACGGCACTTATTCGAAGCTTATTTGAAAGTTATTCGAAAGTTTCTCGAAGGTTATTCGAATTGATTCGAAGCATCTTCGAATAACCTTCGAATAATCTTCGAATAATCTTCGAATAATTGGCATATCAAGCGACACATTCATTTGCTTTGAATAGCCTCCCTATTTTGTTGTAAATTGAAATTATAGCTGAATGTTTTTATTGTTTACAGGTTGGGAATGCATTGTGTAATAATTTAATTGCATTTTTACACCATGAATTGGATACTGTTGATCATAGCCGGATTATTTGAGGTAGGTTTTGCCAGTTGCCTGGCCAAGGCCAAGGAAACCTCTGGTACTGAATCTGTTTGGTGGCTCATTGGTTTTGGCATCAGCCTAACCTTCAGCATGGTCTTACTTTACAAGGCATCGCTGAGCATTCCCATTGGAACGGCCTACGCGGTGTGGACAGGCATCGGGGCTGTTGGAACGGTGATCATGGGCATCGTATTCTTTAAGGAGCCCACTGATTTCTGGCGCCTGCTATTTATCACCACCCTGATTATCTCCATCATTGGATTGAAAGTCAGTTCCCATTAATACTGTCCACTGATCACTTTCACCCAATGACATTCACCTCACGCTCAAGGCTTACACCAAATTTGGCTTGAACCGATTGCTTGATTTCTTCTGAGAGGTCATAAATCTCGCGGCCTGTGGCATTGCCGTAATTGATGATCACGAGAGCCTGCTTGTCATGCACCCCTGCATCGCCTCTGCGGAAACCTTTCCATCCGCATTGTTCGATGAGCCAACCGGCAGCCAGCTTGATTTTCCCGCCCTCTGCAGGGTAATGGGGCATGGCTGGATGGTTGTCCAGCAAATCTTCAGCCAGTGAAGCGGCTACCAGGGGATTTTTAAAGAAACTGCCCGCATTGCCCACCACGGCTGGATCGGGCAATTTGGATTGCCGGATACGGATGACCGTCTGACGGATATTCTGCAAGTTGACTTCTCCCAACTTCTGTACTTCTGCTTTCAAATCACCATAGTGCAATATATACTCAGGAAACTTATCGAGTTTATAAATCACGCTGGTAATGATAAAACGATTCTTGAACTGGTTTTTGAAAATGCTGTCGCGATAGGCAAACTGGCATTCATAGCCTTCGATGGTGTATTCACTCTCGGTTTCGAGGTCGAATCCTGTCACCGATTCAATGCGGTGCTGGATCTCCATTCCATAGGCCCCGATGTTCTGCACCGCCGAGGCTCCTACCTTGCCGGGAATGAGCGACAGGTTTTCGATTCCCCCCCAATTGTGAAAGACCGCAAATTCAACCAATTGATCCCACACCACACCGGCCCCTACCTGGAGCCATATATTGTTCCGATCTTCACGTACAATTTCAATTCCGGGGATGTTGGGATGGATGATCAGCCCGGGAAAGTCATCGACAAACAAGAGGTTGCTGCCTTCACCCATTACCAGGATCTTCAGGTCATGCCATTCTTTGTTCGTTGACAGGAAGCCAGGAAGATCTTCTGTTTCGGTAAATTCGAAAAAGTAGCGGGCAGAAGCTTCATTCCCAAAGGTATGGAGTTTTTTGAGCGGAAAGTCAGTGTAGGAGCGAATCATTGAAATTATTTTTGGACAAATATAATAGAAGAACGGGCTATTTCACTTAATTTGGCGGGATGAATCAATAGAAAATACCATTGAAGAAAGTTTCGCTCAGTGTAATCAATGACCTGGTAACCGACAACCGGGTTCACAAGGTGGCTATCAGCCTTCAGCGAATGGGTTTTGAGCCATTGCTGATTGGTCGTGTGTTGCCCGCGAGCCAGCCTGTTGACCGGGTTTACCCTACGCGCAGGATGAAACTTATTTTCAGCAAAGGCCCCTTGTTTTACCTTGAGTACAACCTTCGCCTTTTATTTGTTTTGCTTCGTGCAAAGGTGGATGTGCTGGTGGCCAACGACCTGGATACTTTGGCTGCCAATTTCCTGGCCAGCCGGATCATGCGCAAGCCTTTGGTGTACGACAGCCATGAGTATTTTACGGAAGTCCCCGAGTTAATTGGCCGCCCGGTGGTTAGGAGCATCTGGAAATGGCTGGAAAAGGAATTGGTTCCAAAAGTGGATGCCGCCTACACGGTTTGTGACTCCATTGCTGAAGTGTACAGCGATTTGTACAAGGTTCATTTTAAGGTAGTTCGTAACCTTCCTGTTTGTCATGAGTTGGAATTTATTCCTTCAGAAATAAATAAAACACCAGGCGCCGATAAAATTATTCTCTACCAGGGTGCCCTTAACATGGGGCGGGGGATTGAATCAACCATTCGTGCCATGCAGTTTGTGGAAGGGGCCGAACTTTGGCTGGTGGGAGATGGTGACCTGACTGCTCAGCTAAAACAACTGGTGGCAGACCTTCAGTTGGAAGCCAAAGTAAAGTTCTTGGGCAAGCTGCCATTGGCACAATTAAGCGAAGTAACCCGACAGGCCGATTTGGGTATTTCGCTCGAGGAAGATCTTGGACTGAATTACCGCTTTAGCCTACCCAACAAATTGTTCGATTACATCCAGGCGGGGGTGCCGGTGCTGGTTTCCAACCTCCCGGAGATGAGGCGCATCGTGGAGCACTACCAGATTGGAGCCATTGCCCAAACCCATCAGCGTAAAGATCTGGCAGAAAAAATCACCTCCGTATTGTTTGATTCACTGAAGGAGGCACTTTGGAAAGAGAATCTTCAAATAGCCGCCAAAGAGCTATGCTGGGAAAAGGAGGAAATAATACTTTGGGAAATATATGGCCCATTTCTTTAAGTATATTGTCCATAAAATCATAACTTATTTTTATTAAAGTAATTCTATTTTCCTTCAGAGAAGATAAACTAAAGTTTTTCATGTCTTCCATTCCTATTTTCTAAAGATCATCTTACCCATTCATAATCAAAACTATACGGTATAGATATATTTATTAACTATATTATTTCGTTATACGTGTTGTTAAACATATCTGCATAGGGTTACCTTTTGATGGATTTCGGAATTAATAGTATATGTTTATTAAACTTTAATTCACTCTAGAACCGAAAACATGGAAAGATCGCCACCACACAAAACTAATTTTAATGATTTAACCAATGTCTAATAATT
>DASXUZ010000001.1:0-39767 GCA_036504555.1 Prolixibacteraceae bacterium | reverse complement strand
GACATTTGTCCGGCTTCAATTTTTGAAATGTCAAGAATATCATTGATAATATTTAGTAGCTGTTGACCGCTTGAATCGATGATGTGAATAAACCGTTCGGCTTTCTCTCTGGGTAAGTCTGGATCTTTCAGCAGGCTTGAAAATCCCATAATGCCGTTCAGCGGAGTGCGAATTTCATGACTCATATTGGCCAGAAAGGCTGATTTGAGCTTGTCAGATTCTTCAGCCTTGATTTTGGAAATCACCAACTCTTCATTTATCTTTTGAATACGATTCAATCCGTTTTTCAATTCTTCATTCAGGGCGATATATTCCACATTCAGGGCGTGATATTCCTCGATTTGCATTTTCAGGTCGTGAATGCTTGCTTTTAAGGCCTCATCAGCTTGTCTTTTTTGATGGCGCAGCTTGGCTTCCCGCAATTCGCGCTCGAAAGCAGGAACCAGCCGGTTCATATTGTCCTTCATGATATAATCATGAGCTCCTGCTTTCATTGCTGCCACGGCAGTTTCTTCCCCGATGGTGCCTGAAATCAGGATAAAAGGGATATCCATTCCTGTTTTTTTTACCTCCTCCAGGGCATCTAGTCCTGAAAACTGGGGCAATGAATAATCTGAAATGATACAATCCCAGGTTTCATTGTTCAGGGCTTCCCTAAAAGCTTTACGGGTCTCTATTAATGCAAACACAATATCCAGTCCGCCGCTTAAGAGCTCATCCATCTCCAGTTTTGCATCATTGGGGTTGTCTTCTATAATTAGTACTTTAATTGGATTTTTCATTTCAATTTATTTATTGTTGGTGCCAATTCATTCAAAACCAGCCAGTAAAGCCCCAGTTGTTTAATCGCTTCTGAAAACTGTTCAAAGTCAACTGGTTTACGTATGTAACTGTTGGCCCCAAAATGATAACTCTTAACAATATCGATTTCTTCTTTCGAAGAAGTGAGTATCACAACCGGTAAATGTTTGGTCATTTGATTTGACCGGATTTGCTGCAATACTTCCAGTCCGTCTACTTTGGGTAATTTAAGATCCAATAAAATCACCTGAGGCATGGATTTTAAATCACGGTCTTTAAACTTACCGGAGCCAAACAAATAATCAAGTGCTTCCTGCCCATCGTGGGCTACAATGACCTCATTTACTATCTTATTGTCTTTGATTGCAATAAGGGTCAATAATTCATCATCCGGATTATCTTCTACCAGAAGTATCTTTTTTTCTACATTCATTTCTTTTTAATTTATAAAGTGAAAAAGAAGGTCGTTCCTACATTTACTTCACTATCAGCCCAGATGGTTCCGTGATGTCGGCGAATAATACGCTGTACCGTTGCCAGTCCAATACCCGTTCCTTCAAATTCGGAGAGGCTGTGAAGGCGTTGAAATGCCCCAAATAGCTTGTCTGCGTATTTCATGTCGAAACCAACCCCATTGTCCCTGATAAAATAAACCCGCTGTTCATTCTTCAGTAGGGTCCCAAATTCAATTTTACTGAATGGTTCATTTCTGGAATACTTCCATGCATTTTCCAACAGATTTTGCAAGGCAATTTGTATTAAATTCTTGTCTCCATGGGCCATCATTTCATCCTGAATATAAAAGCCAGTCTTTCTTTCAGGATCTGATTCTTTCAGTTCAGTAACGATTGAAGAGGCCATGAGTGAAAGGTTGATGGCTTCGGTATTTATTTCAACGCGGGAAATTCTGGACAGTTTGATCAGGTCATCAATTAAATGTCCCATGTGTTGACTGGCATTTTTAACCCGGAAAAAATAATCTTTGCCTTGCTCATCAAAGAGGTCTCCGTAATCCTTTAGTATTTTGTTGCTGAACCCATCGATACTTCGAAGAGGAGCCCGCAGATCGTGGGATACTGAATAGGAGAAGGCTTCCAATTCCTTGTTGATGGCCTCCAGTTCTACGGTGCGTTGGGCAACCCTTACTTCCAGTTCTGAGTTATTGTCCTGCAACTTTTTATACAGCTTTGCATTTTCAATCGCCAGGGTGGTGCGTCGACCCAGTTCATTGGCAAACTCAAGGTCTTTTTCGTCAAAGTGCCTTTCCTCATTTGACAACAGGAGGCTCAACACCCCATAAATTTTATCCCTGCTATAAAGTGGGACAATGATGGCAGATTTTAAGCTCAACTTTTGCATTAATTCCAGGTGTTCCTGGTTCTGGGCTACTGACTCAATCAATTCATCGGGGATGGTAGGATAAATTTCCGATTGAAGAGTACGGATGACTTCATAAACCCCCTGTAGGGAATAGGTGTGTGGTGGATATTTTTCTGCCAGTTCATAGACCAGGTTAACTTTTTCGGGATCGATATGTGATACTACTATTCTCTTAACGGTTCCATCTTCTTCGACTTCATCGATGGCGCACCAGTCGGCGATTGCGGGCGTTAAAATACGCGAGAGATTGGTCAGTGTTTCAAAATAATCGAGCGATGAAGCCAGCACATTGCTCGCTTCAGTAAGTAAAGCCATACGTAATTGGTCATGATTCATTTCTGAGCGGGCTGTCTTCTCTTTTTTCAGGGCATATTCGAGTTCTGAAGTGCGCTTAATCACCAGTTGTTCAAGGTTCTCATTCAACTGAATGATTTCCTTTTCCGTCTCTTTTTGTTTGGTGATATCCCGAATGGCCGATATCACCATCATCACATCTTCTTCCATAATCTTCATCGGGCTTAAGCTGATCTCCACAGGAAATTCACTTCCATCCTTGCGCCTGCCAAACAGGTTCATTCCAATTCCCATTCCACGAACCTTCGGATGATCAACATACCCCTGTCGATGCAATATGTGCTGGTGATGGACCCGTTCGGGAACCAAAATCTCTACTCTCTTCCCAATCAATTCATCCCGCTGATAGCCAAAAAAGTTTTCAGTTTGTGCATTGACCATCAGTATTTTTCCTTCGTGGCTGGTAATGACCATCGCATCTGGGGCCGATTCCAATAAACCCATGAACTTTGATTCCGATTTTTTGTGCTGCCTTAATTCTTCTTCGAAATCCCGTGATGTTCTCAATGGTCTTGCAGTGGCTAAAAAAGAAATGGGTTTCTTTTTTATAAATTGGATGAATAAGATCAGAATGACAAATAAAGCAGCTCCCATAGCTGCACCTGAAAGCAGAATTAGCCATGCATGCAATCCGGTCCCGTCATTCCACCCCGCAGGCCATTGATCTGTTCGGAATACCATCCCGAAATATTCGAATATCTGCGCTCTTGTAATTATATAGGCCTTTATCACCAAATACAAGTAAAAAATCTCCTCAGAAATAATTGATATTAAATCTCCAATGGATTGGTTTCATTGCCACTTTCCTCATCTTTTAAATTACGAACGAATCAGGTATTTTATTGCCCTGCAGCTATTTTAATTAATAACAATTCTAAATAAGCTATCTTAAAAGGTGCACAATTGCCTTATACACAGGGAGAACAGTTTTGTATGGTAATTGCTGATTTTTCATCAGTCAGGTAAATAATGAAGCATTGAAACCCTCCTGTTTTCAGGAAACTAATAAACTTATTCACGTTCAATCTGTTTCAAAATTATAAACCATTAAATTGTAGCATTATGAGAACAAAATCGATTCAAATTAAGGTGTATATAATCCTTGGCATCCTTTGTGGTTTAGCAGTGACTTCAACCTATTCCCAAACGGCCGGGACTTTAACTTTTAGTTCGGGGACATATGCACCCAGTAGCGACTATGGGTTAAAGCATGTTTTAGCCGTATGGCTCGAAAATACGGCCAATCCATCGGTCTTTATCAAGACAAAGGCCAAGTATGGGAATGAAGATGACCACCTGACTTCCTGGATTGCGAAATCAAACTACAATGTGACCGATGCCGTTACCGGTGCCACCCTGGGCTCCTATGGTACCATTACAGGTAGCTGGAACGGTACCAACGTTGCTGGAACAGTTGTGCCTGACGGTACTTACAATCTGTTTATTGAAATGGGATGGGGCAGAGATCACGTAGCGGCTCATGCAGTCCAATCTTTTACTTTTACCAAAGGTCCTACAGCACAACATCTTACCCCAGCAGGAACTACCAATTATATGAATGTGGTGATCGATTGGGTTCCGTTGGCAACCTTGATCGGGACTACCGAAAATTTCGAAAATGTAAATGTTTATCCAAATCCAACATCCGGAATGATCAATATCAACTTTAACAAGGAACTTTCAGGGGCATCAATGGTAGTGACCAATTTGGCAGGGAAAGCTGTTTATTCCCAAAAGAATGTTAAAATCCCTGTTGGCTCTCAGCTCATTGATCTGAGTTCCTATCAAAACGGTGTGTATTTTATAAATATTGAAGCTGGAGATCTAAAATACAATTACAAGGTTTTAATCAATAAATGAAATCTCAGAGTAAACTAAGGACATGAATGTCGATTAACAGCCAAGAGGTCAATGCATGGTTCAGGAACCTTGTGAGGATGATCCTTGATCGGGCAAAGCGAAGCAATCTATTGTATATTAACTACATAGATTGCGTCGCTTCGCTGCCAATGACGTTTATGAATCTAATGCCGAAAGCTTTCCATGTTTCTTTGTGACCTATTGGCTTTGACATGAAAATAGTGTAGTGTAACAGCTAATAAGCCGGGTGAGGAATAATGGCATGAAGCGTGGGCCTGTGGCCGGCAGGCAGTCATTCTCCTTCCGTGTTCCTTACCTTCAGTCATTATCATCTGTAACCCATGTGTAACTCATCTGTAACCTTTCTGTAACCTCACCATACAGAAAGGTTACAGATGAGTATCAGAAAAGTATCAGATAGACACCTTCAATAGGGGAGTATAAGTGGCTCTGCGATCATCGGCATCAGAAAATGAACAAAGCTGTTTAATTTATGAATGACAAAATTCAAACGTACTTTTTGGGGACGATTACCTGAATGAACGTATGTTTGATTATTTTTGAAATTCAATCCGAACTAAATGTTAAAGCCAATTCTCAGCATCTGGATTCTGCTCTTTTGTTTGATGGTACAGGGACAAAGAACATATTCCTTGCTGACTGACCGTACCATCGGATTTTCCCTATTAAGGGATGGGTTCCTGAACCCCCCTGCCGAATCGCGCTTGCGTTGTTATTGGTGGTGGCTCAACAGCATGGCCACCAAGGCATCGATCACACGTGATCTGGAAGAAATGAAAGACAAGGGTTATGGCGGGGCTTCGCTGGTGGATGCCGGAAGTTCGAATTATTCGGTTGCTTCCAAGACTGCTGCCGGCCCTGTTTTCATGAGTCCGGCATGGATGGAATTGTATCAACATGCCGTCAGGGAGGCCGATCGTCTGGGGATTGAATTGAGCGTAAATGTGCAAAGCGGGTGGAATCCCGGAGGACCTTCCATTACTCCTGAATTTGCCATGAAGAAGATTGTTTGGTCGGAGGTCAATGTTGTAGGCGGAAAAACCATCCGAATACAACTTTCGCAACCTGAAACAAACCTGCTATACCAGGATATTGTTGTTCAGGCGATTCCAACTATACAGGGAGCGCCGGTTCAAAATGAAGCCATCCAAAACTGGAAGAAAAAATCGTTCAATGAGAAGATTGGATGGAAAGGTATATACCCCCTGAATGAATTGCGCGAAGATTATCATGAATCGGCCAGGGACATGGCCATCAGGAAAAGTGAAATCATTGATCTGACCCGAAATTACAAGAATGGGCAATTGGAATGGGATGCCCCGGCTGGTAATTGGACCATCATCCGGTATGGCTATACCTGTACCGGCGCCCGTACCTCCACCAACAGCGACGGCTGGGAAGGCTTGTCGGTCGATCACTTGAATCCAAAGGCATTCGAATTATTTAGCCGCAGCGTGATTATTCCCCTGGTAGAAGCTGCCCAGTTGGCAGGGAAAAGTGTGCATTTTCTTCAAACTGATAGTTGGGAAATGGATATGGTCAGCTGGACCAATCAATTTCCCGAAGAATTCAGGAAATTCAGAGGCTATGATATTCAAAAATATTTGCCAGTCCTGGCAGGCCGGATTGTTGAAAGCCGGGATGAGACTAACCGTTTTTTGCATGACTTCCGCAAAACGGTGGGTGATTGTGTGAGGGAATATCATTACCAGTTGTTATATAACCTGGCCCATCAATATGGAATGGGAATTCATCCCGAATCGGGAGGCCCTCACTCGGCTCCTGTGGATGCCCTGCAAGTGATGGGCATCAGTGATTTCCCGCAGGGTGAATTCTGGGCAATGGCCAACACGCATCGCATCAAGGATGATGAGCGGCTGTCGGTCAGGCAAAGTGCCTGCGTGGCACATACCAACGGCAAACGGTTTGTAGCCGCTGAAGGCCCCACCAGCATAGGCCCCCAATGGGAGCGTTCGCCCAAAGACCTAAAAGGAAATATCGACCGGGTGTTTTGTTCTGGGGTGAACCGCATCGTGTGGCATACCTTTACGTCCTCACCCAAAGAATTCGGGCTGCCGGGAAATGAATATTTTGCCGGTACCCACCTCAACCCCAATGTCACCTGGTGGAAACAATCCAAAGATTTTATCGGCTATCTCAATCGCTGCAGTTTCGTTCTTCAGCAGGGACTGTTCGTGGCCGATGTTCTTTATTATTACGGTGACGATGTTCCCAATTTTGTATTCCTGAAAGAAGATCTACCGGAATTAAATTTCGGTTACGATTGGGATAAATGCTCCAAAGATGTCATTTTGAATCGACTACAGGTCGAAGGTGAATCAATTGTTTTACCCGATGGGATGAGTTACCGGGTACTGATGCTGGCACCTGAAAAGGCCATTGATCTGGATGTACTAAAGAAAATAGAATTGCTGGTAAATTCAGGAATGATACTTGTTTCACAGCCTCCCCAGGAAATATCCGGATTGACTCGTTTCCCGGAGAGCGACCGTGAAATGAAAGCCATCGTTGAGCGCCTTTGGGGAAAGATGGATGGAACAACGATTACTGAAAATAGGGTGGGTAAGGGTCGTGTCATCTGGGGACAGGACATCAACAAGGTGCTGCAGGGAATGAATATCCAACCTGATTTTAGCTTTAAAAGCAAGCAGGAAAATACGGCACTCGATTACATTCACCGTTCTACCCAGAGTGAAGAAATCTATTTTGTGGCCAATCGATTTGGCTACAAGGGAATAAACGATTTTCAATACAGAACCCAGACAACTTTGCCCGACCGCTATGAACAGGTTGAATGTGCCTTCAGGGTAAGCGGTAAAATTCCCCAACTTTGGAACCCTAAAACCGGTGAGATGACCGAAATACTAACTTATCGTGAAGAGAATGGCAAGACCATTGTTCCGCTGCATCTTGAACCTGATGGTTCAGTTATAGTAGTTTTCAAAAATGCTCCCGAGGAGAGGCACATCATTTTCATGCAAAAGGAGGGGAGATCAATGTTCCCTGGCAACCAATTTGAACCCCGGGAAACGCCCTACATTAGTATATTCAGGAATCACGGAAAAACTTCATGCGCTGTTTTTGTTCCAGGTCGATATACCCTGACATGGTCGGATGGCAAACAGCAAACGATCGATTCTGAAAAGGGAATGGAAGAAAGGTTGCTTTCCGAAAAATGGGATTTACACTTCGATCCAAAATGGGGAGGCCCTGAAAAAATTGAAATCGATGAATTGAAATCATGGACCCAATTTACAGATCCAGGAATTAAATATTATTCAGGAACGGCCAATTACACACAATCGTTTACTTTGAAAAGAAAGGAATTCAAAGAAAAACAGTTGATGCTGGATTTGGGGAATGTGCAGGAAATGGCATCCGTAAAAATTAACGGGCACCCCTTGCAAGTGATGTGGAGCGAGCCTTTCCGTTTTGATATTACACCGTATGTTAAGGATGGAATCAATGCCCTTGAGGTGGAGGTGGTAAACATGTGGCCCAACCGCCTGATTGGCGATGCCAGATTGCCTCAAGCACAACGTTTGACAAAAACAAATGTCAATAAATTTGAGGCAGCAGATGGCGAAACCTTCCTCCGTGAATCGGGTTTACTGGGGCCGGTAAAAATCTTGATGATTGATGCCATTGGGTTGAAGTAAGTCCCGGGCAGAAATTGTATTATTGTAGCTCAATTTAGGATGAATAAAAATATTGAACCGATGAACTTTAAAAAACTGATCATGCTTCTTAGCATTGGCCTTTGTGGAATATTTTCGGGAAGTGCCATTGTCCAGATTAAGAATCCAATTCTACCGGGTTTTTATCCTGATCCTAGTATTTGCCGGGTTGGGAAAGACTATTACCTGGTGAACTCCTCGTTTTCGTATTTCCCCGGAGTACCCATTTTCCATAGTACAGACCTGATCCACTGGAAACAAATAGGGCATGTCTTGAACCGCGCTTCACAACTGAATCTTACCAATCAGGGAATTTCAGAAGGAATCTTTGCCCCGGCGATCCGTTATAACAAGGGAACTTTTTATCTTATAACAACCTTGATCGGCGGGGGTGGCAATTTCATCGTGACCGCTAAAAATCCTGCAGGCCCCTGGTCTGATCCCATTTGGGTTCGCGAAATTGATGGCATCGATCCTTCCTTCTTTTTCGATGAGAACGACAAGGCCTACATCATTAACAATGGTCCAGCTCCTGACAATAAACCTTTGTACGAAGGACACCGTGCCATTTACCTCCAGGAGTTCGACCTAAAAACCATGAAGCTGACCGGCGAACGAAAAGTGGTAGTGAATGGAGGAACCGACCTCAGCAAAAAACCTATATGGATTGAAGGCCCGCATCTATACCAGAAGGGGGGCTATTATTACCTGATGGCTGCCGAAGGAGGCACTGCTGAAAATCATTCGGAAGTAGTTTTCAGAAGTAAATCTATATTTGGGCCTTATGAAAGTTTTGCAGGCAATCCAATCCTTACACAACGCGATTTGCCAGCCAACCGGCCTGGCTCGATCACTTGTTCAGGCCATGCCGACTTGGTGCAAACTCCCAAAGGCAATTGGGTGGCCGTTTTCCTCGCTTGCCAACCCTATGCGAGAAATTATTACAATACCGGTCGCCAGACTTTTATGCTTCCCGTTGACTGGAGTGGTGAGTGGCCCATTATTTTGCCCCCTGGAAAAGCGATTCCAGAAGGAACGCTGCTCCCGACAGTTTCTGTTGTGGGACAAACCACATTTGCCAATTATTCGGCCAACTGGAATGATGATTTCAACGCGCCGGAGCTTAAACTGGATTGGAATTTCATCCGCACCCCCCAGGAAAAATGGTACGAACTGAAAGATAATTCACTGATCATACAGGCCCGGTCAGTCAAAATCACCGATAAAGGAAATCCAAGCTTCATCGGTCGCAGGTTGCAACATGCCAATGCTGAAATGAATACTGCCGTGAAGCTTGAAAGTGGAAAAGAAATGAAGGCCGGATTGGTCGCCTTCCAAAATGAAGCATTCTTATTTGAATTTGTGATGAGTCAATCAAAAGGCAAATACTTTTTGGAAGTCTCCGCCCCTTCCAAAACTTCCATGCCTGTTACCAAACAAGTACAGTTAACAGATTATCAGCCTGACCAATACATTTTTCTGAAAATGGTGATTCTGGAAGATAAATTGCAATGTGCTTACAGTCTTAACAACAGAGATTGGATTAAAATTGGAGGTCAACAGGATGCCACCCTGTTAAGTACTGCCAAAGCGGGAGGTTTTGTAGGCACTTATTTGGGCTTGTATGCTTTTTCAGAATCGCCTGCAAAAGCAACCTTTGACTGGGCAAGTTATCTGAAAATATAAAAGTGATCAATGAAAAATTGATTGGCCACGACCTATTTGGAATGTAAATTACAAAAGGCTAACTCTATGATGAGTTTGCCTTTTGCTTTTCATTTGGGCCATGTACTAAAAAAACTCATTTTTCATTCTTAACCAAGACCTGCCAGCAAACCTTCATTTGCTTGAAAACAAGAGAATTACAATCTTATTTATAGAAACTGGGAGCAAAATAAAGTGGTGAAATACTCCCAAAAGCTTGCACCTCCGAAAGTTGGAATCCTGCCCTCTTAATCTTTCAATCACCCTGTAACGGGACGCTGTGTCTTACCTATCATCTGATACCCATCTGATACTCATCTGATACCTTTCTGTAACATTAGGTTACAGAAAGGTATCAGATGAGTATCAGAAAGGTATCAGAAAGGTATGAGTTGGAGAGTAGGACACAGCGCAACGGTAAAAGGAGAAAAACAATTCAAGGGAACCAATCAGCCTTGCTTTCAAATAATGTGGAACCATCAAGCCATCTACACCGGAAAGTCAGAGGGCTCTTCTTTCTCTTTTTCAGGGACAGAGATCCCTATTGGAAAAAAACAATAGACGGGCTTTTCAGCAAGCCCTTAATCCATGTATAATTGCCCTATGGGCAGTAGCACTTTTTAAAATTATTCCATCAATAGAAAAAGGTTTGATGAAACCAATTTCATCAAACCTTCTAAATGATCAAATATCATTGGGCTTTGAGCGCTTTTTACCAGGCATTTTTTTAGTAATATGCCTTCATTTTTACATGGGTTCAGGTCTTTCAGGAGGAGGCAGTATGTATTGTACTGCCGGTTCATCAAGGTACCAGTCGAGGGTTCCATGCAAGGGCTGAATATGTGCTGCAGGCAGTTGTTCGGCAAGTTCTTCATTACTTGAAATCTCAGCCATCCGCTCGGCTTTAATGGTACCTGTCACTATGAAACAAACCTTCATGGCCTGATTGATGACCCTTCCGGTCAAGGTAACACGTTTTTGACCGCTTTGAGGGTTCACGGCCACTTCGCAGATGCGGTTCGAATCCAACAGCGACATCTGATTGGGGAAAATGGAAGCTGTATGCCCATCATCACCCATTCCCAAAAGAATTAAATCAAATGCTGGCCAGCCGTTTTGCTGAGTCACTTGCTGTTGAATCTGTTCAGAATAGGAGTGGGCTTCAGTTTCAGGATCATTTTCTCCCTTGATGCGGTGGATGTTTCCTTTGGGAATGATAATATGGGAGAAAAGCAGTCGGTTGGCAGTGCCAAAATTACTTTCAGGATCGTCGGGTGGAACCATCCGCTCGTCAACCCACCAGAAATGGACCTTATGCCACCATCCTGAATCGGCCTTTTTTTGTGCAAGGATCGAAAACAGCAAATCCGGTGTCTTCCCTCCTGAAATAGCTAAATGAAAAGCATTTCCCGAAAAATCACTTATCCAACTGATCAGCTGATTGGCAAACGCCTCAGCCAATTCATCCGGGGATTTGTATATATGGAGATTTGAGATCATTGTTATACAATTTTGTAAAGTTCCAGGTTTCAAGTTCAAAGTTCCAGGTTGCGTGCCGATTTAAATTCAAATTCCTACCTCGCCGGTAAGCGGGAAAGTACAAGGTCAAAAGAAGGTTCGCCTTCGATCGGCACACAACCTGGAACTTTGAATCCCCTTACAGTTCACAATATTCACCATCGCCTGTCAGGTTTTTACAGGGATAGCGCCAGGTTCCATCTTCAACCAGATCATCCACTATTTCTGGCCCCCAGGTTCCGGCAGGATACCCATACACGGGAATATCCGGGTTGTCTTGCCAGGCATCCAGGATGGGTTGCACGTATTCCCAGGCCTCTTCTACCGCATCGCCGCGCGAATAAAGTGTAGCATCCCCTTGCATGCAATCGAGCAACAGCCTTCCGTAGGCAGAAGGAAGATAGACATTCGAAAGGTCATCGTAATGAAAATCCATATTGATGGTTTGAACGCGAAATCCGGCACCGGGTACCTTCATCCCGATTTTCAACAAGATTCCTTCATCGGGCTGAATGCGAAGTACCAACTGGTTGTCTGCCGTAGTGGTATCACCCATATTTCCAAAGAGACGATGCGGGGTGTTTTTAAAATGAATTACCACTTCGGTTACCCGTGCAGGCAGTTTTTTACCCGTGCGGATGTAAAACGGAACACCAGCCCACCTGAAATTGTCGATAAAAAACTTCATGGCAATAAACGTTTCGGTCCGTGAATCGGGATCAATTTCAGGCTCTTCCCGGTAACCATTGACCAATTTTCCGCCGATGTGCGATTGGGTATATTGTCCACGAATCACTTGGTGCGCAACCTGTTCTTCTGTAATTGGGCGTAGTGATTGAAACACTTTCAGTATTTCATTGCGGATTGCGTTTGCTTCGATCACAACAGGAGGTTCCATGGCCACCATGCCCAGTAGTTGCATCAGGTGATTTTGAACCATGTCGCGCATTGCCCCCGCATGATCGTAATAACCTCCCCGATTTTCCACTCCCAGGGTTTCGGCTGAGGTGATTTCGACGTGGTGGATAAAATTGTGGTTCCAAATAGGTTCGAAAATGCCATTTGAAAAGCGGGTCACCAGCATGTTTTGTACCGTCTCCTTACCCAGGTAGTGATCGATGCGGTAGAGTTGTTCTTCGGAAAAATAATTGAGGAGGTTCCTGTTGAGTTCCTGAGCGCTTTCCAGGCTGATACCGAAAGGTTTTTCAATGATCAACCGCTTAAATCCCTTGGCCGAATCGTTCAATCCAATCTCAGCCAAACTTTGCGGGATGATTTGGTACAGATCGGGAGGGGTTGACAAATAGTAAATGTAATTTTCAGGAATCGACAATTCCTTCCCAAGCGTTTGCAGCCTTTCTTTGAGGACCGGATATCCCTTTGAGTCAGCGGTTGCCAATGGCTGGTAATATAGATGTTCCATGAAAGAATCAATATCTTCTTGTTTTTGAGGCTCTGTCGATAAAAATTCTTTCATTTTTTCACGGAAGCTCAGGTCTGTGAGCTCAGTCCGTGATACACCCAGAACGGCTAATTTTTCCGGAAGCAATTGCTGGGTATGCAATTCATACAGGGCCGGGATAAGTTTACGCTTGGTAAGATCGCCCGAGGCCCCGAAGATGATCAGGATAAGCGGTTCAGATTGTTTCATGGTCGACGATGATAGTTGAAATGATAAATTTAATCATCTTAAACGTTTGAACAGGCCTTTTGATCAATTAAAATTAAATTCCTGAAAAGTTTACTATTCAGGATCGCTGCAAGCCCAAACCAGGCAATGCTGATCGAAACTAGTATGCTGAAGTTGGTAGATCCTTTCCTGGTTGCCACTTCTGAACCGGGCAAAAAACAATTCCTGTTCTGGATTAAATGCCATGACCTCAATTTGTTTCCTGAAATCAATCTCACTTTCCGGTACTATCTTGAAAACCGCTTCCTTCGCACACCAATAAATGCATTGCAGCACCGCACTTTCGTTGACCTGCTCCAATTCGACTTCTGAAAGATACCGTTTTGCGATGGGGGCGTAATGCCGGTTGATGCTTTCAATATCAATTCCAACGGACAACTGCTGATGAATCAATACCGCCACGAAATCGCGCGAGTGACTGATGCTGATGTGCTGGTAAACCGGATGCTTGAGAAGGGGTTTACCCGATTCAGTGTAGATAATCCGGAAAGGGGAACCAATCATGGTTCTGAGCAAGGCCCGTGTTGCCAACCATTCAGTTTTCCTTTTCTCATATGTGAATTTCAGAAAATCGGGATCCTGGGTTTCTTCGGCAGTCAGCAATGAAATTAATTCATCGGATGTTTCTGTGATCTGCCACACCGAAAGCAAGCCCTTGGGCACTGGTATTGATTTATAGAGGGGCATTTAGTGAGTCCATTCAGTGGTTTCTATTAAATGAATCACATCCGGGGTAAGGAATTGAATCACCGGACGAATGGAATCGATGTTGGGAACCTCGCTGATGTATAATGCGCCGCGCAGAAAATGGGTGGTGCTGTCGGTCAGGAAAAACTGAAGCGGAGAGGCTGCATTGCCATCGATCAAATAGATGGTGCCGTAGACTTTTTTCTCCTTGTTGATAAAGACCCGTTCATTGATGGCGTCGGCTTTGATGGAGTGTTTATAGGCCAGTGTACGCGCATCTTCAGTGAGCTGGAGCAGATTGTGGTCTACTCGTTTGTAACTCAGGTGTACTTCAGCTTTGTATCGCTTGATTTCCAGGTTAACCCAGTAGGGTTCAGCCAGACGTTCGTTGTCGTTGACGATTTTGCCATACACCGGTATTTCAAAACGATAGGGTAGTGGGGCCGAATCGATTTTCGTGTAGGCTTTTTCGGGAAAACCAATCCTGAAATAGCCCCGGGGTTTGGGGATGTATTCTTTTTTGCATGAAAGGGTCAACAGCAAAAAAAGGCATGATAAAACGACCAGTATATTTTTCACTTTAGTTCACTTTAAACTTCATCTCAACTTTAGTTCACTCTAAATTCTTTAGTTCACTTTAAACTTCTTCCCGTGGTCTTACCTCCACTTTGATCTGTTTAATGCGCCGGTTATCGACCGAGTCGATGGTAAAAACGAAATTTTTGCAGTTTATCGTATCATTCTTCAGCGGAATTTCACCCTTTAGCTCCAGAATTAGTCCTGCCAATGTATCAGCTTCCCCTTTAAGTTCGTCGAACAAGGACTCCTCAGCTCCAAGGACCTTAAGAAAATCAGGGATCATGGTTTTTCCATCAAACAAATAGCTGTTTTCGCTGATCCTGGTATAGAATGTTTCATCCTCGTCAAATTCGTCGGTAATTTCACCAACAATTTCTTCCAGGATATCTTCCAGTGTGACGATTCCTGAGCTGCCGCCATATTCGTCAACGACAATGGCCATGTGAACCTTGTTTTTTTGAAATTCTTCCAGCAGATCGTCTATTTTCTTGGTTTCAGGCACATAAAACGGCGGCCTGATCAGACTCTGCCAACGGAAGGTAGCTCCTTTGTGGACATGGGGAAGGATATCCTTTATATACAGAATGCCTTTGATAGTATCGAAGGTATCGGAATAGACTGGTATTCGTGAAAAACCGGTATCAGTGATCAGTTTGAGAATATTGACATAGCTGTCTTTGATATCAGCTGAAACAACATCCATCCGGGAATGCATGATGTCGGCTACGCTTTTGTGGCCGAATTTTACGATTCCTTTCAGAATTTCCTTGTCTTCTTTGGATTCATATTGGGATGTAAGCTCCAGGGCCTGTGATAACTGGTCAACAGAAATGTGTTGATTATTCACATGCATCCGTTTATTGAGGAAGGAAGTCGAAAAGATCAAAAGAGAGTTAATCGGTTTCGAAATTTTAATCAGGTAATAGAGCGGCAATGAAATAAACCGAGCAAATTTCAGCGCATGTTTGGTTGTATATACCTTGGGAATAATTTCCCCAATGAGTAAAATGATAAAAGTGATGATGATGACCTGAAAGATAAATCCCAAAACAGGCTCATGCGTAAAATTAACCAGGTGATCGATGGTGAAACTGGATAAGATCACAACACCCACATTTGCAAAATTGTTGGCTACCAGGATGGTAGCCAACAAATGTTCGGGAGATTCCAGATTCTTTAACAGGTATACATTCTTCTTTGACGATCGTCCGGCGATTTTTTCCTTTTCAGCCGGGCTTAAAGAGAAATAGGCAACTTCTGACCCTGAAACCATTGCAGAACAAAACAACAAGATCAGAATGACCAACAGGCTGACAGCAATACTTGTTGTAAAAGGGAGAAACTCAATGTTCCATGAAATTGTACTCAAAATGGGTATAGGGTCCGTTTCCAATGATCGTATTTATTAGTTATTAAAATGGTAAATCGTCTTCTTCAGGCTGACTCAAATCAGGTTCGCCAACCGCTTGCAATTGTTCTTTTTGTACGTTATTGCCAGGCATTTCAGCTTGACCTTCTCTCTTGCCAAGTAATTGCAATTCATCAGCAAAAACTTCAGTCACATAATGTTTAACGCCATCTTTCTCATAATTACGAGTTTTGAGGCGACCTTCGATGTAGAGTTGACTTCCTTTTTTTACATACTTGTCAACGATTTCTGCAAGTCCTCTCCAGGCAACAATGTTGTGCCATTCCGTATTACTGATTTTTTCTCCTGTTTTTGCGATATAATTTTCAGTTGTTGCCAACGAAAAATTGGATACCGCAACACCTTTGTCTAAATGTTTGGTTTCAGGATCACGACCTACGTGACCGACCAAAATTACTTTGTTTACTGACATATGGTTTAAATTTTAAGGTTAAATGTAATTAAATTTACAATAAATTATTCAAATTTTGTTTCTAAAAGCCATAAAATTCAAATTTAACCATTCATATGTTTGAATGCAAAAAAATCAGCATTAGAATTCATCCTCACTGTTAGTTTTGATGGCTGATTCAAGTAATTTGGGCACTGCAAAGTTAAAAATATCTTTTTTATTCACCCGAATTAAATCATCGGGCATTTGCTTTGCCTGCATTAACCGAATCGTTATGATCCGGTAATTGATTCTTTGGTGGGTCAACAGGTGAATTTTCCAATCCTCCATATTTTCCACAACCAATTGATTCGGACCGATGAGTTGAAGGACTTCGGGCAGGGAGAGAAGCTCTTCTATAGGTAGGGGTGATAATGTTTCAATCATTGGAAATTCAAAAAGGTTCTCCCAGATGTCTTTCCCGATGCGCTTTCTAAGCCAGGTGTATTGGTCGAGTAAAAGGACAAAATAGTTGAAATAACGGTCACGTTGCTTTGTCTTGTTCAATTTTACGGGAAGATCGCCTGTTTTATTGGTTAGAAATGCATAACACTGGGCGTTCAATGGACATTCCAGGCAATTGGGCTTTTGGGGCGTACATTGAAGGGCGCCGAATTCCATCAATGCCTGGTTGTGCATTCCCGGATCGGTTCCTTTGATCAGTTCGGCGGCCAATTCGCGGAAGATCTTTTTACCCAAAGTGGTGTCAATGGGCGTATTGATACCAAAATAGCGGGAAAGCACCCTGAAAACATTCCCATCGACGGTGGGATATTCCTGGTTGAAGGAAATAGATGCGATCGCGGCAGCTGTATATTCACCTATTCCTTTTAATAATAGTAATTTATGGTAGTTATCAGGAAATTTTCCGTAGTATTGCACCGTGATAAATTTAGCAGTGAAATGGAGGTTTCTGGCCCGGGAATAATACCCCAAACCTTGCCAAAGTTTCAATACCTGATCTTCAGTGGCATGGGCCAGATGTGAAATTGTCGGAAAAGCTTCGATAAATTTCATGTAATAAGCCAATCCCTGATCAATGCGGGTCTGTTGAAGGATGATTTCAGAAAGCCATATAAAGTAAGGGTCACGGGTATTTCTCCAAGGCAAATCTCGCTTGAAATTAGAATACCAGTGGTGTATGTGAGTGTTGAAAATGTTCATTTTTAGCCTAACTACTTTAAAATCTTTTGAAATTGTAAAAATAATCGATTTATAATGTTTCTAATTTTTAAATAATTTTTATTTTTGCACACCAATTGTTTCAGTAATATAAATTGTTGAAAATTAAATATTTTAAGAGATGACAAAAGCAGATATTGTAAACGAGGTTAGTAAGAACACCGGTATTGAGAAAGTAACAGTACAAAAAGCTGTAGAAGCTTTCATGGAAACAGTAAAAGATTCTTTAACCGAAGGAAGAAACGTATATCTTCGTGGGTTCGGTAGTTTTATTGTAAAAAGAAGGGCGGAGAAAACTGCGCGTAATATTTCGAGAAATACTACAATCATTATTCCTGAGCATTTTATACCTTCATTTAAGCCAGCAAAAACATTTGTTGCGCAAGTTAAAGACCAAGTAAAATAATTGATTATGCCAAGCGGAAAAAAAAGAAAAGGACACAAGATGGCTACGCACAAGCGTAAAAAAAGGCTAAGGAAAAACAGACATAAGAAAAAGAAATAGTCTTTTCTTTATTAGGCAATAGCTTTAAAGACATTTTACATTAAACCTAAAGCATGTTTTGCTTTAGGTTTAATGTGCTTTTAAGTCTGGTAATTTTAAACTAAAAAATAACAAAACGTAGTGAGTAGCGATATAATTGTAGATGTCTCTCCCTCTGAAGTGGTAATTGCCTTATTGGAAGATAAGCGGTTAGTTGAGCTTAACAGGGAAATGACAGGTGCAAAATTTTCCGTCGGGGATATCTATCTCGGGCGGGTCAAAAAAATAATGCCTAGCCTAAACGCTGCTTTCATTGACGTTGGATACGAGAAAGATGCTTTTTTACATTACCTCGATATGGGGCCCCAATTTGCGACGCTGAACAAGTTTCTGAAAATTGCCCAATCGAAAAACAATAAGATATTTTCCATCTCCAAGATTCAGTCCGAACCTGATATCGATAAGGATGGAAAGATCTCAGATATTCTTAAAACCGGACAAAACATCCTGGTGCAAGTGGCCAAAGAGCCCATTTCAACCAAGGGTCCCCGGTTAACTTCAGAGTTGTCGATTGCAGGCCGTAACATGGTCTTGATGCCATTCAGCGAAAAGGTAAGCATTTCGCAGAAAATTGAATCCAATGAGGAAAAAAACAGACTCAAAAAACTGATTCAAAGCATCCGACCCAGAAAATACGGGGTGATCGTTCGTACGGCCGCTGAAGAAAAGCGGGTTGCAGAACTGGACCAGGAATTGAAACGACTGGTCACCAAATTCGAGACAACCTTTCAGAAATTAAAACGGGTCAACGCACCAGCTCTCATTGTGGGAGAAATGGACAGGACCACCTCTTTATTAAGGGATATCTATCATCCCGACTTCAATAGCATTATTGTCAATGATGCTACTGCTTGTGAAGAAATTACTGAATATCTGGGCACCATCGCTCCCGAAAAGAGAAATATCGTGAAGCTGTATAAAGGCAATCAAACGATTTTTGATTATTACGGGATTGATAAACAATTAAAAGCATCTTTTGGTAAAACAGTATCCTTCAAAAATGGAGCATACCTGATTATCGAACATACGGAAGCCTTCCATGTCATTGATGTGAACAGTGGAACCCGTTCGAAAGCCGGAATCGACCAGGAAACCAATGCCCTGGAAGTCAATCTGTCGGCTGCCGAAGAAATAGCACGGCAACTCAGGTTAAGAGATATGGGTGGCATTATTGTAGTCGATTTTATCGACATGCACCAAGCCGAAAACCGCCATAAAGTCTATGAGCGGATGAAAGACGCAATGGCTGTGGATCGTACCAAACACAACATCCTGCCATTAAGCAAATTCTGCCTTTTGCAGATTACACGCCAGCGTGTCCGCCCTGAGGAACACGTTGAAACAGCTGAAGTTTGCCCTACCTGCAAAGGAACAGGCAAAGTGACTCCAACCATTTTGGTGGTTGATGAACTGGAAAGTAAAGTCAATTATATTTTTAAAGAGCTCAATAAGAAAAAAGTGGTTATTAAAACACACAATTATTTAGCTGCATACCTGAACCAGGGGTTCTGGTCTTTAAAAAATCAATGGGCTTTCAAATTTTTAAAAAGCATAAAAGTGGAAGAAATGAGCTCCTACTCGCTGACCGAGTATCATTTCTTCGATGAAAATAACGAAGAGATCGTATTTTAATCTCCCTTTAAAAAATCCCGGTATGTAAATGCCGGGATTTTTTATTTGTTCACCTTACCCAAACTGATTCAGAGTTAATGTTGTTGAAATTTAAAATCTGCTGAATGGTTGATTTTATTGATCCTTTACAAAGAATAGTTCTGTAAAATATTGATAATTCAAGAATCTATGGCTATCTTGTAAAGGTAAATAGTGGGTTCATCCAGTGAAGAAATGTAGATCACTTAAAGATTTTGGATTAGAATTCTTAACAATTTAGAATTCTTAACAAGGTGGGGCATTTTTCTTGATCGGTTTTGGTGAATGACAAAAATCCATTGTTTATTTTTGTTTTTTTGTAATAAACTAAATTTAGATCAATGAAGCGGCTTTCTGTTCTTATCTTTTTGTTTTTTATTGGATTTCACTTGTTCGCCCAGATTCTTGAACCTGTCAAATGGACCTTCGAATCTAAGCAGGATGGTTTGGAGGCTACATTGACCTTTAAAGCAGCCATTGATGAAGGGTGGCATTTATATGATACTGAATTGCCCGATGGAGGTCCTATCAAGACTTCGATTCACTTTGCCGATTCTACCTTATTCGATTTTGTTGGTGCCTTGATCAAGGATCCTCTGCCCACCGAATTCTTCGATAAGACATTTAACATGAAGCTTGGCTACTTTACCAACCAGGTATCGTTGAGCCAAAAGATAAAACTCAAGAGCCCCAATAAAGGAACGATCAAAGGGTCTGTTGAATTTATGTCGTGCAACGATGAAACATGCACCCCACCTACAGAAGCTGATTTTACCTTTGACCTCAACGCGGGACAACCCAAAACCACCCTGGATACCGCAACAGCAATCCCTACCAATACACCCGATCAGGATCAGCAAGCCCACAATTTGGGATGGTTTCTTTTCTATTCATTTTTGGCAGGATTGGCTGCTATTCTGACTCCCTGCGTCTTCCCGATGATTCCGATGACCGTCTCCTTCTTCATGAATTCTGGGGAATCTAAACTGAAGGCACGATTGAATGCAGTCTTTTATGGATTTTCCATTGTCCTGATTTATACGGTAATCGGTACCTTGGTATCCGTGATTTTTGGCCCTGGCATTGCCAATTGGCTGAGTACCCATTGGCTGCCAAACCTGGTGTTCTTTGCTGTATTTATGCTCTTTGCTTTCTCCTTCTTCGGGATGTTTGAAATCGTTTTACCCAGCTGGGTGGTGAACAAATCAGACCAGCAGGTTGACAAAGGTGGACTAATGGGCTCATTTTTTATGGCCTTAACACTCGTGTTGGTTTCATTTTCCTGTACTGGTCCCATTGTTGGAACAATCCTGGTGCAATCTGCCGGGGGCCAGGTTTTAAAACCCATCGTTGGAATGTTCGGCTTCTCCATGGCATTTGCCTTGCCTTTTACCCTTTTTGCTCTGTTCCCCGGATGGCTTAACAATTTGCCCAAATCGGGTGGCTGGCTCAATTCAGTGAAAGTAGTACTGGGATTTTTCGAATTGGCTTTGGGATTGAAATTCTTAAGCATTGCTGATCAAACGTATCATTGGGGAATACTCGACCGGGAAGTATACCTGGCTTTGTGGATCGTTATTTTCTTGCTCCTTGGATTTTACCTGTTAGGGAAATTGAAATTTTTACACGACAGTGATGTGAAAATTGTAACGGTGCCCCGATTGTTGATGGCGATTGTCACATTCTCGTTTGTCGTTTACCTCATTCCCGGTATGTTTGGCGCTCCCCTGAAAGCCATTTCAGGCTATCTTCCTCCCCAAGCCACCCATGATTTTGACTTACACCAGATTATCCGTGATGAAATTAAACTGGCAGCCCCTGATCATTCAACTGGATCGCTATCGGGATCGACTGAAGAGCTGTGTGATAAACCCAAATTCGCCGAATTCCTACACCTGCCACACGGCTTGGAAGGATACTTTGATTACGAGCAGGGAATGGCTTGTGCCAGGAAATTGAACAAGCCTGTATTTATTGATTTCACGGGACATGGTTGTGTCAATTGCCGCGAGATGGAAGCCAACGTATGGTCAGATACACGCGTGTTGGAAAGGCTTCGTAAGAATTTTGTAATCATTGCCCTGTATGTGGATGACAAATCAACCTTGCCTGAAAGTGAATGGATCACTTCAACTTACGATGGAAAAGTGAAGAAAACTCTGGGGAAAAAATACGCTGATTTCCAGATTTCCAGGTATGGGGTAAATGCCCAGCCATACTATGTATTACTCGATGGAAAAGAGCAATTGCTGGTTCAGCCTAGGGCTTATGATTTGAATGCCGATCACTTCGTTGAATTTCTGGATAATGCTCTGGTAGAGTTTAACAAGCGGAAATAATTAACAAGTGGAATTCAATATAAAAATATTCCTTCCACTATCTATTAATCTTGAACTTAGTATTGCCTTATAGGGTCTGTCTACCATGCACTTCCTCTGGGTGAGGGAATCAATACAATCTGGCCTGTTTGATGTAGATTTTGCGCTGACCATTGACAAGGTCTACCTTAAATTCGATGTCCATGGTTTTGCATTCATAATTTAACCTGCAATAATGGTTATGGATGGCCATGCAATAATTATTTAAAACTTTAAGTTCCTCCGAGGTGAGTACGGTTTTACCTTCCATGCCTGGTATGGTGGTATGACCGATGTAGTTGAACGATTCAGGGAATTGATCTTCAAACGAATAATAAATAATCTGGTCAGGTAGGTAATTGTTTTCAGGAAGTACAATGCTCATTTCACCTACCTGGACATTAATGGTTATACCTGGATTGTAAATATTGAAAAGGTTTTGGGTAATGACCACTCCGTTGGCCGCTTCTGCGGGATATGACCTGTGAACCAAAATAGCCATGCCAACATTTAAGGGATCGATTTTAAAGTATTCCCGTTCTTCAAATGCCTTCAGGTTCCACAAGCTTGCCCAAACTTTACGAATAGCCGATTCAATGGTTTTTACCTGGTCTCCTTTGATGGCAGTATAGGAATTGTACAAGCCGGCACCATTAAAACCTTCAATGTCTTCGGCATTGGTGGAAGAGCGAAAACGGAAATTGGTAAACCCTGTCATTGGATCAAGCCGATCGGTAATCAGCTTCACCAAATTTGGATCTACCGGATAAGCTTTTATCAAATTCTGCAGATTGGTCAGCATCAGGATCCTTGTGGCATGATTGGTTTTAAATTCTGCATTGGCCAACATTTCTTTCAGATAGACATCAATTTTGTTGCTCTTTAAATGATTCCAGTAATAGCTGATGGGTATGGCAAAGGCGCCTTCAGGCATAGGTATTGGCTGGTTCTCAAATGAAATCTTCTTTAACTCTGCAAAATTGGATGCCTTTCCACCAATGGTGGAAACCCAGCGGTAGTCGGCAGCTGCAAGGTCCACAAGACCGGTGGTAAGGGTATCGATCTTCAGGGTTTGAAATTTAGTGGGCTCTTTGATCGCCCAAAAGCTTTCCGCTTCGGAAATGGTGGCTTCACGAATATAGAATGAATCCAGTGTAACTTTCAGATAAACAAGCTTATCGAGAAATCCAGTAAGTTTGGGATTTGACCATCCATCGCGCAAGGCCATATTCGGAGTACCCCGGTTGTGGCTTAAAACATTGATGTGGCTTAAGGGGGTTTGAAAATCTGTGGTAATGATTCCTGCCACCACTGAAATATCATTGGGAATGCCGTTTATAAGTGCCAAAACATGGCGTCCAAGATAGGTCTGATCTATCTGGTCGAATTCAACTTTCTTCAAATAGCCATAGTTCTCCCCGGGGTTGAGTGGTTGATAATTTTGTCCATCATAAAGTTCAGCTGAAGTGATTTTGGGAACATTGCTGCAGATATCCCACTTGGTATTGTTGGGATAGAATTGCAATCGATCCCCGATATAGCTTGTTGATGCAATTTTAGTATAAAATTCCTGCAAGCCCTCACAGGTGATTTCGTCCCCTGAAAAGACCTCAAGGGTATATATATCAGATGATTTAAAATGATTCAAATAACCGATATAATAAATCCTGTTTTTATTCTCCTTGTATTGTTCAATGTTAAAGGCATAATGTCCTTTGGAATAGCCCAGGATTTCAGCAGCAAAATCATAATGTATAAAGTACCTGGCTGAATTCATGTAATAAATCTGCTTATCGGGAATTGAATAAATAATTTTCACCGATTCCACTTCGCCATAATTGGGATTAAACGGTATGCTTTGCATCATATTAAAAGCCTCGGGATAAGGAAGCCTGTTCAAATGCGATATGAAATTGTAGTGAAGTTTTAATAATTCGTAATTGGTTTGATCGCTATGAATTTTAAACCGATGGGAAAAATAACCATTGAATGTAATTGCAAGGGAATCAATGATCAGCCCATTTTTAATTTTTTCTTTATCAAACGATCCCTGCCCAGGAAAAAGCAGGCCTTGGGCTGTTTTTATGAATTTTACACTTTCCCGCTTTCCATTTACCTGGTAATTCAGCAAATACATACCACTTTTCAGTGATTGAAGGTTGAGTTCCCCACTACCTTGAGCGGTTTTGTTTTCAATATAAATTTTCTGACCAAGAATCGAGTAAATGTCCAGGGTTAAAGTACTTTTAGTCTGCCAAATGATTCTATTTTCCTGAGCAGTGATAGAGAAATAGTCTTCCGGTTCATTAATCCCGGTGGTTATGATACTGAAATAGCCGCTCTGAGAGGTGGTGGTCTTGTACTCCGTGCCTGGAATACTTATTTCTGCGCCTACAATTGCTGCCTGTGTGTATATATCAACCACTTTGCCTGTAATTACTTCAGCAAAAGTTACCTTATTTGGAACTATCCAGATAAGGATGAAAAACAGATAGGACAGCGCTCGTTTCATCAGTTTTTAATGAATTTAAAAATTGAAGGTTTCCCCTTGCAGGAAACTTTCAATACATACAATCCCCTTTCCAGAAATGCAATATCTATGCTGTATTCATGAAGAGAGTGAACTTTCTTATCGATCATCTTATTGCCCAAGGCATTGTAGACTTCCGCAAGTTCAATACCCGCTGAATGACTAGCTGAATTAACTTTTAGAATCGTATTGCTCAAGCTGAATTTCACATCTTGCCTGAGCAAATCTGATGCCAGGGTACTTGGATCGTTGCATGTTAAATTGTACATTTCCGCCGTTGGTGATTGATATTTTAAAATTCCATCTTCAGAATAACACACTAAATAAGCGCCTCTTACTCCTGGGTGCCCTGAACAGCTATTTCCTTCCAACAAACCACCCAGCCATCCAATTCCCTCAATCACAGTGTTAGCCGCACCGCAATGCACACTGATGAAATCAATGAAATATTTTTTTCGTCCATCGGGCAGGACTTCTATATCGGAAATCTGTTGCATCCCAAAATTTTCATCGCTCATATAATCACCAACCCTTGCATCAAAATCGTAGAGCAATAATTCAGTATCCTTGTTTTTTTCTACCAAGTAGAATTTATTTTCGCTGTCTCGAATGGCACCCATATATTTATTTTCAATCACAAATGGAGTATCGAGAAACAGGATACCGGACTTCAGTAGTTGAAAGTAGTTTTTACCCGAGATAATCGTATCTCCGCCAATGAAATATTTGTATTCCTCATCACCATTGGCATGGGTCAACCATTCGTAGCGTGGAAATTCATAATTAATCCTCCATACGGATGTAGATTTAATCGGAAACCTGCTTTGCGCCCTGATAGCCAAATTTACTGATAAAAATAATACGAATGCGAGTATAATTACTTTTTGCATAAGGGGGAATCTTTATTTTTAAGACTTTAAAAAGAGGTAAAAGGTTGCGTGAAATCCAGAAGGTTTTTATAGTCTTCAAGGATTTAAAACGTTCCAAACGCAGAATTTAACAGGATGAATTAATTAAACAGTTTTACTATATTTGTAACACTCATTAGGAAAGTTGCCGGAGTGGTCGATCGGGGCAGACTCGAAATCTGTTGTACCTTTCGGGGTACCGGGGGTTCGAATCCCTCACTTTCCGCCCATCAAAAAAGGGAGGTCTTTTCAGAACCTCCCTCTATCAAAAACCCCTAAAAATCAACCCCTAAAAAAAAGTGCTTTTACAATGTGTGAAGCCATTTCATTTTCGGATTCTCTTTCAGCCGGCGGGTTGAATAGCCGAACCAGTCTTTCCTGAAGGGAACCTACGATCATATGGGAGAAACGTTTTCTGTATTAATTTTCGTTATCTTTGTTAAGGTTTAATATGCAGTGGTATGACAACGATCATTATTGAAGAAAATAGCCCGCAGGCCAAGCAACTGCTTGAGTTTATCAAGACCTTGCCCTATGCTACGGTCATTGAGGAAAAAAAGAAATGTTTTCACGAAGCCGCTGAAGAGTGTAATGCGGTAAGTATAGATATGTTCTTCGATGAACTAAACGACAGCTTAAAAAAGCATTTTAATCATGCGTGAGGTACTGATATCCGGTTTGGTTAGGGAAAAGCTAACCGAACTTGAATCGTATTTGATCGTTGAATTGAAATTGTCCGAAGAGGCTGCGTTGCGCCGAAGTGCCCGGATGAGAGAGTTTGTACACACATTCCGTAATGCTGCGGATTATCCCTTGTGTCGTTTCAAGAAATGGCAAGTATTGGGTTATAGATGCGTTGTCTTTGAGAAAGATTGGGTTTTCGCATATGAAATATTCGAGGATGGTATTATCGTTAGGGATATGTCACATACCTCATTGTTGGCTGAGTAAATTTGACTTTTCTTAGTGGACTCAAGGAATGATTCAATAATCACATCAAAAAAGGGAGGACTTTTCAGAACCTCCCTCTATCAAAAACCCCTAAAAATCAACCCCTAAAAAAAAGTGCTTTTACAATGTGTGAAGCCATTTTCGGATTCTCTTTCAGCCGGCGGGTTGAATAGCCGAACCAGTCTTTTCCGAATGGCACATAGACACGCATTTTATATCCTTGTTTGACAATACTGCTTCTGAGTTCAGGAGTGACCCCATAAAGCATCTGGAACTCAAATTTTGATTTGTCAATCTTTTTTTCCTTGATGATTTCATACGCTTTGTCAATCAATTGTTTGTCGTGGGTGGCAATTCCTACATACATGTTGTTGTCAAGCATATAATTCAGGTCATCGATGTAATGTTCCTGTATTTCTTCGAAGCCCTTGAAGGCAATCTCTTTGGATTCATTGTAGATTCCTTTACAAAGCCTGAAGTTGAGTGGATGACCGTTGGATTGGAAACTTTTCAGATTCATTAAATCATTCTTTGTCCGGCGCATGTAAGCCTGCAACACCAATCCACAATTGGCAGGATATTTCTGCTGAAGCCTGCGGTACATATCCAATTCCATGTCCACACATTGCGAGTCTTCCATATCAATGCGCACAAAACTTTTCTTTTCCGTAGCTTTCTTTACAACTTCTTCAATATTGGCCAAACATATTTCCTTATCAATGAGCAAGCCAAAACTGGTGGGTTTTACAGAAAAATGTCCAATAATTCTCTCTGAGGTGAACCTTTCAATGATTTGGATATATTTATTTTTGTTCTCTTCAGCCTGTTGGATGGTATCTATGAATTCTCCCAGCAGGTCGACCGTCACTTCGATTCCTTCCTGGTTTAACTGACGGCAAACTTTTATTCCGTCTTCAATGGTTTCGCCTGCAATATAGCGTTTGGAAAAGATCCAAATCAGTTTTTTAGGCATATAAGGCAGTGCATTTGCAAGTAGTTGATTGAGCATTTTTCCTTGATTTCAATTCTTAATTAAGTAGGTAAAAATACGGCCAAATGGTATCCATTTTCAATGATGTTTATCAAGGTAAGTTTATGATTTTACGCAGCTTTTATTTTGAATTTTCTATTGGCAAAAGTTTCGATCATTGCAATGGAAAATAATCTTCACAATAACTGTTTACTGGTAATTAATTTTTTATTTTTGGCAAAATTTATTGATTGGAGCATATGAAAAATACCTCATTAGTACTTATTGTTATTTTGTTTATTGCAGTTGCAGGACTCTATATCCTACATTTTAGTGGAAATAAATTAAATGGTTCAGGGACAGAGGCTTCTAATGAAGGTGGTGCTTCTTCGGGACTGAAAATTGCGTATTTAAAGGTAGATTCTTTGGTAGTGAATTACGATTTTGCGCAGGAAATGCAGGAGAATTTTGCCAAACAACAGGAAGCTTATACAAAAGAATATGGTGAAAAGCGGAGTCGCTTTGAGTCTTCAGCCGCTGCTTTCCAGGAAAAGGTTCAGCGTGGAGGGTTTTTAACCCAGGAAAGCGCCATGCAGGAACGGAACCGTTTGATGGGTGAAGAACAACAAATTACCAAATTAGACCAGGAGTTATCTACCAAACTATCTCAAATACAGGCCGATAATAACAAGCAATTGTTGGATAGCCTGATGACCTATTTGAAGATATTTAATAAGGATAAAAAATACACCTATATCTTGAATGCCGGGGATGTTTTAATTGGGGATGAATCCCACAATATTACCAAAGAAGTTTTGGTCAATATGAACATCAGACTTTCAAAGGCAAGATCCAAATAGGTTAGAACCAAAGCATTTAAATGAAAATCCGAAAGTCCTTCGGATTTTTTTGTTTCCAGTCAACTGAAAATGAAGCCCATGTTTGCCGAGCGATACATTCAGAACAATATAGTTTATCCGACTTTCATCCAGGAAGAAGCCTCGCCATCGCTTTCGATGCTTGTGGTAATTCCCTGTCTGAATGAACCCGAAATCATTCGAACCCTTGAATCTGTCTGGGCTTGCGAACCGATTGATTCCATTTGTGAGGTGATAGTTGTAGTCAATGATTCGGAGACCAGTTCTCAGGAGGTAAAAGATTTTAACCTGCAAACATACGCCCAGTTATTGGAATGGAAGAATTTAAATGTGCGCAACAATTTGGTTTTGCATCCCATTTATGTGCCATCGGTACAAGCAAAGTTTGCAGGTGCAGGAATGGCCCGAAAGATCGGCATGGATGAGGCTGTTCGTCGGCTGAACGCGGTCAATCGGCCTGATGGAGTCATTATTTCACTCGATTCCGATTGTTTGGTTTCCGCCAACTATCTCAAACGGATTGAGTCCATTTTTTCTGAAAGCAAATCATGTTTTGCTGCTACCATTAACTTCCGGCATCGTTTTGAAGAGATGGACGATCCCCGCCAGGAAAAGGGAATTCGATTGTATGAAGATTATTTGCATTACTATAAGCAGGCACTGGATTTCGCAGGATTTCCAAATTCAATTTATACGATCGGGTCTGCATTTGCTGTCAGAGCTGAGGCCTATGTGAAGCAAGGTGGGATGAACCGCCGGCAGGCAGGTGAGGACTTTTATTTCCTTCATAAATTAACCAAATTGGGTCAGCTGGCCGAAATCAAGGATGCATTTGTGTATCCCTCTGGACGAATCTCCGACAGGGTGCCCTTTGGAACCGGCGCTGCAATGACCAAATGGATGAATTATACCGATGATTTGGCATTGACTTATTGTTTTGACGCTTTCCTGGACCTGAAGCAATTGTTTGATCGGGTCGATGAATTTTGCAAAATCGGTTTAACCCGCTATGCTGAAATCCTTCCAACCCTTCCATTGACTGTTCAGGAATATTTAACTGATGCATCTTTTGAAGGAAAGCTGGCTGAAATTAACCGCAACAGTTCAACGCTTGAATCTTTCCGCAAGCGATTTTTCCAGGTCTTTGATGCCTTCCAGGTACTGAAATTTCTGAATCAGGTACACGAACAACCTTATTCGACCCAAAACCTGTATGAAGCAATCGCTCAATTGAGGATTGCAGAAAAAGGTCTGTCAGGCAACTGATATTCAATGATTGCCTCCAATCGGTTGGCAATACCGACAAACCGCCAATCCCGACAACTATCCAATTTCAAATATATGCCATCAGCAGAAGGCAAGGAGGAGGTGATTGTATTGATTTACCCGCAAGTAGTTTAACAGCTATCCCCTGTAGTATCGCATAGCAGCCAATAAGTCGATTGGAGGAATAACGGCATCTGGCATGGGGCCTGTGGCCGGCAGACTGCCATTCATCCTTCCTTGATCCCATCCTTCTGTCATTGTCATCTGTAACCCATGTGTAACTCATCTGTAACCTTTCTGTAACCTTACCATACAGAAAGGTTACAGATGGGTATCAGAAAAGTATCAGAAAGACGCGTTCAATACCATCTTCATTCGGGTACGATCACCATTGGAGGTATCTATTGTCGTGTAACTGATAAAATTACAGATTTTAGAAGATGCTGTAAACAGGAAATTGATGACAGTCTGCATGTTGATTTAGGAGCTGTTATCCTTTGTTCCCGATTTTCATCGGGACAGGCTGTCTGACTTCAGCTGACGGTTATAGGCACGAAAGTTGGAGTATGAACTCAGTTGAATGAAAATAAAAAAAGCCGAAGAACAAGTCTCCGGCTTTTAATTTGCTTGCTATATTTAAATTTATTTCAATCCGTTTGAAAGCATATAATACACATCATTCCATTTCAATTCTTTTTTGAAATCGGTGATGGTAGTTTTATTATCGATCAGCATGAATTCAATATCAGCCATTTCAGCGAAGTCTTCCAGGTGTTCAGCCGTCACTGCCTGGCTAAAGCTGGTATGATGAGCTCCACCGGCTAAAATCCATGCAGCAGCTCCATCTTGCAGACTTGGTTGTGGAACCCACATGGCACGGGCCACTGGTAATTTCGGGAACTCAGCATCGGGAGCCACACAATCCACATTGTTGACCAAAAGGCGGAATCGACTGCCCATATCAAGTACTGTGGCATTGATGGCAGGACCTGTTTGAACATTGAATACCAGGCGTGCAGGATCTTCTTTTCCACCAATACCCAATGGATGCACTTCGAGTGATGCTTTTCCTGATTTAATGGATGGGCAAACTTCCAGCATGTGTGATCCCAGCACTTTCATTCCTTGCGGATTGAAATGATAGGTATAATCTTCCATGAATGAGCAACCTCCATCGAGGCCAGATCCCATTACTTTCATGGCACGCACAAGGGCTGAAGTTTTCCAGTCACCTTCAGCTCCAAAGCCGTAACCTTCAGCCATTAAACGCTGAACTGCCAAGCCTGGTAACTGTTTCAGACCGTGTAAATCCATAAAAGTAGTGGTGAATCCCTTGAAATCGCCATCGGTCAGGAATTTTTTCATTCCCAGTTCAATGCGGGCCTGAACGCGGACGTTTTCATGTTTCTCACCACCTTTTTTACCAATGGCTGCAATGTTGTATAAAGTATCATATTCTTCCACCAACTGATTGATGTCGCCATCATTCACCGCGTCGATGTATTTAACCAGGTCGCCCATGCCATAACCATTGACCGCATAGCCTAAGCGGCGTTGTGCTTCCACTTTATCGCCCTCAGTAACGGCTACTTCACGCATGTTGTCGCCAAAGCGTGCATATTTTGATCCTTGCCAGTCGAACCAGGCGGTTGCAGCACGCATCCAGACATTCACCCGTCGCTGAACTTCAGGATCTTGCCAATGGCCAACTACTACTTTGCGGTTTTTTCTCATCCGTGAAAGAATGAATCCATATTCGCGTCCACCGTGCGCCGATTGATTGAGATTCATAAAATCCATGTCAATTTCAGCATAAGGAATATCACGGTTGAACTGGGTATGGAAATGAAGGATGGGCCTGTCCAAAATACTCAAGCCGCGAATCCACATCTTGGCTGGTGAAAACGTATGCATCCAGGTCATGATTCCCACACAGTTCTTCGAGGAATTGGCTTCCAGGCAAAACTGGTAGATGGCATCCGGAGTCTTTAACGTAGGTTTATAAACTATTTTGACCGGTAACCCAGCATCAGCATTCAACCCACGGCATATTTCCTGCGAGTCTAAAGCTACTTGTCTGAGGGTATCTTCTCCATATAAATCCTGGCTGCCAGTGGCAAACCATACTTCTAATTCGTTCAGGTTTATCATGATTAAAGTTTTAATTATTCTCTGTTTTGAGCTGCTAAAATAGGAATAAATAAATAAATGTAATTATAACACTTCTTTTATTTTATAAATTTTTGATTGTTATTGAACATGTTTTCGGTAAAGTATTTAAAGTGAACTAAAGTATTTAAAGTGAACTAAAGTATTTAAAGTGAACTAAAGTGTCTAAAGTACTTTAGTTCACTTTAAATACTTTAGTTCACTTTAGACACTTTAAATACTTTAGTTCACTTTAAATACTTTAGTTCACTTTAAATACTTTCGTTCACTTTAATTCCCTGGCTGTTTTCTGAATCATTTCCCAGGCCCGCAGAACATGTTCAGATTGCGTATGGGTTTGTGCAATGCACATCCGAAGTACAAAGCGGCCACTGATCATGGTGTGGGTAAAGTACATGGCACCCTCCTTGTTGATGGTTTCCAGGAGCTTTCGGTTAAAGTCGTTTCCATTTTTGTGTGCAAAACATACAAGGTTTAAGGGTGCAGGGGCAACGAGATCAAAATCATCGGATGACCTGATCCATTGGGCAAATTCCTGTGCCAGACGGATGTGTTCACTGATATGAAAGCGTAATCCATTGACACCATAGTGCCTGATTACAAACCAAAGTTTCAGCGAACGAAACCTTCTGCCCAATTGAATATGCCAGTCGCGGTAGTCAATGACAGCACCACTTTCGGTGGCCTGGTTCTTTAAGTATTCAGGCAAAATACTCAGTGTTTTAATCAGGACCGAACGGTCGGCTACAAAGAAACAGTTGCAATCAAAATTGGTAAACATCCATTTGTGGGGGTTAAATGAGAAGCTGTCGGCCAGCTCTACCCCGTCAAGGATAAACCGGTATTCAGGACAAATAGCTGCAGTTCCTGACATGGCAGCATCGATGTGTAGCCAAAGCTGATATTGACGGCAGATATTTCCAATTTCCGTTAAAGGATCCATGGCATTGGTGGAGGTGGTTCCGATGGTGGCACATACAAAAAATGGAATCAATCCGTCTTCCAGGTCCTTTTGGATGGCCATTTCCAGTAGATCGGTACGCATGGCCAAATTTTCATCCACTCCAATCAGGCGTAGATTATTTCTCCCGATACCTGCAATTTTAACAGCCTTTTCCAAGGAAGAATGGGTTTGTTCGGAAATGTAGGCAACCAGGTTCCCAAGGTTTCCTGAGTCATTTGTCTGGTAATTGGTTTTCTTCTCCCGAGCCGCCAGTAGGGCACTGAGTGCTGCACTGGAGGCGGCATCCTGGATAACTGCACCGCCGGTAGAAGTGGATTTGAACTTTTCAGGCAACTGAAGCATATTAGCCAGCCAATCCAGCACCTTTGTTTCAAGTTCAGTGCAGGCTGGACTAGTAGCCCAAAGCATTCCCTGAACACCCAGTCCGGAGGAAAGCAGATCGCCCATCACCGATGGCCCTGAGGTATTGGCAGGGAAATAGGCGAAGAAGTTGGGCGATTGCCAATGGGTGATGCCAGGCATGATGATCGTATTTACATCCGCCATGATCTGATCCATCGACTCACTATCCATAGGTGCATACATAGGCAACTGGTTAGTAATTTCGCCTGGTTTTACCTGTGAAAGTACAGGATATTTCTCTACAGTCTCGTAATAGTCGGCAATCCAGTCGATCATTTGTTTACCTTGTTTTCTGAATTCTTCAGAACTCATGTGATAGCTTGGAGTATTGCTCATAGGGTTTGGTTAGCGAATTATAAATTGCGTAAAATTTCTTACTGGTGAAATGTCGGACACTGCGAAATTCTGAATGATTGCACGGGCTGGGCCAATTTTCATCCAGTCAACAAACGTGTTTATATGCTCAGCTTCGCCCAAGGCTTCAATTTCAAGGTTCCCGTCCGGGGTATTTTGTACCCATCCCCTGATGTCGAGCTCTTCGGCCTTGTATTGGGCAAAATAGCGAAACCCCACACCTTGCACCCGTCCGGTGATGGTGATATAAACTTGCTTTAAGGACATTCGATTTGCATTAATATTTCACATTGTTGGATCCAAATACTTCCACTACAAAGTGGAACCAAAACTTCGGGGATCCTGATTTTCATGGTAAAGGTAAACGATAATTCCTTATTTGATAGGTACTCCACATAGGACTTTTTAAATAAATACCCGATTATTCAGGTTTCAACATGGGAACAAAGCGCACGGGAATGATATTTTTCTTTTTGATTCCTTTTTCTGTTTTTGTGATCAATACCAAATGTTGAAAGTAGTCCCCCACGGGAACAACCATTCTTCCGTTGATTTTTAATTGTTCAACCAGTTTGGGGGGAATCTTTTTTGGGGCAGCTGTAATGATGATACAATCAAATGGTGCATATTCAGGCCAACCTTTGTACCCATCATCACATTTTGCAATCACATTGTTGTAGCCGAGGGTTCTTAATACCTGCTTTGCCTGGTCTGCTAAATTTTTTATTAATTCAATTGTATAGCAACTATCGGCCAACTGTGCCAGAATGGCTGCCTGGTAACCAGATCCAGTGCCGATTTCCAGGACTTTCTCATTGCCTTTCAGTTTCAGTAATTCAGTCATGATGGCCACGATGTAGGGCTGCGAAATTGTTTGTCCCTCCCCAATTGATAGGGGTCTGTCGAAATAGGCAAAATCATTTAAATTTTTAGGAATAAAAAGGTGACGGGGGGTATTTCCCATGGCGTAGATTACCTTTTGGTCGGTAATTCCTCGTGAAATCAGCTGGCTGTCGACCATTCTTTTTGCCTCTTTTTTCCACCAGATTGTATCCTCTTTTTGTTCTGTACGCATTGGTTTTGGACTGATTTTATTCTTATTATCCGAATCCTGCAACGCCATGGTGCAGGAGAAATTAACAAAAATAAGAAAGAACAAAACATTGAATCTATAAAATGAACCAGCTGTGATCGGATGAATCGTTTTCATTTTACCAGATATTTTCATATCCAATACGTTCATAGAAAACAATGGTTTCCTATTCTGCGAAAGCGGCAACCGATTCAGGCTGTATCAAGACCCAGATGGAATAGATGCCAATGGCTGTTCCAAAAGGGAAGTTGAAAATGCCGATGACCGACAAGATGAGCGTAAGGATCCGCGCCCATTCTTTGCGTTTGTATAATCCCATCCCGGCAATTATTCCGGGCACCGAAAGAATGATAAGAATGGTAGAGGCGATGTTTGCAATAATTGATAGAACCATTTCTCCCGATGGGTCGTCGATGAAGCCGCCTATCAATTTCAGAATTGAATAAAGAGTCAGGGCAATCAACAAATTGAAGATGCTTAATCCAAGTTGAAGGGCTGCAACGGTATTAATGTGCTTTTCCATAATCAATAGAATAAGTTAGAATAGAGCATTAAAATTACATATAATCTTCAACTTTGTCAATTAAATTATTTTGCCTGTGATCCCAACTCATTTTCTTTTCGATGAACTTATCCTTGATAAAATTGTAATTGATACCAAAGGATGTTATTTTTGAATACTCATAATAGAAAATTGACCATGGAATTTTTGAAAGTAATACTATTGGCAGTGGTGATCATGGTTTTTGTGATATTGGGACTTGCCACACAAATAATATTTAAAAAGAACGGCAAATTCCCCAATACGCACATTGGCGCAAACAAGTATATGAAAGACCGGGGTGTTACCTGTGCGCAAACTTTTGATAAGATGGAGCAGTCCAAGGCCCGCAAGGAACTCAGGTTCAAGGAACTTACTTTGGGAAATTCAGATAGGGGGGAATAGGGTCTACTTATTCAACCGTTGACATTAAGTCACTCGCTGAGCCCATCTTCTGGAGGTTGATATTCTTTATAAAAAGGATGGACAGCTCATTGAAATGTCTTGCCTGATCCAGATTACAGCAATGTCCGCTGTTTTTGATTATTTCAAGTTTTGAATTTACCTGCTTTTTTACCAGGTCTGTAACCATTGGTAAAAACATGTGGTCTCCATCACCCATCAGGTACAAAACCGGAGAGGATGGCTCCCTGCCAATGAATTCATTCAGGTTGGACTTAATTTCCCTGGACAATTTCAGCCACCTGCCAAATTCCTTTTCTCCCAGCTTGACGGCTTCCTTGATAAACACATTGCGTGAGGCGCGGTGGCGTCGATAGGGCATCAGGATCAATGCATTGAGTTTGTAAAGCCACATGTAAGGCAATATCGAATTCAGGATCTTGGCCATGCTGATCAGCACTTTCAGGGTCTTGTTGAATTGGATAATTGCACCACCCAATACGATCGACTCGGCTCTTCCCGGTGCAAGCTTATCGATCGCCCTGATCACGATACAGCCAAGTGAAATACCCACCAAATGAGCTTTTTCGATTTGCAGGTGGTCCATGATCTCAATCACGTCCAGGGCAATTTCATCAAATGAATAATCGGTATCCTGTTCAGGGCTTTCCGGTTTCGATTTTCCATGGCCCCGCAAATCGACTAACAATACATTGAAATGCTTTTTAAATTCCTTCAGTTGGCGAAACCAGATGCCATTGCTGCCTCCTGCTCCATGCACGAAAACAACCCATGTTTTTGATTTCTGATGTAGAAATTTGCGGTGATAAAGCATGAAGATATTTACTATTAACTGATTTACTATTAACTGATTTACTATTTACTATTTGCCAAGTCATAGATAATTGGCCTGTTTGCAAGCAAGTTAAAACATGAATCTATCGAACCTGTTCATCCAGGGAATTATCAACAAAAATAGTTCTTTTATCATCAAAAAAGACGCCATGCAGTTGCAAAGCGTCTTCTCAATGTAAATATTGGTTGACTTATCCACCGAAATCATCAAACAGAATGTTTTCATTTGGAACACCCAGGTCGTATAACATTTTGTTGACCGCACTGTTCATCATCGGTGGTCCACATAGGTAATAGTCAATTTCTTCGGGCTCTTCGTGTTTACTCAGATACTGATCGTAAATCACCTGGTGAATAAAGCCCTTGTTCCCGGTCCAATTGTCTTCAGGTTGTGGATCCGACAAGGCCAGGTGAAAGGTGAAATTCGGAAACCTGTTCTGAATATCCATGAACTCTTCGTAATAGAACACTTCTCTCCAGGAGCGCGCCCCATACCAGAAAGTAACTTTCTTTTTGGTCTCTTTCAGGGTGTGAAATAAATGAAACAAGTGTGAACGCATGGGTGCCATCCCGGCACCACCACCGATAAACATCATTTCATTGGTGTTGTCTTTGAGGAAAAATTCACCATATGGTCCTGAAATGGTGACCTTATCTCCGGGCTTGCGGGAAAAAATAAACGATGAACAGATTCCAGGATTTATTTTCTGAAATCCACCGTTTACACGGTCGAATGGGGGAGTGGCAATACGGATATTGAGCATCACGATGTTTCCCTCAGCTGGGTGGTTGGCCATTGAATAGGCGCGGAATGTAGGCTCCGGATTTTTCATCTTCAGGTTGAACATTCCATAACGTTCCCATTCAGGACGGTATTCGTCGCCAATGACCATGTCTTTAAAATCAACATCGATCACCGGAACATCAATCTGGATATAACCTCCCGATTTGAAATTCAATGTTTCTCCTTCAGGAAGTTTAACTACAAATTCCTTGATGTAAGTGGCCACGTTGTCGTTTGATACAACCGTGCATTTCCACTTCTTGACACCCAGAACATGCTCGGGAACAATGATTTTCATGTCTTCACGCACCTTCACCTGGCAACCCAGTCGCCAGTGGCTTTGTTGTTCCTTACGGGTAAAATGATCTGTTTCGGTGGCCAAAATGGAACCTCCACCTTCTATCACCTGGCATCTGCACTGCGCACAGGTACCACCTCCACCACAGGCCGAGGGTAAAAAGATACCGTTTTCAGACAAGGTCGACAACAGCGTACCTCCCGGGTTCACCGAAACTACTTTTTCTGAATTGATATCGATTTTTACATTGCCTACGGCTGTTAGTTTTGCACGGGCAAATAACAGGGCGGCAACCAGTGTCAACACGATCACTAAAAAGACCAGAACACTTGAAATAACCACAAAAATGACTGAACCTAAAATCATTGTACTTGAATTTTATTTTCCTTAAATTTTGATTCCCAGGAAGCTCATGAAGGCAATTCCCATCAACCCGGTGACAATAAAGGCAATCCCCATACCCTTTAATGGTGCTGGAATTTTATTGTATTTGAGTTTCTCCCGGACAGCTGCCAGTGAAACAATGGCCAGGGCCCATCCCACCCCAGAGCCAAGTCCCCAGGAGAGCACTTGTCCTATGTTTTGATATTCACGTTGTTCCATGAACAAGGATCCCCCCAATATGGCGCAGTTGACCGCAATCAGGGGAAGAAAAATACCCAGTGAATTATAGAGGGCAGGGGTGAATTTTTCCACCAGCATTTCTACCAACTGTGTCATGGCAGCAATGGTAGCAATGTAAACCATAAAACTTAGGAATGTAAGGTCCACATCCTTGTAACTTTCGCTGATCCATGACAAGGCTCCCGGCTTCAAGATATACTCCAGCAGCAGGTAATTGACCGGAACGGTGATAATCTGGACAAAAATTACGGCTACCCCCAGACCCATTGAGGTCTTGACTGTTTTTGAAACAGCAAGGTAGGAACACATCCCGATGAAGAAAGCGAAAATCATATTGTCGATAAAGACCGACCGTATGAATATGTTGATAATTTCTTGCATAAAAATCTAGATTTTAGGGATTAATCTTTTTCGATCAGTTCCTTGTTAAAACTACGCTGAATCCATATAATAACGCCCACCAGCACCAGCGCCATCGTAGGCATGATCATCATCCCATTGTTGATATACCCTGCATCATAAAAGGCCTGGGGAACAACTTTAAATCCAAGTACTGAGCCTGAGCCGAAAAGTTCCCTGATGAAACCAACCAGCATCAGGATCATGGCGTAACCCAGCCCATTGCCGATGCCATCCAGAAACGAAGGCCATGGTTTATTGCCCATGGCAAATGCTTCCAAACGTCCCATGATGATACAATTGGTAATGATCAATCCCACATAGACCGATAACTGCTTGCTGACATCAAAAACAAATGCCCGCAGCAGTTGGTCCACCAGAATTACCATGGCCGCCACCACCACCAGTTGGACGATAATACGGATCCGGGGAGGAATATAATTGCGCATGGCCGATATCACAAGATTGGACACCGCCGTGACTACAATCACTGAGAGCCCCATTACAATGGCTGGTTTAAGCTTGACCGTTACGGCCAGTGCCGAACAGATGCCCAATATTTGAACCGTCACTGGATTCTCCAAATTCAATGGGCTTGCCAGCAGCTTGAAGTTCTTCGATGATGAAAATATGCTCATTGCTATCTGGTTTTAATTATTTGTGATTTTTAATAAAATAAGGCTTGTACTGAATCAGGCAGGAATCAAGCATGGCTTCCAATCCTTTGGAAGTGATCGTTCCCCCTGAAATCGCATCCACCGCATGTATATTTCCAGCCGTATTTCCGCCTTTCACCACCTTGATCGATACAAATTTGGTGGAATCTTCGAAAATCTGCTTGCCAACAAAAGGCTTTTGAAAGAATTCAGCTGAAATCTCAGCACCCAATCCAGGGGTTTCTCCCTGGTGATCAAATACCGCTCCATATACGGTATTCAAATCGGGTTTAAATGAGATATAACCCCAGATGGGTCCCCAAAGACCTTTGCCTCTTAAGGGGGTCACATAAGCAGTAGTTCCATCTTCCAATACGCCTACAAATACAGGAAGTGATCTTTCCCCGGCTGGTTTTGAGAGTTCGTTTTTCATTTCCACAGGAAAAGCATCGATGCCTTCCACTTTTTCCCCCTTGTTGTTTACAACAAAACTGCTGGTGATGTATTTGGCATACAGCTCAACGGCATCTTGCGGGGTCGATTTGATATGGATCGAAGAAAGGATGTTCTGCTTTTTCTCCACTTCAATGTTTTTATCCTGGTAAGGTTTTAACTGAAGCGCCGCCAGGGATAGCAGCAGCCCTACAAGGACCACCATTATGATGGAGAAGATAAATATGTATTTGTTACTGAAGTTCTTCATTTCTTTTCCTGATTTAAGCGTTACCCTTCATGTTCACTCTTTTAAGCCTGCGCTTGATATGGCCTTCCACGACAAAATAGTCGATCAGCGGGGCCCAAACGTTCATCAGCAAAATGGCAAGCATCATTCCCTCCGG